>NZ_JBEOOE010000047.1:0-20167 GCF_040308885.1 Pseudoalteromonas sp. 120-MNA-CIBAN-0494
TTTTACCGACCTAATGCCGTGGAATGTGCAGCTAGACTTCGATTATAGCTAAGCGCACTGCTTAAATGCGCGCTTACAGTTAAATTGCAACCCAGTGATTATTTGTTTCGGAGTATACGCCGCTCCAATCAACCAATAAGCTATTCATATTACAGGTCTATCATCAGGAGCTGGGCTGAGCAATTAGGACTTGATTGCAAATTTGGACAGCATGATGTGCATGAACATCATTATCAGGACTGATTCCGATGTAAATCGCTTTGTAGGGCCACATATGAATATGCATGGCTGACTCAGTATCAAAAGTTCAGGCTATTGATTTTTGCCTTATAAATCTACACAAATGACGAATGTTAGCCGATAGATACAAGTTAAGGTGAGCGCGCACAGTGAAATTGTGTTCTTCTTACAATTTTAAGTGTGTAAATAATTTAAAATACCACAGTCCCTAATGGTTTTGTCTTGGTCACACGATGACGCCATATTTTCGAGTGATGACTTTAATACGTTTAGCTCTTCAATGCGAATAATGACGTCTGATAAATGCTTAGCTATTAACGTATTGATATTTGAACAGCTCTGATCTGGCCTCGAACGACTGTCCATTAGCGTTTTTACTTCCATGATAGACATATCTAATGAACGACACTGTTTGATAAACAGGAGTTGTTCAATAGTCCCCTTGTCGTAGACACGATAATTTCCACTTGAGCGCTTAAGCTCAGGCAAGAGCCCCTTCTTTTCATAAAAACGAATGGTCTGAATACTACAACCTGTCGTCTTTGCGACATCACCAATTTTCATTTTTTTCTCCTAACCGTTGACTCTATACCAAGTATAGACTTTATACTCATACTATTCATCAGTAAAGAGTGTGTTTCTAATGAGCGGATGTGGGTGCGAAGTTGAAATAAAAGACCAGTCTCAACGACAGGTTTTGTATTGGCTTTTGGGAATAAACGCGACAATGTTTGTTATAGAAATGGGGATCGGGTTGCTTGCTAATTCAACCGCATTAATAGCCGATTCACTTGATATGCTCGCCGACGCAGTTGTCTATGGTGTTGCCCTTTATGCTATTGGTAAATCGCTATTGCACAAAGCCAATGCGGCTAGAATTAGCGGCTTTTTTCAGATGGCACTGGGTGTGTTGATTATCATTGATATTGTAAGACGGTCAATTTACGGTAGCGAACCTGTATCGGGACTAATGATGGCTATGGGGGCAGTTGCACTGGTTGCTAATGTCATTTGTCTTGTGATCATACGCAAACAAAGAAATGAAGAAGTGCATATGCGGGCAAGCTGGATATTTTCAGCCAACGATGTGATTGCCAACTTAGGTGTTATCTCTGCTGGCGCTTTGGTGTTTTGGCTCGATTCTCGATGGCCTGATCTGGTTATCGGTGTGATAGTTTCGTGCGTTGTGTTGCGCGGGGCAAAAATGATCCTCGAAGATGCTGGAAATGAAAGACAGCGAGCGCTTAATGCGCAAAGTTGATAAGAAAATGCCAATTTTTAATTGCACATCAAAACTGCGTAGGTTGGCATGGCTACTTATTACTTTGCTCATGTGTCAATCGGGCTTTTCGTTCGCCGCTCAATGCGATGAATACTCTAAAACGTTTTTGTCCATCGACGATTTATCAATATAACTCACCTTTGCCCCAAAACGTGTTGAGGCGAATGCCTCAAAAGAGCGAAAACCAGTCATTGTAGTTCGAGCAATTTTACTTCGTATTGATATACTAATGTCATGATTAAAGTTGATTTTATGGTTGGACGATGAAAACAATAGGCAAGTTGGCTAAAGAACTTGATATAGGCGTAGAAACTATACGGTTTTATGAGCGGGAAGGCTTGATAAAACAGCCTCAAAAACCTCAAAATGGTTATCGTGTCTATGACGACTCAATCACCAAACAATTACAATTCATCTGTAAGGCCAAAGCACTTGGCTTTACTCTAAAAGAAGTGGCTTCATTGATGTCAATGGATGGCGATTGTGCCAAAGTAGAATCCCTAGGCTTGCTGAAATTGAACGTAATTCAAAATAAGATAGCTGACCTTCAACGCTTAGAAGTCGTCATAAAAGAAATGACTAATTCATGCCGCAACAATAACGATCAATCCCACTGCCCAATAATCGATTCGCTAAAATAGTATTGACTCCGTACCTACCTACGGAGTTCATACTCAAATCATTCAAATAATGTTAGACGTTAAAAATGATTAATAAGATTTTAGATAAAGTTAGCTCAGGTGGTGTTTGGCTTGCGGCTCTTAGTTGTACGGGGTGCTTCCCCGCACTCGGCTCGTTAGCATCAGCATTAGGATTAGGCTTTCTCTCTCACTTTGAGGGAATTGCTGTAAATACCTTGTTACCTATATTTGCAACTCTGGCATTGTTGGTAAATTTGTATAACTGGTATAAAAACCAAAATCATGCGAGAGGTATTCTTGGGGTTATTGGCCCTATAGCGGTTTTGTTAACCCTCTATCCACTATGGCAATACGAATGGAGCACTTATTTGTTTTATGTAGGTATTTGTTTGATGATTGTAATGTCCGTATTAGACATTGTTAAACCTTTGAAGGAGCAAACATGCAAAGTATAGAGTTAAATTCTACCATTACTTGCCCTGAGTGTGGCTTCAGTAAAACTGAAGAAATGCCAATCAACGCTTGCCAGTGGTATTATGAATGTGAATCTTGCAAAGTTCTCCTAAAGCCTTTGAAAGGCGATTGTTGCGTATATTGCTCTTATGGAACAGTGAAATGCCCGCCAATTCAAGAAGGTCAAAGTTGTTGCGATAGCTAAATGACAGTCTATTAATGGCAATGAGAAGGCATAAAAAGAAATAGTGAAATGTCAGCAATCGTATCATTGCAGCCTTTATCACTAAGTCACTCAAGGGCTGCTTTTGGCACAGAACCGCCTGTCGGCACTAACTTATAATTGTCCAAAAACGAGTTTATCTGACCGTCTGCTTCTCGCTCAAAGCCGACCTATAGGGTATTTGCGTTAACTCATTTTTATGGACAGAAACAAGTTAGAGCATGCTTATAAAAGTTAAAAAGTGAGTTAAATGTAAGGTTCCCTCTGTTTCCTTGCAATCAAGATAAATGAACTTTAATGATCAGCCATTACTAGCCAACAATAATGTACAATCAATTCAATGCGGCCCTTTAGTCGTTTTATGTAGCAATGCAGAATAGCTTACAGTGTATGATGAAGAAAAAGTCGCAAGGAGGATAGTTTGAAAATCGAAAAAGTAAACCTCAATGGTTTTAGAAATTTTAAAGCCGCATCAGTGAGTTTTAATGATAGAACTTTGATGATTGGCAGTAACGACGTTGGTAAAACAAACTTACTTTATGCTTTGCGCTTGTTGCTGGATAAGTCTCTATCAGACCGTGATATAGAACCTGAACTAACTGATTTTTATATCAACAGGAATGGCGAACAACCAGATACCTTTATAATAAATATATATTTTTCAGAAGTCACAGAGGATGCTGTTTTATCTATTTTAAAAGGGCATGTGAGTGACGATGGGAAATGTGTAATTTCAATGGTCGCTGATAGAGCAACACTGGATTGCCAAATATTCATAGGTTGTTCAGAAGGCGAGTTAGAATTAGTCCAATCCAGATTTTATTTAAAGCGTTTAAATCTAAGATATGTTCGCTCTAGAAGAGACCTCGAAAAGTTCATTAATATAGAAAAGAAAAAACTTCTAAAGCAATCTCTGGATAATCTTAAAGCGGCTGACCTGGCTGCCGATCAAGCAGAAATGAATGTAATTTCTGGGCAGTTAAATCAAGTGAACGATAAAGTAGCTGGGCTAAATTACGTTAAAGACGCAACATCTGTAGTTAATGAAGAATTAAAAAAGTTATCATATACAAATGGCGATTATAGTGTCCACTTAGATACAGGAGCCATTAAAGTTAATCAGTTCATTGATAATTTGGAGCTTGGAGCTTCAACTTCAGGATCTAAAATAATGCTAGGGGGTGATGGGAGAAATAACCAGATATTGTTAGCATTATGGAAGGCAAAAAGTCAAAGAGAGTTTGACCCTGAACATGAAGTAACATTCTATTGTGTAGAAGAACCTGAAGCTCACCTACACCCGCATCAACAACGTAAACTGGCTGACTACTTAATACATGAATTACCAGGCCAGACAATTATCACCAGTCATTCTCCACAAATAACTGAACGTTATAAACCTGACTCTATTATACGGCTCTTCTCAACAGCTGAAGGCTCTAAAGCAGCAAAAGGTGGCTGCTCCGATTGTATTTCAGATGCATGGGATGAGTTGGGGTATAGAATGAGCATACTTCCGGCAGAAGCTTTTTTTGCTAGTTGCGTATTTCTTGTAGAAGGACCTTCTGAAAAATTGTTTTATGAAGAGCTAGCGATCCAATTAGGGTTTGATTTAGATTTTTACAACATAACAATCTTATGTGTTGATGGTATTCAATTTAAAGTTTATTGCCAGATACTTGATGCAATGGAAATCCCTTGGGTGCTGAGAACGGACAATGACGTTTCTGGAACGAGGGGGAGAACAGATAAAAGAGCTGTAGGGTTTAATCGCTGTTTTTCTCTAAAGGGTTTACCCAATGCTCCATATTATCCGGCGAATACTACATCACAAGACCTTGTTGATAATGGTGCTTGGCAAAATGCTTCTAACCAAGTAAATCCAAATGGTATGTTCTTATCAAAAATAGACCTTGAGAATGATATTGCACTTGAGTTGAAAGCCGAGCTTTTAGCTTTCGCAGATAAAGAGGACGTAGTAGATGCCATCAAGTATTTGCAAGGTAAAAAAGCGATTAGAATGCGAGAGTTTATTTCACAAAATAGAGGCGCGTTTGCCAAGTTGGTCAGTGGTGAACTGGCAAAGCCCTTAGCATTCGCAGTAGCTAGGGCAATAGCTTAGTATGGCTGATTTTAAATTTACCCCTGATCAAGACGCTGCTATAGCTTCAAGAGCGAATATGGTTATTACTGCTTGCCCAGGAAGCGGTAAAACAACTGTTGTCGTAGAGAAAATAAGAAATGAAGTCCAATCGCTCCCTGACTATAAGGGCGTGATTGGTATTACGTTTACGGTAAAGGCCAGCAAAGAATTAAAACAACGGTGCAAAAAAGGTGCGTGCGATTTAAAGGCTAGTTATTTCGGGACCATTGATCATTTTTGTTTAAGTGAAATAATTTACCCATTTGGTGCACGGTTGATTGGTCACTCTTCTTCGGCTGTAGAGTGCAAATTATTCGATGAAGTTCCTCAAAATTTAAAAGAGCAAATTCCTACCATTTCTGGATACTCTGGTGACATCAAAACTGACATTTATTCAACATTTGAACAAGATATTAAGATTTTATATGAAAATGGGTATGTTTTACTTGAGCTGTTAGGCGTAATGGCTAACCATATTCTAAATACCTCATTAGCCTGCCAAAATTACTTTCGAGCAAAGTATTCTTCTCTTTATGTTGATGAGTATCAGGATTCATCTGAACCTCAACATATGTTATTTTTAAAATTAATAGATCTAGGTTTAACAGGTGTTGCAGTTGGGGATACACAGCAGTCAATTTATGCGTGGCGAGGAAGTAACCCAGAATATATTACAAGTTTAACTGCGCAGCCTGATGTCTTTGAACACCACATAGTTAATATAAACCACAGGTGCCACCCTTCAATTACCAACTATTCAAACAGATTGTTTAATCCAACTTGCGATTTAATTTCTACTGATGAAATAAGAGTTCATAGATGGAGTTATCAAGGTACTCAGCTTAATGTGTCTGAACAAGTTAGTGACTCTATCCAAGGTATTATCGAAAAAGGTATAACAGACTCTTATTCAAAAATAGGTATTCTAGTTAGAAACAATATATCTCTGGAATTTCTAGAGCAAAAGCTAAAAGTTCCTTTTAGAATTTTTGATGAAGATCCATTGGCTGTAAGAAATACTCGTATCACTAACTTGTATGCAAGTTTATTACGGTATCGTCTTAATGAAGATTATAGAATTAACGATGTAATCGAAACGGTTGATCGGTACATAAGAGTTCAAGAGCAACAGGTCGTTAATCTTCGGAGATTGATTTTTGATGTAATAGGTAAAGAATATGGAGAGTTGGCAGAATCGATTATTAAGATTTCTGAAGGTATTTTTGATTGTGTCGTTTCAGATTCAGATAAAGAGCTAATTCATAATATTTGTGTTGATAGCAAACTACTAAAACATTACATGCCAATTAACGAAAATGAAGTACAAGTAATGACTCTTCACAAATCCAAAGGACTGGAATTTGATGTGGTTTATCATTTAGATCTTTATGACTGGGTACACCCCAAAAGGCGTGTTGTTCAAGGGTCATGGGATGTTCATTACGACAACTGGGAGCAAGAGCTGAATCTACATTTTGTTGGTATTACTAGAGCAAAAAAGCACTGTATATTAGTTACCAGCAGCAATCGTCTAAACTATCAACATCAAGTAAAAAACGGTAAACCCTCTCAGTTTTTTGATCTGCCTGGGTTAGAGGGGTTATATACTTAATAAGTGCAGTTTTTAAGTTCTGTATTTAGCAGTAAACACCTTCATCATTGTTGCCTAGGTGCTTGTTTAAAATAAGGTACAGTTTGGTGAGTGTTGTACTTTACTGTGCGGTAAATCTAACTCGGAATGGGGCAAAACCAATTTGCAAAATATGCAATTTGCTAACTCGAAAAGGGGCAAAGGTGAGTTATATTGATAAATCGTCGATGGACAGAAATGAGTTAGAACCGGAAGGCGGTTCTGTGCTAATAGCGGATCTTGGCTTTTAAATTTTGAACGTCGGTTGGCTGCGGAAAAGCTGATGTTTAAACAGTTCGTATACTGTATAGTTGGCGCACCCAACATTGTGGCATATTAAAATAAATGTTGGGATTCACTTCGTTCGTTCCAACCTATGCGAGCTATATAAATAAAACAAGTTCAATAAAAAGCAATAAACAAGACCTGACCCTGAGGTTTCCCCTATTTGTTATTTATTTTTTATTATCACACTATTAAACGTGCGTTTAATAGTGTGACAAAAGATATCAGTTTTGCGTTGTTTTGTTTTTTTCGGAAAGAA
Source organism: Pseudoalteromonas sp. 120-MNA-CIBAN-0494 (assembly GCF_040308885.1). NCBI lineage: Bacteria > Pseudomonadati > Pseudomonadota > Gammaproteobacteria > Alteromonadales > Pseudoalteromonadaceae > Pseudoalteromonas > Pseudoalteromonas sp. 120-MNA-CIBAN-0494. The sequence continues at coordinate 7,157 of NZ_JBEOOE010000047.1, forward strand.
ATAAATCATCTTCGATCTTCATAGTGACTAAAACAATTAACTTTAAGTAGATTAAATATAAGTTTTCATGAGTATCGACTTCTGAATGGTTGGCCTGTGTCCCATGTAGATAACTATTTCTGATGTCTAACCCATTAGTAAAATCGCTTTTATTTAGATAGTAATTTAAATAATTTTGCTCAGGCTCTGAAAATAGAGTGCTTCCAAAATACAATAAACTTTCTTCATGCATTTTTTGCGCTTCCGCTTGTAATTCAGGTGTATATCTATAAAAAGAAGCTGTGTAATTGTGAAATAAGTCCTTTATTATGAAAATTCGCCCTAAGTTTTTTATCTTTATGTAGTTGTTTTCATCTATGAAAATGCATTCATTTGAAATTAAATAATTTAAACTTGAGAGGTCATGCTCTTCATAATTTGAAAACAAAATTTCCGATTCATTAGCCAATAATTCAACAAAGTTTTTATATTTTTTATCTTTAAATGGATCAACGTATGTTAGTAGCGTTTGGTCAGAGCAAAGTAAATGCATTAACTTGTTAACTTCAGGATTATTTCTGTTGGCATAGATGTACTTGTTTGCATTCAAGCTAGGTATATTTTTGATTGGTGTTGGTGCCGATGAGATTCGTAATAATTCATAATCAACTTCCCCGTTTTCAACAAATAGCTTGTACTGTTTCAAAATAGATTCGAATTCAGGGGCTATTACCCTGATTTTTTCTAAAGCTGATGATGCTTTAGTCGGTATTTCAAAATGAACATTACTAGAAAGTCCGTACCGTTCAGGGAAAATTTTACTAAAAACAATTTTAATAATATTTTCTATTGAATATCCCAAATCATTTAAGACGCGAGAATATGAATATATTTGTATGTTAGATGTCATTTCTGATTGGGTAAATGATGTTCCTGTTATGTACTCATTTTTTGATCTAACACCCATGTGCCTTTCAAAAATACCAAGTTGACTTTCTTTACTTATTAAATTGATTCTGTGTTGAATATCTAAATATTCAAAAAGGTTTCTGAAATTGCTGTATAGTGCATAGGGGCTACTATTGCTTTTAATAAAATCTATACTGTACTCATAGTGTATCGTTCTGTCTTCCAGCTTAACGGTTACGTTTTCTAGCTTATTTCTTGGAAAACTTATAGCAACACCAAAGCTAAGATGGTTTGAACTCGAGTTAAAAAGTTTTTGTGTTTCACTTTGGTATTTACGTTTTGCTGCTAATTTGACAGGGTCAGATATATAAAAATCATTATTATGCTTTCTAGTATTTTGAATTATAGGTAAATAGTTATAATTACAATGATCAGAGTTTATATAGGTTGAAATTATTGTTTCTTTGTCTTTAACGGATAAGCTACTGGGCAGGTATAACTTTGTATTGAAATCATCTTTTATTTCATAGATGGTTAGAATTATTTCCGCACTGTCTTCATATTCCTTGAGAAACTCACAAAGAACAGTGTTATATTTTTTAACCAAGAGTTCATGTTTTAATATGATTCTGATGTCATGAGGGTTTTGTTTTAGGGATTCTTTTATTCTATCTCCTGAAATAGCTCTGAACACTTTAAAATTATTTATAACTTCCCAAAATGAATCTACATAGCAAGTAGCAAGTTTATTGTAATGTTCTTGAAAATTATCGTTGTTAATTTTAGATATATACTCACCTAAAATTTTACTAAACTTTTTTACAGACTCTTGGAATGATTCAAATTCTTGTTCCGACCACTTCTTTAAATAAACCCCGTTATCAAAATATAGTTTGATATTATACAACTCAAGAGCGTTGTTGATGTCTTGTATGTTATCTATCTGATTTTTTAATATATTTTCAGATTTTGATAAGTAGTAACCGCTAGACATATCACCTACCGAGTGAAAAACAATTCTATCTATATCCTGTTTCATCGCTGTAATCCTATACGTTATTCCGACATTGTCCAATACTAGCCGCAAGGCTTCTTGTTCTCCAGTCAGCGTAGGTTGGAACGAACGGAGTTCACTCCAACATTTCTTTTAAGTTGGATGCGCTACGCTTATCACAACCTATACTAGTTTAAAAATAATAATGTTTATTCGTTTTAAACTTAGTTAGCAGATATTCAAGCTAACATAGATGAAGATCCGCTTTTCGCTAATTTGCGACTCTAGACTAAACTCGTTTTGGGGCAAAGGTGAGTTATATTGATAAATCGTCGATGGACAGAAATGAGTTAGAGCCGAAGGACGGCTCTGTGCCATGAGCGGACGTTAGATGATGGTAGGAGTAATACAAAACTCACTGATAACATTTCCTACTTTGATTAGAAAGCCCCGCAAGGAGCTTTTTACTGCGTGAAATCAAGTTCATGCTTAACCATTAGCTATATGTTTTCTTTAAAAAATATTATTGTGATATGGTCTAATTCGATGGATAATTAATCACACTATATATGAAGGGAAACCCAAGCTAATTCGAAATAAAAGCGAGGGATCTATAAAGGACTAAAATTGAAAATATCAAAAATTCAAATCAAAAACTTCAGGTTGCTAAAAGATTTTTCTTTAGATCTTGAAGATGAGCTTTCGCTTATTATTGGTAAAAATAATACAGGGAAAACTTCTGTATTAACGGCGCTAGATAAATTTCTTAATCAATCAGGTCGTAAAGTAATTACATTAGATGACTTTAATGTTGAATTGAAAAAAGAGCTGCTTCAATACCTGTCTGGTAGTAAGAAATTTCCTGATGGAAATGGCTATCAACCATTAGGTATAGAGCTTAAAGTATATATTGAGTACACCGAGCAAGACGATCTTTCACAAGTCCGTTCACTGATAATGAGCCTAGACCCTAATGATAATAATATTGTTCTTAAGTTTGAATACAACATTGATTATGAACAACTTCTTAAAGTTAAAGGCGACTATATCGAACAATCTAAAAGATTTGATGATAATCCTGAATTGTTCCTTAAAGAGCATTTAAGCGACTATTTTGGTTCAGTGGAAAAAAGAAGCCTTTTATTCACCGATGAAGCTGTTTTTATTGATCTTATAAAAGAAAATATTCAACTTAATGATATTTTATCATTCGATTTTATTAGTGCCAAAAGAAGTGTGACCAATAAAGATAATGATAAGACCTTATCCCGTCAAACGGCTAAGATATATAAGCGTTCTGATGAATCAAATGAACAAATAGATGCCTCCGATAAGTTTAAAGAAACCCTTCGAAAGACTGATGATGAGTTAAGTAAAATTTATGCTGATATGTTTGATGGGTTAATTAAGAAAGTGAATCTATTTGGCGGTGTCACCCCCACAGATACAAAACTAAAAGTAGCATCAACGCTGCAACATCGTGATTTACTTGATGGAAATACAACAGTGATGTATTCACATGACACTCATGATCTGCCAGAGCATTATAATGGTTTAGGGTATATGAACTTGATAAGCATGCTCTTTGACATTGAGATGGTCATGGGTAAGTTTAGGCGCTCACAAAAGGAAAAGCCTGCCGCAATAAATTTGTTTTTCATAGAAGAACCAGAAGCGCACACTCACCCTCAAATGCAATATATCTTTATCAAAAACATTAAAGCGTTATTGAAAAGTAATCGAGAACGCGATGATGGCATAACGATCCAACTTCAAACGGCCATTACTACACATTCATCCCATATTGTTTCTGAATGTGATTTTGATGATATTAAGTATTTACGTAAATGCAGTTCAACCTATGATGTTAAAGCAAAAAATCTCAAATCACTCCAAGATGAGTACAAATCAGATGATGCTGCTGAAGATACTAAACTGAAAAAAGCTTATAAGTTCTTGAGACAATATTTGACTTTAAATCGTTCAGAGCTATTTTTTGCAGATAAAGCCATTTTTATTGAAGGAGATACTGAGAGGTTATTAATCCCTGCTATGATGAAAAAGGTTGACCGTGAGTTTAGTGTCTCTGACGAAACTCCGTTATTGTCTCAAAACATTTCAATGGTTGAGGTCGGTGCTTATTCACAAACATTTGAAAAGTTCATCGATTTCATTAGGATTAAATCATTAGTTATTACTGATATCGATAGTTACAAAGAAGAGATTGTTTATGAAGATGATGCTGTAACCCCTACAAGGTATGCTAATGGCAATGTAATAGTAAAGCAAACCCCTGTACCTCCTATTCAGCCTGAGGCTAATAAAATCTCCAATGCTTCACTTAAGTTCTTCTTTAAGAAAAATGAATTAAGTTTCTATAAAGGTTTATCTTTAGAAAAAAAAGTGCTTAACAAATTAGATGGTTCATGGATTCAAAGCGATGATGGCTATTTCCTAACGGTATACCAAACAGAAGAGAATGGCTATCATGGTCGTAGCTTTGAAGATGCCTTCTTTAGTTTGAATAAAGATCTATTAGGTACGGATGCTGATGCTTTTCCTTCATTAACAAAGATACACTTTAATTTTTATGTTAACAATAAAGATGCTTGTCCGTATGACTTTGCAGTAAAGGCAGTAAATAGTAAGCCTACTCTTGCGATTGAGATATTATTGAATAGCGAAAAAGTTGGCGTAAATGAATTTAGTAATTGGCAAGTCCCTAGCTATATCAAGGAAGGATTATTATGGCTACGCAAAAATTAGATATATCCCAATTGACGACTGAATCCCAGCAAGTCATTAAGTTAATAAGACAAGGGCATAGCTTTCTTTTAAGCGGCGGCGCTGGTAGTGGTAAAACCTACTCTCTAGTTGAAATACTCAAAGCTATATTGGTTGAAACACCAACCGCATCAATAGCCTGTATTACCTATACGAATTCAGCGGTAAGTGAAATTGAAGAGCGTGTTCAGCACGAACACCTTCATGTTTCGACTATCCATGACTTTTTATGGAGTAACATTAAGCACTTTCAGTGTGAGTTGAAGAATACGTTAATTGAATTAATGAATGATGATGAACAACCGAAGATAAAATCTCCCGATGGAGAAAATGTTGCTAATGATTTTTTTGATAATCTTGATAGTGATATTAAATATAAAGAGTTCTTGAGGATTAAAGATGGTTGTATTTCTCATGATGAGGTGATCATTCTTGCCTGCAAAATGTATGAAAAATATGAAAAACTCTGCACTATAACTAAAGATTCATATCCATTTATTCTTGTTGATGAGTATCAAGATACAGATCCTAACGTAGTAAAACTGTTACTAGAGCATTTAAATCAATCTCCCAAAAGAAACATAATTGGTTTCTTTGGTGATGCAATGCAGTCAATTTACGAAGGAAGTGTCGGGAATTTAAATCGATATACTAAACGTATTACTGCATTTAAAAAGGAACCAAACAAGCAGAACATTCACTTCTCAGTCATTGATAATTTAAAAGAATATTCTCTGATTACACCAACTGTTATAGAGGTAAAAAAAGTCCAAAACAGACGGAGCCCTCAGCTTGTTATAGATCTCGCTAACAAAATAAGGAATGACGGTTTAAAGCAAAAGGCATCAGAAGATATTAATGCCCCTAATATGAATGTAGATGGTACAGTAAAACAAGGGAGTGCACTTTTCCTATATTCCAATAACGATGATTTAAACGCAGTTCGTCAACACCTAGCTTGGGATTATGATAGTTCAATTGAGACTAAAGAGCTGAATTTAACTCACAATCTAATAGCAGGAAAAGCAGGGTTTGGTGATTTAATACGCATTTATGATAAAGATAAAATTTTAGAATTTATTAAGCGAGTTAAGGATTATATTAAAAATAACGACATAAAAATTGAGACTGAAAATAAGACATTTAAACAAGTTTATACGGAATTAGGTGGCTTTGAAAAAACAGTGACTAAATTACTTGCACCCACTCCGAAAACCCAACAGGTTTATATAGAATCTTACCCTGAAGCCTATCAACTAGCTTTAAATCAGTTTTATGATGAAATATCTCACCTTTATATTGATAAAGATATGTTACTTGATAATAAGAAAAATAATGCTGATGATTTAAGTAAACTAAGCTCCAATAGAGACGATCTAATCAAGCATCTATTTAAAATTGAGCATTGTATTTATTTATATAAAAAAAGACGATTTAATGAGTTTTCAAGATTAACGGATTTATTAATAACATCTGTTGCGGATAAAAAAAACTTAGAGGAATCAATGAATGCATTGATTAAAGTTGAAGATAGATCTATTGGGGATGTAGTAGAGCTTGCAGACAAACTTAACCTTGTTAATCAAGATGATAAATTAGAAATTTTTCAAACATCTAGAAGTTATGTTTATCAACAAGTCTGTCAAATACCTTATCAACAATTTAGAAAGCTATATCAATACTTAGAAGGCTATACTCCATTTTCAACACAACATAAAACCAAAGGTTCAGAGTACCCAAATGTGCTCGTTGTTTTAAACAGTGGCCAATGGAATCATTATAATTTTAACTACCTTTTCGAAGGTAGTGGCAATGAAAATGTACGCCACCGAACTGAAAAAATATTTTATGTTTGTTGTACTCGAGCTAAAGACAATCTTGCTGTTTTTTTTCATCAACCCAATACTAATGTGATTGCTAAAGCTAGAGAGTGGTTTGGTGCTGACAATATTGTTAATTTAGATGAAAAATAGCAACATTTAAAAATAAAGCAGAATGACCATATTTTATATTAACGCTGCTTGAATTGGTTTGCTATTACTGGTCACACTTCTATATATGTTTATGTCAGCTTTCTATAAAAGCTGACATAAACAACTGTTTTTACTTTTTCACTGTCCGCTTCTCGCTCTTTGCCGAAGTTTGGCTAAGTGCCATAAGCGGATATTAATAAAGCGCCTTACCTTGATTTGTTAAGTTGTTTTGCTTTCTTTTTATCCCTAATCCATAAAACTGAGCCATTTGTTTTTTTCATCTCAAACAAATCTATAGCTTGAAATAAATCACTCAACTTCTTAAAGCCATAATTACGCTGGTCAAAGGATGCGTGATTTGAAATATGTGTACCGATTGGTCCTAACATGGCCCAGCCATCGTCTTCTTCGACAGCCTCAATTGCTTGCCTAAGCAAATTAATTAACTTGGTGTCACTTTTTATGTTCTTTTTTTGTTTTTGTATAGGAGGGTCTTTTTCGCTATCTTCGTCAAGATAGAGGAATAGTGAACAACTATTAACGAAAGCTAGTGGTGCTTTACGTTCACCAAAACCAATCACAAATTTACCATCAGCCAAAGAACGAGTTACCAAGGGAGTAAAATCACAATCGGACGACACCAGGCAAATAACATCAATGTCTTTAGTATACAGCACATCCATAACATCAATTACTAATGCCATATCTGTGGCATTCTTGCCTTTGGTAAGATCGAACTGTTGCATCGGCTGTATTGCAAATTCATGAAGCACGTCTTCCCACGGTTTCAGGTTTTGATTTTTCCAATTTCCATATGCTTTACGAATGTTGACTACACCATATCGCGCCAACTCGGATAGCACTTTATCTATCTTTTGAGCAGGTGCGTTATCTGCATCAATAAATACCGCAATTTTCTCTTTATCTCTCACAAAAGCTTCCTTGAAACTTAAAATCTTATTGACCACTACAGTAAACAGTTTCTCGACTTTTTCTAGTAAATACTTAGGCTATTATTTTCCATATTCCAGCCAAATAACAGTATTGTAGTGGCTTGGTTAATTTGGGACCCAAATTAGAGGCGTCTCCTTGTTGGTCATCTGCTGCTAGTTGCAACCATTTGAACTAATTAAATTGTTTATAAATGTTTTTTCTATAAGGTTTTCTTGGAGCCCATATTTAATTTTTATGTGTCTCCATTTTTTTACGTACTTACAATGAAAGTGCTTATCAAGTATATTTACTCATGTTTTTTAAAATATAAATTTTATGTTTTAGATCACTAAATGCTTAGTAATGATAGGTTACTTTGTAGTGGGGTAGGCTACTTTTTTAAGCTCTAAAACAGCTAAATGGTCAGTAACTTTATACGATTAATATAAGGTTTAATTTTTTCGAGGGGCACTATGAATTTAAAAAATACAACAACTCATTACAATACACTCTCCATTGCTTTGCATTGGCTTATGTTCATATTGATAGTCGCTGTTTACGCAAGCATTGAACTGCGCGAATTATTCGACAAAGGAACAGCAACCCGAGATGCCTTTAAAATGTGGCATTTTATGCTTGGTTTATCGGTTTTAGCCTTAGTAAGCGTTAGGCTAATTGCTCGCATAGTAGGTGGTTCGGCTCCTGATATAAAACCACAGCCAGCTAAATGGCAAAATAACCTGGCCAAACTAGTGCATGTTATTTTGTATGGGTTCATGTTTGCTATGCCTATTGCTGGATGGTTAATTTTGAGCATGGCGGGCAAACCAATTCCGTTTTTTGGTCTAGAGCTGCCGCCATTGGCCAGTAAAGATTTAGACTTAGCTAAAACCATAAAAGAGCTGCATGAAACCGCTGGGGAAGTTGGCTATTACTTGATTGGACTACATGCAGCCGCCGCCTTATTCCACCACTATGTTTTATCTGATAATACGGTTGCACGAATGCGTTTGCCTAAAAAATAACAGCTAATTAAGTGGTTAACCCGTTGTTTTCGCACATATTCAAGGATATGTGCGACGCGCGTATAGTGTTCTATTTAGATCTGCTTAAAGATAATAGAAAACTTAGTGATAGTAATATCTTAGCTAATTTGTTAAAACTGTGTAAAGTATACATATGAGTGTGGTCGGAGCAGAAAGATCCGCCCTTCGCGCACTATAAAATTATCCGTATAAAGGGTTTTCAACAATTGATGAGGCGCGTAGTTGGGTGTTGAAATTTAGCCACTGGTATAATTTTAACCACAAACATAGTGGCATCAAATACGTCAGCCCACATCAAAGGCATTCAGGATTAGCGGGTGACATATTGGCTAATAGAAAAGAAGTTTATCAAGGTGCTAAAGATGCTCACCCTGAGCGCTGGAGCAGTAATATCCGTAATTGGGATTTACCAAAAGAAGTGTACTTAAACCCTGAACAAAATAGTGTCAAGGCTGAGAGTGCATAACGTAGTGATCGCGACAACTAGTTTGACAAACACCGTTTTCAAAAACACCTCAGTATAAATTTCTTCTATAAGTTGCTTAAACGAACAAAAAACAGTTGGCTTTTGCTCGTGCCTCGCTATTTTAGCCAAGCATTCTCCGCATTTTATGCAGGCGTTACGAACGTCCGGAAATGGCACAAACCAGAAATAGCTTCCAATGAATTCTGTATTTAAATTTTAGGTTTAAGCTGGGCTCTAATTAATAAATCATAATCTAATTGCAACACCTTGCTTAAATTCAAATTATTCTTAAGTTAACGCAAATTTTCAATTTAACTGGTGCTGGCCTAATAAAGGCTCATATGAGAACCAAATAGCCAACTTATTAAATGGAAACTAAAAAATGTGGCTGTTAAAAGGTTTATACTAACTAAAAAGTAACTACTCTTAGCTATGACTCAGTTTTCTCTTTATAGTCACACAAATCCTCGATTATACAGCTTCCACATTTTGGTTTTCTCGCTGTACACGTATAGCGCCCATGTAAAATAAACCAATGATGGAGGTTAAACATAAACTCTTTTTTATTTGGCGTATTTTTAATTATGGCCTGTTCTGTCTGCTCAACAGTTTTACCTTTAGCGTAACCCGAACGGTTTGCAAGACGTTGGATGTGAGTATCTACTGCTAAAAAGTATCTACCTTCATTATCCTTTAGCCAGCCAAACGCGGTGTTGAGTACTACGTTTGCGGTTTTTCGGCCGACGCCTGGTAGGGCTTCTAGTGCTTCTCGGTTTTCGGGAACTATGCTGTTGTGTTCATCCACCAAAATTTGGCACATTTTATAAACGTTTGCGGCTTTAGAATTAAATAAGCCGATGGTTTTTATATAATCTCGCAGTGTATCGTGGCCTAAATCTAAAATGGCTTGTGGTGTGTTAGCCACAGGGAACAACTTTCGAGTAGCTTTGTTAACGCCTACATCGGTTGCTTGCGCTGAGAGCGTTACAGCGACAAGTAACTCAAACGGGCTTGAGTATTCAAGCTCGGTTTCTGGATGCGGGTTATCGTCGCGTAAGCGAGTAAGAATTTGGTGGCGTTTTTCTTTATTCATATTACTTAAGCGCACACCTTATTAATGTGCGCTTTTCCTTTAAGTTAAGCTAGTAACACGAGCACGAGGGCCTTTTTCAGGCTCTGGTGGGGTAACTTGTTTTGACTTTATTTGTGCGTCAATTACATTTTTAGCGGCAATAAGTAGCCCAAGACCTAAAAAGGCACCCGGTGGTAAAATTGCGAGTAAAAATTGATTATCAAAGCTAAATACTTCAATGCGTAGGCTTTGTGCCCAAGGGCCAAGTAACAAGTCGGCGGCATCAAATAAAGTGCCTTGCCCAATTAGCTCGCGCATTGCGCCTAAAACAACAAGCACAATCATAAAGCCCAAACCCATCATTAGCCCATCAAACGCCGATAAGTGAACTGGGTTTTTAGATGCGTATGCTTCAGCGCGACCAATAATGGCGCAGTTAGTAACAATTAACGGAATAAAAATACCTAACGACTGATAAAGCCCATAGGTATAAGCGTTCATTAATAGCTGCACTATAGTTACAAAGCCGGCAATAATCATGACAAATACCGGTATACGAATATCTTTAGGTACCCAGTTTCGCACTATTGATACACTAATGTTAGAACCTACTAAAACAAGCAGTGTAGCCAGCCCTAAGCCAAGTGCGTTAGTAACTGTAGACGTAACAGCAAGCAATGGGCAAAGGCCTAATAGCTGTACTAGGGCAGGGTTGTTGACCCACATACCGTCTTTATATAGTGTTTTTAATTCACTCATTTAGTTACCTCTACACATTGGGCATTAGGTGCTGCAAAAATAGCATCAAATTCACTTTGAGCAAATAATACGGCATTTTTTACCGAGCCAACCACAGCGCGAGGTGTAATAGTTGCACCGGTAAATTGATCAAACTGGCCACCGTCTTTTTTAACCGCCCAACGTGCATCGCTACTGCTTTGTACAGTTAACGTTTTAAAGCTAGTGATCCACGGTGATTTTTTAACTTCTACTTTATCGCCTAGGCCTGGAGTTTCTTCGTGCTTAGTGGTACGCACACCGGCAATATTACCATCACTTAAAACCGCGGTTAGTAAGTTAATATCACCACTGTAACCACTTGGCGTTACGTGCCTTACAATAAGGGCTACAGGTTCATTGTTTTTACGGGCACGGTAAACTATTTGATTAGCGTAAGGGCCTAGTCGTTCATCTGAAATAATAACGCAATCTGTTGTTAGCTCGTTGTCGTAAGTACTCGGGTCGAGCACTTCTTGTAATTGTGAAGTAAGGTGCAATAGCTCTTGCTCTGCTATTTTATCGGCGGTAAGCATATTAATAGAGGCAACCAGCCCTGTAGTCACTAATGCAAAAGCAGTTAAAATAGCGCCGTTTTTAGCCATAGAGGATAGTATCATTTTGCTGCTCCGTGGCCATAAGTGCGCGGCTGTGTGTAGTAGTCAATTAAGGGAACAGCAATATTGAGCAGTAATACACTAAAAGCAACAGCATCAGGGAAGCCACCAAAGGTGCGAATTAAATACACTAATAAGCCAATAGCTGCGCCATAAATTAAGCGCCCTTTATTGGTGGTGGCAGCCGACACTGGATCGGTAGCAATAAAAAATGCAGCCATCATAGTGGCACCACTTAATAGATGAAATATTATACCAGGCTCTGTACCGGGCGCTGCTATATAACCTATGCCACTGCACAGTGCTAAGCTTGCAATAAAACTTACTGGGATATGCCAGTTAATTATTTTTTCTTTTAAAAGGTATAAACCACCGGCTAAAAAGCCTAAGTTAACCCACACCCATCCATGTCCAGCCCACTCATTAAATATCGGCTTTTGCATGCTTTCGGTTACGGTTAAACCATGGGCAATATCTGTTTTAATAGTGTCCAGTGGGGTTGCCATAGTAATGCCATCTATACCTGCACGTACTTGATCTAAACTAAAACCGGTGGCAGTAAAGTCGGTAAAAACAACCCTAAGCTGCTCGGTAAAACCAATCGGAGTATTTAATAACTCGGTAATTGGCATCCACGCGGTCATTTGTACCGGAAACGAAATTAATAATAATACATAAGCGGCCATAGCAGGGTTAAATAAATTAAACCCTAAACCACCATAGAGCTGCTTAACTATAACGATGGCAAATAAACAGCCAATAATAACTATCCACCAAGGGGCTAATGGCGGAATGCTCAATGCAAGTAGTACTGCGCTAAGCCACGCGCTGCCATCACTTAACGCAGGCCAAACGGGGCGTTTGCGAAGTAGCATTACTGCAGCTTCAAATACACTTACAGCAATCAGCGCTAATATGAGCTGAATAAGCACACCTGTACCAAAAAAGATGATCTGAGCAATTAGCCCAGGAATACACGCAGCAATAACGCAAAGCATTAATCGGGTTAACGATTTATGGCTATGGCTGTGAGGCGAACTGGCCATGGTTAATTTCACGACTGATCATTTCCTTCTTTTTGAGACTTTTTGGCTTTTGCTCGAGCAATAGCAGCAGCTACTGCGGCTTTTTTCTTGTCATCGTTCGCTTTAGGCTCGTCGGCTTTAGTACTAGATGCGGCGTCGTTATTCTCAACAGCGCTCGTTACTTGCGCATCATCAGTTGTACTTTCAGCATCGGCTAATGCTTTTGCGGCCTTTTTCGTTTTGGCGCGAGCAATGGCTGCGGCTACAGCGGCTTTTTTGTCATCAACGGGTGCATCGTTTTGCGGTGTATCGTCTGTTGTATTGTCAGCGTCTGCTAATGCTTTTGCGGCCTTTTTCGCTTTGGCGCGAGCAATGGCTGCGGCTACAGCGGCTTTTTTGTCATCAACGGGTGCATCGTTTTGCGGTGTATCGTCTG
>NZ_JBEOOE010000048.1:0-19938 GCF_040308885.1 Pseudoalteromonas sp. 120-MNA-CIBAN-0494
AAACAGCGCCGATGATAGTGTAGCATTTGCTATGTGAAAGTAGGACATTGCCAGGCTCCAAATTGTAGAAAGCCCGAATTTAACGATTCGGGCTTTTTTACGTCTGCAGAAAAGTGAAATGTGGGTGGCTGAACTTTGAACGCTGACGTTTTCAATATAAATGGTATCTATATTTTTTGCTTATTCTGATATAATAATGTTTGAATTTAGCGCAGATACGCCTGATTTTATATTCTAAAACACCCCTTTTGATTGTTCCCTACGGTGTAGTTATTTATTAATAATAGATCTAAATGTGTGTAAATAAGCAAAAAAGAGATATTTAAATTGAACGAAATGTACTTAAACTTATATAGCACGGTGTACCAATGAAACCACTCGATAGACGCTTTTCTGTAGCCCCAATGTTGGATTGGACTGATCGTCATTGTCGTACTTTTCATCGTAAAATGACTAAGCATACAGTGTTGTACACGGAAATGATCACCACGGGTGCTATTTTGTTTGGCCGAGGCGACTACCTACACTTTAATCAACACGAAGGGCCTGTTGCATTGCAGCTGGGTGGCTCTGATCCACAGGCTCTTGCACAATGTGCAAAGCTTGCGGGTGAGCGTGGTTATGACGAAATTAACTTAAACGTAGGTTGCCCGTCAGATCGCGTGCAGAATGGTCGTTTCGGTGCTTGTTTAATGGGTGAGCCGCAATTGGTTGCTGACTGTGTGGCGGCAATGAAAGCAGAAGTAAATATACCTGTTACGGTTAAAACGCGCATTGGTATTGATGAGCAAGACTCGTATGAGTTTTTGTGTGCACTTATAGAAGCGTCGCATAATGTTGGTTGTGATGATTTTATTATTCATGCTCGTAAAGCTTGGTTAAAGGGGTTAAGCCCTAAAGAAAACCGAGAGGTACCGCCGCTTGATTATCCACGTGTTTATCAGTTGAAAAAAGATTATCCACAACTCGATTTAAGTCTTAATGGTGGTGTTAAAACAATTGAACAAAGTTTAGAGCATTTACAGCATATTGATGGTGTGATGATTGGTAGAGAAGCGTATAGCAACCCATTTATACTCAATGAAGTGGATGAAAAGATTTATGGTGATATCGCTAACACGCAATCTCGTCATGATGTCGTGCGCTCTATGTATAGTTATATTGAAGACGAAATGCGCTTAGGGGCTAACTTTTGGCATGTTGCTCGTCATATGCTGGGGATTTTTCAGGGGCAGCCTGGTGCCCGTGGATTTAGGCGTCATCTGTCTGAAAATGGCCATGGAAAACAAGCCGACTTATCGGTAATGGATAAAGCTTTGAGTTTTGTACCTGAATAATCAGCTAAGTGAATAATTTAATAAATGAATAAATACAGCCATCTTCGGATGGCTTTTTTGATCCTAAAAAATAGTCAAAAGTTTAGTTTATTGGCTAATTACACTTAATCATATTCAGTTAAAAGTAACTTTAATTTATAAATTATAAGTTTAAGTTGCTGAATTTAATGTGTTTTACTGTTTATATTATTACTTGGCATAACTCTTGGAATCTAATTTGTGTAATCACTTAAAAAGTTAACAGGAGAATCTGATGGGAATATTTAATCGCGTAACCGATATTGTTCAAGCAAATATAGTGTCGATATTAGACAAGGCAGAAGATCCAGAAAAATTACTTAATTTAATGCTCAGCGAGATGCAAGATGCACTTACTGAGTGTCGTATTACGACAGCGGCTTTGTTGTGCGAAGAAAAAACACTTAAACGTCAAATTGAAAATAAAAATAACAATTTAGTATATTGGCAGGATAAAGCTGAGCTAGCAATAGAGAGAGGTCGAGATGATTTAGCAAAATCAGCTTTGCTTGAAAAACAAACCATTAGTAACACAGTTGTAGCAAAGCAGCTGCAACTAGAAACGCTGCAGCAATCAATAACTAAAATGACAGCGGATTGTCAGCGTTTGCAACAAAGAATAGCCGAGGCTAAAGCCAAGCAAACACAGTTAGTACAGCGGCACAATATAGTGGCTGCAAGGGGGCAAATAAATAGCCAATTACAAAGTGAAAAAGTTGCACATGCACTCTCTCGATTTGAGAAAGTAGAGCAGCGCGTAGAAGGTATTGAAGCACAGGTAGAAGCGTACGAGCTTACTGATTCAGAAAATACTATAGCTGCACAAATAGACGCTTTGGTGAAAAACGAACAAGTAGATGCAGAATTAGCTCGCTTAAAAGCTGATTTAAAAACTAACTTAAAACAGAGTGCTTAAGGAGATAATTATGAATAGTTTTAACAGCAAACGTGGTTGGTACAAAGATCCACTTGATAAAAAAATATCTGGTGTGTGCAGTGGTTTAGCGCAGCGATTAGATTTACCTGTGTGGTCAACACGACTTGTCACTATTTTATTATTTTTGAGTTTTCCGTTTGCAATTGCACTAGGTTATTTTATTGCGCATTGCTGCCTAGAAGAAAAAGCAATTTAAGCTAATTTACATTTAGATTGAATTAAGGAGAGCTAAATGAAAGCGTTAGCCGTATGTATAATTGTTTATTTACTATTTTTTACTGATGTTGTCTCTGCGGTGCACTTTGATACTTGGCAATTACCGCTTTGGATTGCAGATACAAGTTGGACTGGGCTTGAGCTAATAGGAGCTTTAGCGGCTATTATTATTTTTGTAGCTGTTACAGTACTAATAACGATAGGATTAGTTGGCGCAGCAGCAGTTGCATTAGTCGGAACTGTATTGGCATTTTTATTTGGATCGCTGATGATTGCTTGGCCGTTACTATTTATTGCGGTACTTTGCTGGTTAGTAGCTGATAACAAAAAAGTAGCATCTTAACTCCAAATTAACTGACTATTGCAACTGAACTATGTTAAATTTGATACTTAGCATTATGTTTTAACAAGGATTAGAGTGGTGATTAAACAGTGTATTTCAATTGTTTTGGTGTCGGTTTTAAGTCTTTTTTCATCATCATCGATGGCACATTCAGGGCATAATCACGATGCGGATGTTGCTATTATTAAGGTTAGTAATGCACAAGTAAGGGAGTTTTTACCTGCCACAACTTCAAGTGTAGGTTATTTAAGTATTATAAATCATAGTGATACTGTGGCTACGTTGACTAAAGCAACTATTGATGGCTTAGGTCGCGTTGAAATTCATGAGCACTTGCACGTAGATGGCATGATGAAAATGCAAAAAGTTGAATCGTTAACAATTGACGCCCATCAACAAATCGATTTTAAGCCTGGTGGCTATCATTTAATGATTTTTGAACCACAAGAACCGTTAAAAGTAGGCCAACAACGTAAACTCACACTATATTTTAGTGATGGCAACCGTGTATTTACCAATGCTCAGGTGGTATCGCTTGCATCACAAGCAGAACAATCACAAGCATCAAAACAACATACTCATCATTAGGAGGATCAATGTCACAACATAAAGGGAAAATAGTTGCAGCATTAGCTATATTACTAATTATTTTTTACGCAATAGCTGTTTATTGGAGTACGGAGCCTGCTCGTTTTAATGTGGTAGAAAAAGCAAAGCAGCAAGCCCAGCAACGTAATGAGCAATTTGTTATTGGTTATACAACAACATCAACATTAATAACGGTAGCAAGTACGTTACTCGAAAAGCCAGGCGGTTATTTATCAAATGATGTTTTGCCGCCAAGTATAATAATGGACGATATGCCTGCGTGGGAATATGGCGCACTCGAAATGGTGCGTGATTTAGCCCTTTCTATGCGTAAAGATTTTAGCCGTTCGCAATCGCAATCAACTGAACACGAAGCTCTAAAAAAAGCACAGCCGCAGTTTAATATTAGCTCTGAAGCGTGGGCGTGGCCAAGCGCTGAAGGTGAGTACCAAAAAGGCATTGATTACTTATTGGTATATCGTACTCAAATAGCGAATGACCATGAGCGTGACAGTCAATTCTATGCTCGCGCCGATAACTTGCGCAGTTGGCTAAAAGAAGCTGAAAAGCGTTTAGGTAGCTTGAGTCAGCGTTTAAGCGCTAGTGTAGGCCAAGATAAAGTAAACACTGATTTAGCGGGTAATACATCAAATACACAAGCCACTTTTTCTCCATTACAACAGCAAGCAAAAACGCCATGGTTAGACATTGATGATGTATTTTATGAGTCGCGCGGTGCTACTTGGGCTTTATTGCATTTCTTACAAGCGGTAGAATATGACTTTGCCGATGTACTTGAGAAAAAGAATGCACGCGTAAGTGTGCAGCAAATTATACGAGAGCTTGAGGCAACTCAAGAAACAGTATGGAGCCCAATGATATTAAATGGGAATGGTTTTGGTTATGTAGCAAACCATTCACTGGTTATGGCAAATTATATTTCTAGAGCCAATGCGGCTCTTATTGAACTTAGCGAATTATTGACCCAAGGATAGAAAATGAAAAAGTATTGTTTAGCAGCAGCCCTTTCAATGGCATGTTTAGCGCCTGCAGCGCAAGCTGATACCTTATTAGGCTTGTATGTAGGTGTTGATGGCTGGAAAGCGGATAACGAAGGAAGCTTTTCTTATAAAGGAAATGCACCACAAGATTTTAATTTTGACGATGAAACCTTCGTAAGCTACTACGCTGCACTTGAGCATCCAGTGCCATTAGTACCTAATATTAAATTAAGATACACAGAGCTTGAGCTTACCGGCTCTACACGTCTGGATAAAACATTTTCTTTTAATGGTTCAGATTACGTTGTAGGTACTACGGTTAATTCAGTAAGTGACTTAACTCACATTGATTACACATTTTATTACGAAATCTTTGATAACGACTTAATCTCTATCGATTTGGGTGTTAACGCTAAGCAGTTTGATGGTGAGATTTTAGTTAAAGGTACTACGCAACAAGGTGGCGCTGATTATACTGAAACTGTTGAGTTTTCAGGCTTTGTACCATTGGTTTACGGCCGCGCTGAAGCAGGCTTACCTTTTACCGGTTTAAGCGTGTTTTTTGAGGGCAGCTTTGTAGCAATTGACGATAGCAAAGTTCAAGATTACCAAATGGGTATTGCATGGGAATTTATTGATAACCTAGCAATAGATGTTGCTGTTAAAGCAGGTTACCGCTCAATGACATTAGAGCTAGACGATGTTGATGATATTAACACTAATATTGATGCATCGGGTCCATTTGCGGGCATTCAAGTACACTTTTAATTACACTGCTAATTAATAGTATATAGCGTGGTTTTGCTACTTAGTAGTATGCCACGCTAGTTCAAATTCACTCTCAAGTGCACTATTAAGTAACTGCTTATACACTTTATTTACCGGGTAGTTAATGAGTTTAGATAGCTCATCACCTGTTTGCGTAAACTTATAATAACTCAATACTAAATCGCTATTTTTTGCTTTTAACGTTACTTTTTGTGATAAAAACGATAACGTAAGTTCTTGCCCAGTTTTTAGTACCGCAGATTCAATCTCTTTTCGATATAGTAAATTTAAATCCATTAAAGTTAATATATCAGGAAAGCTAATCCCTGTTTTTCCTAGATTTAAAGATACTTTATTGCCCTTACGTAACAAATCAAATAGTGATGGTTTTTTATAAAACCCTAGTAAAATAAAGTGGCTATCGTCTTTTTCATTATAACCAGAGAGGGGTACACACTTTTGTAGAGAGTCAGCTTCGCGCTGGGTCATATGCTTAAGTGTTTGCAAACTTTTTATTGAGAAAGTCCCCGGGTTAAGCGTTTCACCGGTGAGTATTTTTGCCCAAAGTGACTGCATAGATTGATTTGAGGTATCACCACATAGTGCTACAAAGTGTTCTACCCAATCGGCATCGGGTTGTTTACTACTGGCTACGTCAGGACAAAAATCCATTGCCATAGCTAAAATTTTTTCTATATTTTGCTGTTGTTTAATGAGCAGTAAGTCTTGTCTTTTTTGTGCTCTAGCTAAAACTGTATTGTCGCTATTAATGCGATATAGCGGTTTAACCTTGCCTTGGGGGCCATAACTTTGCTCATTATTGCCTACTTTAATAATAGGATAGCCCAGTAACGACTCTATGGTATTAGCGAGATTAATTCTTGCTTGTGCGGTTTTGACTGCCATGATTTTCCATTATTGTTTGTGCATCACTTAGCTGCGCTACTGTTTTTAAATTATTGAGCCCCAGTGATACTGCGTTACTTAAAATGTGCTTACTAAGCACAGCCACATACCCAGAAACTAAAGGCAGCGTGGCTTGCCCCGTAATTTGAAAAGTAACCGTGACCGTTTTTGCATTTTGCGTAAATATTACTTTAGCGGCAATAATGTGTTCTTGAGCAAATAAAATATTCAACACCATTTTGTTTGCACTTAACGCTGTGGTGGTCATTTCACCTGCGCCCCATTTACTTTGCCATGATTGATGAGCACCAACCCCTGTGCTTGGCTCACCTAAGGAAAGTTCCACTGAGGGATCTAGCTTCTTCCAAGGCGACCATTTATGCCACTGCGAAAAATCAGTGATTAAGGGTTTTACTATGTGCGTATTAGCATTAATGTTAATACTCTTTGTTACGTTATAGCTCTGTGGTAGTAATAGGCCAATAACGATAAAAAGTAAGAGTAAAATTAATAAAAATTGCACTAACGTTTTTAATATTTTAATAAAAAACCTCAGATAAATTAGGTTACAAACTCGTAACTTATTATTAATCTAGCATATTAACTCGGGTGTGCTTAACTTTCGAGGTTAATTTTATAGCAGCTATTTTTTAATTGAACTAGATACTTAGCCACAACCTATGAAAAGTAATAGTTAATAGAGGTGTATGAGTGCTAAAAAATAACGAAACTTCAATTTAAAACCACGCGGCACAGCAAAGTAGTGCTCTATCAAGGTAGGTTGGTATAGGGTATAATTTGCGCCTTTTGTTATTAAACGGTCAACTTTATGAGCACACTTAAAGCTAAGCGCGGCTTATTCTCATACCCAAAGTATTGGGCAGAGTGTTATGGCACAGCACCATTTTTACCTACTACACGCGAAGAAATGGATGCACTTGGCTGGGATAGCTGCGATATAATTATTATTAGTGGCGATGCTTATGTAGATCATCCTAGTTTTGGGATGGCAGTAATTGGCCGAGTACTTGAGGCGCAAGGTTTTAGAGTGGGTATTATTGCCCAGCCAGAATGGGACTCTAAAGAAGCGTTTATGGCGCTGGGTAAACCCAATTTATTTTTTGGTGTAACCGCTGGCAACATGGACTCGATGATTAACCGTTATACTGCTGAAAAACGCATGCGCCATGATGATGCCTACACGCCAGACAACATTGGTGGTAAACGCCCTGATCGTGCGGTAATCATTTACTCACAACGTTGCCGCGAAGCGTATAAAGATGTACCACTTATTTTAGGTGGTATTGAAGCAAGTTTACGCCGTGTTGCTCATTACGATTATTGGCAAGAAAAAGTGCGTCGTAGTGTTTTGTTTGACGCTAAAGCCGATATTTTAATATATGGTAATGCGGAGCGCCCACTGGTTGAGGTTGCTCATCGTATTGCAGCGGGCGAAAGTACCGATACCATTCAAGATGTACGAGGGACTGCGGTTATTCGTAAAGAGCCGTTACCAGGCTGGCGTGGCAGTGACTCTACCGCTATTGATAAAATAGGTAAAATTGATCCAATTCCAAACCCGTATGGCGCAGATGATGTTGGCTGTAGCAAATCAGAATTTAAACAAGCAGGTATAGACTTAAAAGCCGAAGCCGCCAAGGTTATTACTATTCAGCCAGCGCGCCCTAAGCCATGGGAAAAAACCTACGTTAAATTACCTGCGTTTGAGCAAGTAAGTGTGAATAAGCCATTGTATGCACATGCTTCTCGTATTGTGCACCAAGAAACTAACCCAGGTTGTGCTCGTGCTATTTTTCAGCGCCACGGCGATCGTTCTATTTGGGTTAATCCCCCAGCATATCCACTAGAAACACATGAAATGGACGCCGTATTTGGTTTGCCGTATCAACGTATTCCTCATCCTAGCTATGGGGATGCAAAAATACCTGCCTACGACATGATTAAAACATCAGTTAATATTATGCGAGGCTGTTTTGGTGGTTGCAGTTTCTGTTCGATTACCGAACATGAAGGGCGGATTATTCAAAGCCGTTCGCAAGAATCAATAATTGAAGAAATTGAGCAAATTAGAGATAAAGTACCCGGGTTTACCGGGGTTATTTCTGACTTAGGTGGCCCAACAGCCAACATGTATAAATTGGGTTGTACTAGCAAAAAAGCAGAAAGTACCTGTCGACGTTTATCGTGTGTATACCCTGAAATATGTAAGCATATGGATACCGATCATACGCCAACAATTGAGCTGTATAAAAAAGCCCGTGAAGTTAAAGGCATTAAAAAAATATTAATCGCCTCGGGTGTACGCTACGATTTAGCCGTGCAAGATCCACGTTACGTTAAAGAATTAGTTACTCACCATGTAGGTGGATATTTAAAAATAGCGCCAGAGCATACCGAAGATGGACCATTATCAAAAATGATGAAGCCAGGTATGGGAGCGTACGATCAGTTTAAAGCGTTATTTGATAAGTACTCAAAAGAAGCGGGTAAAAAGCAGTATTTAATCCCATACTTTATTTCGGCGCACCCAGGTACTAAAGACGAAGACATGGTAAACATGGCTTTGTGGCTTAAGTCGAACGACTTTAAACTTGATCAGGTACAAAATTTTTACCCATCTCCAATGGCAAATGCGACCACTATTTATCATACCGAGATGAACTCACTGCGTAATATTAAAAATAATACCGAAGTAGTACCTGTGCCGAAAGGTGCGCGCCAGCGTCGTTTACATAAAGCAATTTTACGCTATCACGATCCTGCGGGCTGGCCAATGATCCGCGAAGCACTGCGCAAAATGGGTAAAGCTAACCTAATAGGTAAAGCGCCAAATTGCTTAGTGCCAGAAGAAGGGCGCGACGAAAGAGCTGCAAAAGGAAGTAGTCGAGGTGGGCGCCCAGCATTAACGCGCCATACTGGTTTTAGCCAATTTCATAAGGCCAATACAAAACCAAAGGTAGCGAGTAATCGCCAAAGAGCTAAATAGAGCTCATAGCTTAAAAAGTAGTTAGCCTGTTTGGCTTATTACTAAGCTTGGGCTTGATTACTGAATATATGAGCACTGAAAAAAATGCCGCTTATTTTGCAATAAGCGGCATTTTTTATGTAAGTTATTTAAGTAGAACTTAAATAATATCAATTTTGTTACGAATGATTTTTACGCCATCCATATTTTCTAAAAACTTTTGTGCCAACGCACGCTCAAAACCTGTTTGCGCTTTACCGTATAAATCTACTTCACCATTTTTAACTTGTACGCGAATATCGCTTAGCGCTAAATTGGGGTTGGTACGCAAAGTGTGGGTAATCGATTGCTGTAAGTTTGGTTGGGTTGCTAGGCTGCTAACGACAACCATATTTGTTGTAGCACTCACTTTTGTAGCGCATGCTAATAAAAACAAACAACAAAATGATACTAAAGCGATAGTTAATTTTAAACGGCTCATAATCATATCCTTACATTGCAATTAATCGGGTAGCCAAATTAGGCAGAGTTACCATGATAGTTACAATTATCGTTCCATATTTAATGTACTGAAAATAAAGGCTATTTTATTAAGTGGGAATTCAGGTGGGCAATTGTTACATAAAACTAAGTAGAGATTACATAGCCCTAAACCATGCAGTTATGGAGGAGCAGGCATTAAAAAGCCGACATTTTTGTCGGCTAATATAATACTACTTACAGTATGCGCTTAAGTTACTTTTTCTTTTTAACCTTAGCTTTTTTCTTCGCTTTCATTTTAACCGGATCTTTACGCTTTTTAGCCGGCGGCTTAGCTTCTTTATGCTTTGGCTCTAATCCTTTAATAACACGACGTTTAAGTTTTTGCTCAATATAGCGTTCTATTTTATAAAGAATGCCAATATCGTGCGCTTCAACCAGTGAAAGAGCGATGCCTTTTTTACCAGCGCGGCCTGTACGGCCAATACGGTGTACATATATATCGGCTGTGCGTGGTAGGTCAAAGTTAATTACATGGCTAATATCAGCCACGTCAATACCGCGCGCCGCTACATCGGTAGCAACTAATATACGGGTTTTGCCGCTATGGAAGTTTTCCATCGCTTTCATGCGTTTGTCTTGCGGCATTTCGCCGCGTAACCAGGCTGCTTTAACGTCGTTAGTTGTTAGTTCACCAATTAGCGTTTCAAGACGCTCACGGGTTTTAACAAACACTATGGCTTTAGTTACGTCTGGGCCATTAAGGGTATTAACTAACAGCTCAAGTTTATGATGATAGTCGTCGGCTAAATGTACCCACTGGTGAATTTTAGCCTTTTCTTTGCGTGACGATTCAGCTTCAAGCAATGCTGGATCGTTTAGCGTTGTTTCAGCAAATCTTTCAACACTGTCGCCTTCAAGGGTTGCTGAAAATAAAAAGCACTGACGACGATTTTTAGCTTCATCACAAATACGGCTCATTTCTTTTTTAAAGCCCATGTCTAGCATGCGGTCGGCTTCATCAATAATAAGCATTTCTACGTGTTCAGCATGAAAGTTTTCGGTTTCTAAATATTCCATTAAACGCCCTGGGGTGGCGATTAAAATGTCATTATTTTTTTCAAAAATCTCTTTATGCGTACCATAGTTAATACCGCCTGTTACTACCCCAATTTTAAGGTTAGTACGTTTAGCAAGTAGTTCGCATTGTTCATGAATTTGATAAGCTAGCTCACGAGTTGGCGTCATTACTAATACGCGCGCAAAACCAGGATCACGACGCGGAAAATCCAATAAATATTGAATAGCCGGAATTAAAAAGGCGGCTGTTTTACCTGTACCTGTAGGCGCAGATGCTAAAATGTCACGCCCCTGAAGTGCTTCAGGAATAGCTTGTTGTTGAATGCTGGTTGGCGTTTCGTAACCCATTTTATTAATGGCGTCGAGTAGCTTGTTATCAAGATCAAATTCAGAAAATTGCATAGAGTGTCAAAAATAAAGGACAATGGCACTAATTATACTCGGTTACGCCTGCTTGGTGAATGAAAAGGTGAAAAAATGTCTGGTTTTGCATTTAAACAATTTAAAGTTGCGCACGAACAGTGTGCAATGAAGGTATCAACCGATGGTATTTTGCTTGGAGCATGGGCTAATTTAAGTAATGCCAACAGCTTGCTCGATATAGGTACAGGCACGGGATTGCTGGCGCTTATGTGCAAACAGCGCAGCCCCCAGTTAACTATAACGGCGGTAGAAGTTGATAAAAATGCTTACCAACAAGCGTTGCAAAATATTGCCGCTAGCCCGTGGCCAAATATAGAGGTGCACCAGCAAAGCATTCAAACTTTTAACAGCGCGCAGCCATTTGATGTAGTGATAGCCAATCCGCCGTATTTTAATCACAGTTTAAAAGGTAATAATAAGGCGCGTAATATTGCGCGCCATACAGATGGTTTAAGTTTTGCTGAGCTAATTAGTGCTTTTAAAAAGCTCAGTCATTCAGGCTCAACCTTTAGCTTAATTTTACCCACTACAGAGGTTGCGGTGTTTATTGAACTTGCTACTCAAAACGGGCTTTTTTTAAATACTCATTGCCAAGTAAAGGCGACGCCAAATAAAGCGATTAGCCGAAGCCTAATGACCTTTAGCTATATAAACCAGAGCATTGTGGAATCAGCTTTGTGTATAAAAGATAATGAAAACAACTATAGCGAAGATTATATTACGCTATGCAAAGCATTTTATTTGAAGATGTAATGTGGTAACCAGTGCTGGTATGATGAGTTTATATGTATACAGGAAACTTATAATGAAAAAACGAACTAAATCAGTATTATTAAGCGCCTTAGCCGCTACATTTTTTACAACGCAGAGCGTACTTGCCAGTATGACGCCTGTTGGGCTTTGGAAAACCATTGATGAAGACACTAATGAAGCTAAGTCGTATGTCCGTATAGTTGAAAATAACGGGGTTTTAAGCGGCACCATTGAAACATTATTAAATAAAGATAAGCAAAATGCAGTGTGCTCGCAGTGCTCGGGCGATAAAAAAGATCAGCCCATATTAGGCATGACCATTATTGATAATGTGATTGATAGCGGTGATGGTAGTTGGGAAGACGGTCAAATACTCGACCCAAATAACGGTAAAAGCTATACAGTGCGCTTAACGACTCAAGATGCTGGTGAAAAATTAGAAGTGCGTGGTTATATTGGCTTTTTTTATCGTAACCAATATTGGCTAAGAGTAGAGTAGTTAGCCAATAAAATTAAAGCGCAGTGTGGCTGCGCTTTACAAGTACAACAATAATAAACAGTATTACAGGGTTTCGCTGTACTCGGTCATTACCTGTTCAACCCAAGTGGCAATACGCTCGTCGCTTAGCTCGTACTGGCTGTCTTCATCAAGGGCTAAACCAACAAAGTGTGTACCGTCTTCGGTGAGTGCTTTAGATGCTTCAAACTCGTAACTATTGTCGTTTGGCCAAAAACCTAACTGGGTAAATGTTTGCGGACTTATTTCGTCGTGTAGCATGCCAAGCGCATCTTGAAACCACTGGCCGTAACCTTGTTGATCACCCATGCCAAATAACGCGATGGTTTTACCATTTAAGTTTACGTCTGCTATGTCGTCCCACTTTGACTCCCAGTCTTCTTGTATTTCACCAAAATCCCAGGTTGAAATACCAAAAATAATGAAATCGTATTGCTCTGCATTTTTTAGTGGTTCGTCTTTAATATTATGCAAGGTAACGATATCGGCACTAATAATGTCGCGAATTTTTTCTGCTGCCATTTCGGTGTAGCAGGTAGTAGAGCCAAAAAATAAACCAATTTGCATCGTATTTATCACTGTGTAATTGCCTGATATGATAAGCTCAAGTTTACCGTAAGGTGTTTTTAATTGATACCTTAGGCAATGGCTATAACAAAAATGAGAGCACAAAAGTGACAACGCTAGCTGACGACTTTTCAGAACCAAGCACGGCACCAAAAAGCAATAACGATTACCTAGAAACCTTTTTAGATTGTTTGTATTTAGAGCAAGGGGTGAGTGAAAATACACTATCGGCGTATCGCAGCGATTTAGATAAGTTTTGCCAGTTTTTAAAAAGCAAAAATTTAATGACTGTAACCGGCCTAGACGTTGAAAGCTATTTAGCCCATAGAGTTGATCTAGGCTTAAAGCCGCGTAGTACTGCGCGTAGTATTAGTGCGCTTAAGCGTTTTTATCAGTACTTTGTGCGCGAAAAGTTAATTAGCGACTCGCCAATGCTCAATATTGCGCAACCTAAAGCAGGACAGTCTTTGCCTAAAACGCTTTCGGAGGCTGAAGTAGAGGCGCTACTGAGCGCTCCCAATACCGATGAGCCAATGGGGCTGCGCGATAAAGCCATGCTTGAGTTACTATATGCAACAGGTTTGCGGGTTAGTGAGCTTGTAGGGCTGCGGATTGAACAAATTAATTTGCGCCAAGCTGTAGTGTTTGTAAAAGGTAAGGGGAATAAAGAGCGTTTAGTACCACTGGGCGAAGAGGCCATGTATTGGCTTGAGCAGTTTTTAAAGGTGGGACGGGCGCAAATGATTAAACACGCCACCGACTTTGTGTTTCCCTCAAAGCGAGGGGTTGGCATGACCCGACAAACTTTTTGGCATAGAGTGAAGCACTATGCTATTTTGGCATCAATTGAGTCGTCATTGTCACCGCATACATTGCGCCATGCATTTGCAACCCACTTATTAAATCATGGGGCAGACTTACGTGTGGTTCAAATGATGTTAGGACACAGTGATTTATCAACCACCCAAATATATACGCATGTTGCAAATGAGCGATTAAAATCGGTACATGCGCAGCATCATCCACGTGCTTAATATGAAATTTATTATCACTAAGCCGGTCAATTGATATGTATTTATAAAAATAGAGAAGAATTATGAAAAAATTAATGTTAGCAGGTGCCATGTTATGCACTAGTTTAAGTGCCGTAGCGAATGATGTGGCTGTAGCCCCTAACGCTAATGATCCTATTGTTATTAAATTTGCCGCGCTTGGTGTTACCGTTAAGCAAATAAACCCAAGCCCAGTAGCGGGTTTAAAAGAACTGATCACTAATCAAGGTGTGCTTTATGCAAGCCCAGACGGACAGTTTTTAATGCAAGGGACACTTATAGACTTAAATAATCGTAGTAA
This sequence comes from Pseudoalteromonas sp. 120-MNA-CIBAN-0494, assembly GCF_040308885.1. Lineage (NCBI taxonomy): Bacteria > Pseudomonadati > Pseudomonadota > Gammaproteobacteria > Alteromonadales > Pseudoalteromonadaceae > Pseudoalteromonas > Pseudoalteromonas sp. 120-MNA-CIBAN-0494. Next base: position 14,274 of record NZ_JBEOOE010000048.1, read on the forward strand.
TTTAACCGAAAAAGCACTAAACGGCGTACGCCAAGCTGGGTTAAAAGAATACGAAGATTCGATGATAGTGTACAAAGCACCTAACGAAAAACATAGCATTACCGTATTTACCGACATTAGCTGTGGTTATTGTCGTAAATTACACCGTGAGCTAGATGATTTACTTGAAGCGGGTATTACCGTTAAGTATTTAGCGTTTCCGCGCGGTGGCCTACAAGGTTCAGGTTATAATGACTTAATGAACGTATGGTGTGCTAAAGATCAACAAGAAGCACTAACCGAAGCTAAAAGTGGCTCAAATACTACAGCAGTTAAAGGTTGTAGTGCGCCAGTTGCTGAGCATTATCAGCTAGGTCAAAGCTTTGGTGTTACCGGTACACCTGCTATTATTTTAGAAGATGGCACCATGATCCCAGGTTATCAGCCAGCTGCCGCATTAAGCGCTGCGCTTAACGCTAGTAAAGCCCCATAGTAATTAAATTTACGGTGCGCATAAAAAAGGCCGAAAGGCCTTTTTTTGTATATTTATGATGAACCAAATAAGTTAAAAATCTGCATGAAAAAAACGATCCAAACGCGCGAAAACGTCGATGATTCACATTTACCGAGTCATTTACACCCTGTAATTAAGCAAATTTATGCCACGCGAAATGTTTCCCATGCCGATGAGCTAAATAACAGCGCCGCCACATTACACGACTTTAAGTTATTTAAAGATATGGACAAAGCCTGCGACTTGTTAATTGAGGCGCTACATGCCCAAAGCCATATTTTAATTGTTGGCGATTTTGATGCTGATGGTGCAACCAGTACCGCTACATTAATGCAAGGCTTGGCCATGTTTGGCTTTGCTCATTTAGATTACTTAGTACCTGATCGGTTTAGCTTAGGTTATGGTTTAAGCCCGGCGTTAGCTGCGCAAATAGTTCAGCTTAAACCCGATTTAGTAATTACAGTCGATAACGGTATTTCCTGTATTGCGGGTATTGATATTGTAAAAGCCGCCAATATTAAAGTGCTGGTTACCGACCATCACCTACAGGGCGAAACACTCCCTAATGCCGATGCCATAGTAAACCCGAACAGGCACGACTGCAGCTTTCCGTCTAAATCGATTGCAGGTGTTGGTGTGGCTTTTTACTTACTTATTGCCCTTAGAAGCACACTGCGTGAGCAAAATCATTTTGCGCAGCAGCCTATGCCTAACTTAGCCGACCTGCTCGACATAGTTGCGCTTGGTACTGTAGCCGATGTAGTGGCGCTTGATGCCAATAACCGGACATTGGTGCACCAAGGACTAGCGCGTATTCGCAGTGGTAAAACTCGCCCAGGCATTACTGCCCTCATTGAGGTTGCTAATCGTAATGCCTCAAGATTGAGTGCCAGCGACTTTGGTTTTTCGCTTGCTCCGCGCCTAAATGCCGCAGGGCGCTTAGATGACATGAGTTTAGGCATAGCCTGCTTACTCAGTACCGATATAAACCAAGCTAGGCGCATTGCCAGTGAGCTAGATAGCTTAAACTTTGCACGCCGCGAAATAGAGCAAGGCATGCAGCATGAAGCGCAAGCTGTGCTTGATAAGTTAGCGTTTAATGATGACAATATTCCCGACGCTATTTGTTTATACCAAGAGGATTGGCACCAAGGTGTTATTGGTATTTTAGCCGGGCGTTTAAAAGAAAAATACCACCGCCCAACAGTTATATTTGCGGGTGGCGAAAACGGTGAGATAAAAGGGTCATGTCGCTCAATTGAAGGGCTGCACATACGCGATTTACTCGAAGGGCTAAGTACGGCCGATCCGCACTTAATTAGTAAGTTTGGTGGCCATGCCATGGCGGCCGGTTTAAGTATTAATGAGCAGCAATTTAGCGAATTTAAACACGCCTTTGATACTGCCGTTAGCGCCCAGCTTAGTGAAGAAAGTAAACGCTGCATTGTATTTACCGATGGCGAGTTGCCAAATGAGTGTTTTACCATGGATTTTGCCCAGCAATTAAAACAAGCGGGCCCTTGGGGGCAGCAATTTCCTGAACCGGTATTTGAGCACACATTTGAGTTAATTCAGCAGCGTATAGTGGGCGAAAAGCATTTAAAACTGGTATTAAAACATCAATCAGGCCGCTTAGTTGATGCCATAGCTTTTGGCATTGATGTAAAAGAATGGCCAGATAACAACGCACAATTTGTTAAAGCAGCGTATCAGCTCGATATAAATGAGTTTAGAGGCAAGTTCACCCTGCAATTAATTATCCGAGAGCTAGAAAAAGCCAGCTAAAAAATATCTAGAATAGATCGCATAAAGTGCTAATAAAGCGCACGGTTTTTTGTTAAAATCGGGCGTTTTTATCATTTGACGATAATATATTGCGTTAATTCCTTTTTAAGGAGCGTAATAACCTAGCCATTTTGGAGTAATGACCATGTTTGAAGTGAATCCTGTGATTAACCAAATCAAGGAAATTCGCGAACGTACTGAGTTGCTTCGGGGGTACCTTTGACTATGCTCTTAAACAAGAACGCTTAGAAGAAGTTAACGCCGAACTTGAAGACTCAGCCGTATGGAATGAACCTGAACGCGCACAAGCTCTCGGCCGTGAAAAGTCGGCATTAGAAGCTGTTGTTGAAACTATCGATACTTTAGTGACGGGTACTGACGACGTTGAAGGCTTACTTGAGCTTGCTGTAGAAGCCGAAGATCAAGAAACCTTTGATGAAGCACAAAGCGAACTAACAGACTTGAACGAGCAACTAGAAGCGTTAGAGTTTCGTCGTATGTTTAGCGGTCCTCATGACTCAAACGACGCTTACCTTGATTTACAATCTGGTTCTGGCGGTACTGAAGCACAAGACTGGTGTAATATTTTGCTGCGTATGTATTTACGCTGGGGCGAGGCTAAAGGCTTTAAAGTTGAATTAGTGGAAGCTACTGGCGGCGATGTTGCAGGAATTAAAGGCGCAACAGTTCGCTTTGTTGGCGAATACGCGTATGGTTGGTTACGTACCGAAACTGGCGTGCATCGTTTAGTGCGAAAAAGCCCGTTTGACTCAAGTGGTCGTCGTCATACTTCGTTTGCCTCTGCATTTGTTTACCCAGAAGTTGACGACAATATTGAAATTGATATGAACCCGTCTGACTTACGTATTGACGTTTACCGTGCCTCGGGCGCAGGTGGTCAGCACGTTAACACCACTGAATCAGCGGTTCGTATTACGCACGTACCAACAAATACCGTAGTGCAGTGCCAAAATGAGCGCTCACAACATAAAAATAAAGCCCAAGCAATGAAACAGTTAAAAGCAAAATTGTTTGAGCTAGAGTTACAACAGCAAAATGCTGAAAAACAAACCCAAGAAGACTCAAAGTCGGACATTGGTTGGGGCAGTCAAATTCGTTCATACGTACTCGATGACGCTCGCATTAAAGATTTACGTACAGGCGTTGAAAGCCGTAATACCCAATCGGTACTTGACGGCAACTTAGACAAATTTATAGAAGCCAGCTTAAAATCTGGTTTATAACCACCAAGCTAATAAAGAGCTAAAAAAATGACTGATCAAATCCAAGACGAAAACAAGTTAATCGCTGAGCGTCGTGGCAAATTAGATGCTATACGCCAAAATTGCCCAGCCAACGGTCATCCAAACCAATTCCGTCGTGAGCATTACACGGCAGATTTGCAAGCCCAGTTTGGTGATAAGAGCAAAGAAGAATTAGTAGAGTTACAACAAGTAGTGTCTATTGCTGGACGTATTTTAGCAAAGCGCGGACCATTTTTTGTAATTCAAGACATGAAAGGCCGCGTACAATCATATGCGTCTAAAGATGTGCAAAAAGATTTAAAAGAAAAATATGGCCAACTAGATACTGGCGATATTATTGGTGTTAAAGGCGCGCTTAATAAATCGGGTAAAGGCGATTTATACGTAGAAATGACAGAGTACCAACTATTAACTAAGTCACTTCGCCCGTTGCCTGAAAAATTCCATGGCTTATCAGATCAAGAAACTAAGTACCGTCAACGTTACGTTGATTTAATTACTAACGAAGCAACGCGTGAAACATTCCGCATTCGCTCACAAGTAGTTGAAGGCATTCGTCGCTTTTTAGCAGACCGTGACTTTATGGAAGTAGAAACACCCATGCTACAGGTTATTCCTGGCGGTGCATCGGCACGCCCGTTTGTAACACACCATAACGCGCTTGATATTGACATGTATCTACGTATAGCGCCTGAGCTGTACTTAAAGCGTTTAGTGGTAGGTGGTTTTGATCGCGTATTCGAAATTAACCGTAACTTCCGTAACGAAGGGTTATCTACGCGTCACAATCCAGAATTCACAATGATTGAATTTTACCAAGCATACGCTGATTACATCGATCTGATGAACATTACCGAAGACATGCTACGTACAGTTGCAGAAAACGTACTTGGTAGTGCTGTGGTAGTTAACACAACTAAAGACGAAAACGGCGAAGTAATTGACTCAGTTGAATACGATTTTGGTCAACCGTTTACGCGCTTAAGCATGAGCGACGCAATTTTAAAATATAACCCTGAGTTTGATGCGGCAGTGTTTAACGACCCAGAAAACCATTTTGAACAATTAAAAGCGTACGCTAAGCAAGTACACGTTAAAATTCCTGAAAACTGTGTTTGGGGCCCAGGTAAATTTTTGTGTGAAATATTTGAAGAAACAGCAGAGCACATGCTTATTCAACCTACGTTTATTACCGGCTACCCATGGGAAGTATCACCATTGGCACGTCGTAACGATGAAAATTCATTTGTTACAGACCGCTTTGAGTTTTTTGTTGGCGGACGTGAGCTGGCTAATGGTTTCTCTGAGCTTAACGATGCACAAGACCAAGCAGAGCGTTTTACTCGTCAAGTTGAAGAGAAAGACGCAGGCGATGATGAAGCAATGCATTACGACGAAGACTACATACGCGCACTAGAGTATGGCTTACCACCAACTGCAGGTGAAGGTATTGGTATTGACCGTTTAGTAATGCTGTTTACTGACTCTCCAACCATTAAAGACGTTATTTTGTTCCCGCATATGCGCCCGCAAGCCGACTAAGCTTAATAATGTAAAGTAATAAAGCGCCGCTTAAATGCGGCGTTTTTGTGTCTGGGCTATAACTTTTTAATCTGAGTGTTTTTTAAACGCACTGTTGCATTTATGTAAAGTTGTTCGCTACACTACGATGGAAATTTAGAGGATTGATTTAAGGCTCTAAATAAAAAGATTAAATGGATTTATAAATAATAATATGAAAAATAAATGTATTGAAAACCCAATCAATAACTGTGAAACAGAAGATGCAAGACAAGCCTTTTACCGAGCCTGTATTGCAGAGTTTCAAAAGTTAGGTTATCAAGAGCAGTATCTTGCAGAGTTAAATGATGATTTAGTGCCTGTGTTAGGCGTTAACCCACCAGAAAAAAGTTAAAAGTTGTTTGAATTTCAAACTAATTACACATTAAAACTAACTAGATGCACAATCTATAACCATATAGGCACATTTGGTAGAAAAGTGTTTGACATATTTTCTGAACTCTTTATTATACGCCCCACAAGACGGAGAGGTGTCCGAGTGGCCGAAGGAGCTCCCCTGCTAAGGGAGTATAGAGTTTGTAGCTCTATCGAGGGTTCGAAT
>NZ_JBEOOE010000049.1:0-17986 GCF_040308885.1 Pseudoalteromonas sp. 120-MNA-CIBAN-0494
TGTTCTTGGCTTTGTTATTCCTCTAAAGCGCAGTGTCTACTAACCTCTTTTTAAACAGGTTTTAATTTAAAATGCGCTACAACAATTTGCACAAAGAGAAGACAATGAGAGTAAATGAGTAGACATAAAACACATTGTTCTTGGCTTTGTTATTCCTCTAAAAGCGCAGCGCCTCATACCCTCTTTGTGAATAAATGGGCTTAGATGTTTTTGTATAAAGAGCAGAAGGTGTGAAAGTATACAAACAGGTTTTAGCGCATTACGCCAGTAAGTTGCTTGGCTGCAAAATAATATCTGGCTTAAACTTAATTTGTAGATGCAGAGCTAACTCACGTTAAAAACTAAAGTTTAAGCATAAAAAAAGCCGCATAAATGCGGCTTTGGGGTTTAGTCTCACTTCACTTTGGGCGTGTCTCCAAAATTTAGTGAATACGTTACCAAGGAACTGTTTTACTTAAATAGCCAATTACTTAGATAGACTCTAAAGCAATTTTAACCATTTCGTTAAATGTGCTTTGACGCTCGTCTGCTGGAGTTGCTTCGCCAGTGATCACATGATCACTTACAGTGAATAATGCCATTGCTTTTGCGCCATATTCGGCTGCAACGCCATATAAACCGGCTGTTTCCATATCAACGGCAAGCACACCTAATTTATCTAAATCTTTATAAAAAGTGTCATCGGCTTGATAAAATGTGTCGGTAGTAAATACGTTGCCCACTTTTGCTTTAATACCAAGATCTTTTGCAGCATTTACGCCGTTTAAAAGCAGGTCAAAGTCAGCAATTGCAGCAAAATCTGTACCGCGTACACGGGCACGATTTACATTTGAATCGGTACATGCACCTTGTGCAAAAATAACATCGCGTATTTTAACGTCGCTACCAATACCGCCACACGTGCCAATACGAATCAGGTTTTTAACCCCAAAAGTAACAATTAGCTCACGCGCATACAAAGACATTGATGGAATGCCCATGCCCGATCCCATAATGCTTACTGGCTTACCTTTGTAAGTGCCTGTAAAGCCAAGCATGTTACGTACACTGGTTACTTGTTTTGCGTCATCTAAAAAGTTTTCAGCAATATATTTTGCGCGTAGCGGATCGCCTGGCATTAATACTGTTTCGGCGAAATCACCTACGTTTGCATTGATATGCGGAGTACTCATTAATCTTTCCTTTTTATTTAGATGTAGTTAGCTTATCTATAAAGCCATCACCGTATTCAAGCGCAGGTAAGTTAAACCATTGTGCTAAGGTTTGACCTATGTCTGCAAAACTATTGCGCTCACCAAGTGGGGTGTCGGTCATACCCGGTTGGTAAGCAATTACTGGTACGTATTCACGGGTGTGCTCAGAACCTGGAAAGGTTGGATCGCAGCCATGATCGGCAGTAATAATTAGTAAATCATCGGCTTTTAGTGCGTTTAATATAGTTGGCAAATAATCGTCAAACTCTTTTAACGCTTTTGCATACCCAACAGGATTACGACGATGACCAAACATTTCGTCAAAGTCGACCAAGTTAGTAAATATTAAGCTGTGATCGGGCGCACTTTGCATTAATTCGTTGGTTTTTTTCAGCAAGTTTATTAACCCAGGTGCTTTATGCTTTTGGGTAATACCTTGATGCGCGTATATATCTGAAATTTTGCCAATACTTATTACTTCGCCACCGTCTTTTGCTAGTACGTCTAGCAATGTAGGGGCTGGCGGTAATACCGAGTAGTCACGGCGATTGCTGGTACGAGCAAAGTCTTGATTATTTGAACCCAAAAATGGCCGCGCAATCACTCGTCCTATATTCATTTCATCAAGTAGCGACCGTGCAGTTTCGCAAACCTGATAAAGCTTTTCTAGGCCGAATGACTCTTCATGCGCGGCTATTTGAAACACGCTGTCAGCTGAGGTGTAACAGATAGGTTTACCTGTTTTAACGTGCTCTTCACCTAGCTGCTCTAAAATAGTGGTTCCTGATGCATGGCAGTTGCCTAATATACCTGGGATACCGGTACGAGCAATAAGCTCGTCAATAAATTCTTGTGGGAAGCTTGGCTGAGTTTTAGGAAAATAACCCCAATCAAATAAAACGGGTACTCCCGCCATTTCCCAATGGCCTGATGGCGTATCTTTACCGCTCGAAAGCTCTTTTGCGTATCCCCATGCACCTTGCGATGCTGAACGATTTGACACTAAACAAGGCTCTTTACCGGCCGCTTCGCAGGCATCAATTAACCCTAACTTTGATAAGTTAGGTAGCGATAATGCTGTGCCTGTTTCGTCATAATATGCTTTTAGCAGATGTGCTAAAGTATTCGCGCCAATATCACCAAATTTATCTGCATCTGGTGCTGCGCCAATTCCTAAACTGTCTGCCATTAGGATAATTGCTCTTGCCATTGTGACCTCCCGTTATTCAATATGGTTACTTTATCTGCTCTTCGATTTTTACGCACAGGACATAAGTCCTGTTTCATATAACCTAAACATTATAAATTTACGCCCTTAAGCGAAGCAAAAGAGATTAATCGTGTCTTTTTTGCTATTGTGATCTACCAACAATATATCTTCCTGTGTGGGTGAGAACTTTAGTGACACGAACTATTATAGCCATTGCTGGCGCGTCAGCGTCGGGTAAATCTCTTTTTAGCCAAACAATTTACAATGAATTGGTTAATGAACTTGAACCAGGCGCTATCGCCATTATCGAAGAGGATGCTTATTATAAGGATCAGTCGCATTTACCGTTTGCACATCGTACGCAAACTAACTACGACCATCCTGATGCATTTGAATATAAGCTAATGCATGAGCATTTAACACAACTTCGTAACGGCCACGCTGTAGAAGTACCTATTTATGATTATGCACAACATACTCGCAGCGAAACAACGCGGTATGTAACTGCAGCTAAAATATTAATCGTAGAAGGCATTTTACTACTTAGCGATAAAGCGCTTAATAAAGAATTTGATATTAAGGTGTTTATAGACACTCCCTTAGACATTTGCTTAATGCGTAGAATGCAACGCGATATGGAGCAAAGGGGCAGAACATTACAATCTGTTGTTGAACAATACCAAGCAACTGTTAGACCGATGTTTTATCAATTTATAGAACCGTCAAAGCATAATGCAGATCTAGTTGTCACTCGAGGCGGCATGAATCGCGTTGCGATTGATATAATAAAAAGTAAAATTAAACATATTCTTCAAGAATAGTAACGGGAAACATTTGTATGACAACTTTTATGAGCGTAGTTGGCATGTTTATGCTGCTAGCTATTGCGTTTGCGGCGTCAACTAATCGCAAAGCAATAAAGCTTAGAACGGTAGGTATCGCATTTGCGATGCAAGTAATTATTGGTGGTTTTGTATTATTTTTTGATGCAGGCAAAAATGCATTAGCAAGTGTATCTTCCGCTGTTTCATCGGTTATTGGTTTTGCTAACGACGGTATAAGCTTTTTGTTTGGACCTTTAGCATCGCAAGATACATTAGGGTTTATTTTTGCTATTCAAGTACTGCCGGTAATTGTGTTTTTCTCTGCGTTAGTGGCCGTGTTATATCATTTAGGCATTATGGCGTGGGTTATTAAGATTTTAGGTGGCGGCTTGCAAAAGCTGTTAAAAACCTCACGTACTGAATCGTTATCGGCCACTGCTAATATTTTTGTTGGCCAAACAGAAGCACCGTTAATTGTTAAACCTTTTATTGCCACTATGACCAAGTCGGAATTATTTGCCGTAATGGTAGGTGGTTTAGCAACGGTAGCAGGCTCTGTTATGGCCGGTTACGTAATTATTGGTATTGACCTTAAGTATTTAATAGCAGCTAGCTTTATGGCGGCTCCTGGCGGCTTTTTAATGGCCAAAATGATTGTGCCAGAAACCGAAACGCCTAAAGACAATTTAGCTGACTTAGATTTAGATGATGAAAAGCCCGTTAACGTTATTGATGCAGCCGCATCGGGTGCTGCAAGTGGTATGCACTTGGCACTAAACGTAGGTGCAATGCTACTTGCTTTTGTAGCATTAATTGCATTGTTAAACGGTTTATTAGGCGGTATTGGCGGCTGGTTTGACTACCCGACATTAACGCTGCAAGAAATTTTAGGTTATGTATTTGCGCCTGTTGCATGGTTACTTGGTGTGCCATGGAATGAAGCAATACTAGCCGGTAGCTTTATTGGTCAAAAGTTAGTAGTGAATGAATTTGTTGCTTACTTAGACTTTATAAATTATCGCGATACGTTAAGTGCGCACACTCAAGCAATTGTTACTTTTGCACTGTGTGGCTTTGCTAACTTATCATCGATAGCCATTTTACTAGGTGGATTAGGCGGTATGGCGCCTAGTCGGCGAAAGGATATCGCTCGCTTAGGGCTCAGAGCAGTGTTAGCAGGATCTATGGCTAACCTTATGAGCGCCGCAATTGCTGGATTTTTCCTCTCGCTAGCTTAGAAACTTAATGAGATGAACCACTGTTGCAAAACAATAGGGTAGTGCTTTAAGGGGTTAAAGCTCTATCTGACTTGAACGATACTTCATCAAGGGCCGCAAGGCCCTTTTATCGTTTTGGGCTTATAAATAGGTTTATAAATGAGCTTAAAGGCTAATCTTTGAATCATATAATAAAATGAAAAACCACCTGCCAACCACCACCTTTAAACACTAAAATGGTATTCACCACAGATCAACACCAGATAACAGTCCCCTGCCACAAGCGCAATATAAAGCAGTAAAAAGCGTGCGAGGTAAACTCCCTGCGGCTCCTATAACCATTAACTTGGGTGGGATTATAACTACTCGCTAATAATTAAGAAGTTGATAGTTGACTGGCAGACAGCTCAAGCCTGAGTGCTGTCCCTTTTCGTATTTACGGCTAAAGCTAAACATTGAGTTTGCTTAGTTACTCTATTGAGCTTGCATCAAACACCTGACGCCTAAAACCTGAAATATAAAACCTGCCTTTGCCTCATACTGGCATTTCATCTCTAGGGTTTAAATCACTACTTTGTGATCTCATCACCTTTTACAAATACGTTTTTCGTACTACGAGCATGTGGCAGGTAACAAGCTACTCGCCCAGGGTAAGTTTATACCCAACACCAAAAGTACAGTAAAAAGCGCGAGGTAAACTCCCGCCTGCTTTTGCAGCCATTAATTTGGCTGGGGTTCTAACTGCTCGCTGATAGTTGATTGATTAATTGATAGTTGATTGATAGCTCAAGCCTGAGCGCTGCCTTTTGCATTTACGCCTAAAGCTATACACATTGAGCATGGCACCTGTATTTTATATAAAATTGCATTCAAAAAATCGGCACAGAGTTTGGTTAGTTAAGTTTAATGCGTTGAAATACAATACTGAGGGGGGAGTTACCGAGGAATATCAAATTTTAGGCACAAAAAAAGCGCCTTAAGCGCTTTTTTTCATTTTACTTAAAAAGTAAAATTATACAGCTGTGATGTTATCAGCTTGTGGACCTTTTTGACCTTGTGAAAGAGTGAACTCTACACGTTGGCCTTCAGCTAAAGTTTTGAAACCTTCGCTTTTGATTGCTGAGAAATGTGCGAAAACGTCTGGGCCGTTTTCTTGCTCGATGAAACCAAAACCTTTAGACTCGTTAAACCACTTAACTGTACCTGATACGATGTTTGACATTGTAATATCCTGATATAAAAATAAAAATATGCTCATATGAGCGGGTATAGCAAAAAATGAGATGGTACTTTAAAAACTTCAGGACGGTACTACAAGTATTACTTATACAACATCGAAATGGAGATTTATAGATTACATACTTTCTTTCTAGCTGCGGCCCACTATATAGAAGTTTTAATTTGTGTCAAGCTTATTATTTAAATAGTTTTAAAATAATAAACCTTGTTTAGATTAGTTAAGGGTCTTTCAGTTACTCTATTAAATTAGCAATAATGCTACGGTTACGACCATGCTCTTTTGCATAGTAAAGTGCGTTATCGGCTTTTTTAAATACTTGCTCAATATTAGTGCCGTGCTCTGGGTAACTAGCAATACCTATTGATATGGTTATGTAACCAACTGTATCTATATGTGACGACTCAACTGCAAGGCGCAGCCTTTCTGCTATTTTAAATGCACCTTCACTGTTTTGATTAGGTATTACAAGCACAAATTCTTCGCCGCCAATGCGCGCAACAATATCATCTTTGCGAGCAACACTTTGAATAAGCTTGGTTAATGCTTTGAGTGCTTCATCGCCTTTGTCGTGCCCATATGTATCATTTACGCGTTTAAAAAAGTCGATGTCTATTTCTAAAATGGTAAATAACGTTTGTTCGTGGATTAGTTTATCAAGCCATACTTTTAAACTTCTGCGATTATGAATCCCCGTTAGAGGATCTGTTTGTGCATCGTGGCGTAACTGCCCTATTTGCAGTTGTAAAACACTTTCACCTTTTAACATTGCTGTTTTTAATTGCTGACTTTCAAAATACCATGACTTAACTTTTTTCAACTCACTTTCATGATTCAATTCATCAGTTCTATTTGCAATATCAGCTAGTCGCTTAAGTGGCTTAGAAATAAAATGCGCAAACAAGCCGATTAAAATAAAAATAATAATAACGATAGGCAATGTACGTTTTATCACTGCAATTATTAATGTGTCTAACGAGCTTAACGTTACTTTTATAGGGCGTTGCGCAATAATCCCCCAGTTGGCCAGTTTTACTGGGGCGTAACCTGCAAGCATATGAATATTTTGGCTGTTATTTATATGAGCGATGCCATCATTACCCATAAGCACCTGATTAATAACTTTATTATTAGCTAAAAAAGTACCTATGCGTGCAGAGTCAGGATGATAAAGAATACGCTTTTTAGTATCAACCACATAAATATGTGTTCCTCCCTCAAAATAATGATGCTCCAACAGGTCATTTAATATACTGCGCTCTTTTAAATATAATGACCCACCTATATACCCTAAATAGTCACCTTTACTAGAAAAGAGCGGATGTGAAATAAACACAATTAAATTACCTGATTTAGACATATAAGAGTCGCTGATCAACGGGCGACGCTCTTTAAATGCCTGTGTTGCGCCTGGTGACGATAAGGGTTGGTCAATAATCAGTGGTAGCTCGGGGGAGGTTGCGCTAATGATGCCGTATTTGTTTATAATAACGGAGTTAAAGCTGTTTGTTTGTCGATTTAAGCGCGTGACCTCTGCTTGTAATAGCGTGTTGTCATCTATGTTTTGTTCTATTTTTTTAGCTGAATAAGCCAGTTGTTGCATGGCTGACTCTAAAAAGTTATTCGTTGCCGATGCTAATTTATTAGCATAAGCAAAGTTGCTTTTTAGTGTATTACTCATTAGCTGTTCTTTTTGCACTTGATAAGTAGAATAAAAACTACTCACCAAGGTACTTAATGCAGCTAAGAGTACTAACAAAAAAATAAGAAACCGAAGGTTTAAAGCCGATAGCAATTTATTGAGCAAGCGATTATCGTCCACAGTACAAAGCTAATCAGCTTGCACTTATAATTCATACATAAAGCTAGAAATAATACTTTCTTTATGCTTTAAAATCCACATTTGTTATAAAATTGTTACATTAAAATTGTGTTATTAAAACTTTTAGATTGCGAATTTTCGCCTAAATAAAGTGCTTTATGTAAGCGCCTATTCAGCTTTAAAAATCAATAAGACTTAAACGTACCGCTATTGCGTATCTGCTTTGCAGTTGCACTAAAAAATAGATAAGCTGCATGCACTTATCTATTTTATTTAGCTTTGGAGTGTGTTTTGCTAAATAAGTATGCTGTATCGTCTATTGCTTTTTTAATCGGGTGTTTAATGCCATTACAATCTTCTATAGCTCAACCTGCGCTTACGCTTGAACAACAACTTGGCCAAAAGCTATTACTCGACTTTCGCTATTTTTGTCACCAAGGTGCAAGCAAACAGTGCCGAACGCCAATGACTCAATTACCCAATGAACTGGCAAACGCCATTAGTAAATACAATATTGGCGGGGTGATTTTATTTTCTGAAAACACCCAATCTATTGAACAAATAATTACCCTTAACCAACAATTACAACATGCTGCAAGTAAATCGAGTTCGGCATTACCTTTGTTTATTTCGGTTGATCAAGAAGGCGGCCGTGTTGCACGCCTACCGCGCGATGTAGCAACCTCGTTTACCGGTAATATGTCGATTGGTGCTACTTTTGAAAAACACGACAGTTATTTTGCCGCGCAAACCGCTAAAGTAATGGCCACCGAGCTAAGTGCTTTGGGTATTAACGTTAATTATGCGCCTTCAATCGACGTAAATATGAACCCAGATAACCCCGTTATTAATGTACGTTCGTTTGGCGAGGATCCTAAGCGCGTTGCAACTTTAGGTGCAGCTCAAGTTGCTGGGTTTGAAAATAACGGCATTATTAGTTCACTTAAACATTTCCCGGGCCACGGCGACACTAACGTAGATAGCCATACGGGCTTACCTAGGGTAAACCATGCAAAAGAGGTTATTTACCAACAAGATCTAGCCCCTTTTAAACAGATTATTGCCACGCAAAGCCCTGGCATGATCATGACCGCACATATTCAGTACCCTGCGCTTGATAGCAGTACCTTTACCAGTGTTGATGGTAAAAGCATGATTAAACCCGCAACTATGTCGCGTAAAATAATTACTGATATTTTACGCCATGAGCTTAATTATAATGGCGTAGTAGTAACCGATGCACTTGATATGGCAGGTATTAGTCACTTTTTTAATCCTACTCAAGCGGTTATAAACACCTTTGCTGCAGGGGTCGATATTGCCTTAATGCCAATAGAAATTCGCAGCATAGATGACTTAACCAAACTTGATCAGCTCATTAAAGATTTAGTTGCTGCAGTTAAGTCTAAGCAACTTAATCAACAAGAAATAACTGAGTCGGCGCAGCGTATTACAACGCTTAAAAGTAAGTTTAAACTTAACACCAGTTTTAACGCCATTAATGCGCTAGTTAACGCCAAGCACGTTATTGGGAGTAAAGCGCATCGCGATATTGAAGCACAATTAGCGGTAGAGGCTATTACACAAGTTAAAAACACTCACAATACACTGCCACTTACACTTAAAGCCGGGCAACATGTTCATATTATAATGCCCGACACCCGCAAATGCATGGCACTACAACAAGCCTTGCAAAGCATTAGTAAACATACGCTTAACTATACTTGTAGTAGCTTGCAAGGCTTTGATCCGCAACAAGCGCACACAGACATTAATAAAGCCGATGTTGTTATAGCGGGCAATGCAACGCCAAATCAAAGTGCGGTAGAAATTGGCGGTATGGATGATTTAAAAAACGATCCTCAATTTGCACTTAGCAACGCACAGCAGCCAAAAGCACTTGAGTCGTTATTAAAAGTGGCCAAAAAGCAAAATAAAAATATGGTATTTATTAGCCTAAGAGCGCCTTACGACATTGCTGAGTTTAGCGATTATGCGCATGCTGTACTTGCATCGTATGCCTATAATATTGATCACGATAAAAACGATATTGTAACAGGCCCCGCATTTACCGCTTTAGCACACGTACTGTTAGGCAAATTGCCAGCTTATGGCACTTTGCCTGTAACAATAAAAAAGTAAGGAGAACTTAAATGCTATTAAATTGCGATTTAGGTGAAAGCTTTGGTGCTTGGAAAATGGGCTTAGATGAAGAGGTTATGCCGCACATTAATATGGCTAACATTGCTTGTGGTTTTCATGCGGGTGATGCCGATGTAATGGCAAATACGCTCAAGCTGGCAAAACAGCATAAGGTACAAATTGGCGCTCATCCTAGCTACCCAGATCAACAAGGTTTTGGCAGACGATCTATGGCGCTAAGTGCAAGCGAGCTTACAAATTGTCTGCACTATCAAATTGCTGCGCTAGAAGGTATGGCCAAAGTACAAGGCTTAAGCCTTAGTTATGTTAAGCCCCATGGCGCACTTTATAACGATATGATGCTTAACGAGCAGCTTTTAACTAGCGTAATGGGCGCGGTAGCACACTACCCTAGCCCATTAAAATTAATGATTTTAGCAACGGCTGATGCTAAAAAGCATCAAAAAATGGCCGACACTTTAGGGGTAAAATTAATATTAGAAGCCTTTGCCGACAGACAATACACCGACGAAGGGCTTTTAGTGTCAAGGCAGTTAGCAGGTAGTGTGCATAACGAGCAAGCTTTAATTGAGCAAGTAAAGCAACTGTTAGCTGATGGCAGCGTAACTACGCGTTCAGGTAAAAAGTTAATTTTAGATGCCGATAGTTTATGCGTTCACGGCGATAACCCTGCCGGTATTGCACTCATTCAACAAATAAAGTTATTGTGTAAACGTTAAATCATTATTTAATATGTTCAGTTGTAAACCCCCTTTACAGCTGAACCGTTTTACAGATTCAGTCTACCCACGCAATTACTTCATCACCCTAGCTATTATTTTTAAACTCTCTAACATATAACCATTATTATTAACAACCACAGGGATTTGAAATGAGAACATTTTTTGCGCTTAGTCTATTAATAAGCACAGGTAATCTTGCCTTTGCCAATAGCAGCACCCTACAGTTAGAAGATGTATTTACGCTTGAATACGCTAACCAGCTAGACATTACCAAAGACGGTAAAACAGTTTATTTTGTACGTAACAGAATGGATATAAAAACCGACCGTAAAATAGGTAATATTTGGACAGTAGATTATAAAACACGACAAATTCAACCGCTTACTTCTGGCGTGCATATGGATCATTCGCCCAAGTTGTCGCCGGACGGCTCTCGTTTAGCGTTTATTTCAAACCGTGACGGTAGCAACCAAATTTACATGAAATGGCTTAAAACTGGCGCGGTTAGCAAAATAAGTAACCTTACAAGTACGCCAAAAGCGCTAAGCTGGAGCCCAGATGCTAAGCAACTCGCATTTAGTATGTTTGTTGCCACCACATCAAGCTCACCCATTAACTTACCTGGTAAACCTGAAGGCTCTACTTGGGCAGAGCCAGCTAAATATATTGACGATGTATATTATCGTGCTGATGGTGCTGGTTACTCTAAGAATGGCTTTGAGCAATTATTTATTATTGACGCAAATGGCGGCAATGCTAAACAGCTCACCTTTGATGAGTTTAATAACGGCGGCGAAGTTAGCTTTAGTAAAGATAAAAAAGCGTTATATTTTTCGGCTAATAGGCATAACAATTACTTGTTAAAACCAACTAATAGCGAAGTATATAAACTTAATTTAATTACGCTTGAAGTAACCGCTGTAACCGATAGAAACGGCCCCGATCGCCAACCTCAAGTATCGCCTAATGGCCGCTACCTTGCGTATACCGGTTACGATGACAAGCAAACTAATTACGAAAACACCCAATTGTATATTCGCGACCTACGTTCGGGTAAAACAACTAATTTAACTGCCGACTTAGACCGCAGCGTAGCTAAAATAAAGTGGAGCGGTAACTCTAAAGGCATTTACTTTAGTTACGCTGATCAAGGGCAAACCACGTTAGCGTACCAACCTCGTAGCGGTTCACGTAAAGTTATTACTGAAAAAATTGGCAGCGTTTCGTTTGGTCGTCCTTATTCTGGTGGCGACTTTGATGTGAGCGAAGATGACGAAATTGTGTTTACCCTAGCCGACACGCAGCGCCCTGCCGATGTAGCGGCAATTAAACGTGGTAAAGCACAGCGCTTAACAAGTTTAAATGACAACTCGCTGGGGCATAAACAACTAGCCAAGGTAGAAGAGCTATGGCTTAAATCGAGCCACGATCAACTGCCAATTCAAGCTTGGGTAGCCTACCCGCCTGGTTTTGACAGTAATAAAAAGTACCCATTAATTCTTGAAATTCATGGTGGCCCGGTAGCCAATTACGGCCCGCACTTTAGCGCCGAGGTACAATTATATGCGGCTAAGGGGAACGTTGTATTGTATATGAACCCTCGCGGGAGTGATTCTTACGGCAAAGAGTTTGCACAAACTATTCATCATAATTACCCAAGTAACGATTATGACGACTTAATGACTGGAGTAGATGCTTTAATTGCCAAAGGTTTTATTGATGAGTCTAAATTGTTTGTTACCGGTGGCTCTGGTGGCGGCGTACTTACCGCGTGGATAGTTGGCCATACCGACCGTTTTGCCGCAGCCGTGGTTGCTAAACCTGTAATTAACTGGATCAGTTTTGTACTAACTGCCGACTTTTACCCGTTCTTTGCTGACTATTGGTTTCCGGGTAAGCCGTGGGATCATATAGAACATTATATGAAACGCTCGCCAATTAGTTATGTCGGCAATGTAAAAACACCCACTATGCTACTAACCGGTGAATCTGATTTCCGTACACCGATTTCAGAAACCGAACAGTTTTATCAAGCATTAAAGCTACAAGGTGTTGAAACCGCTATGGTACGTATTCCCGATGCATCACATGGTATTACCGCTCGTCCGTCTAATTTAATGGCTAAAGTTGCCTATATTCAATGGTGGTTTGATAAACACACTAAATAACCTAAACATACCGCTTGGTATGTAAGTTAAAGCCACTTTTTTAAAGTGGCTTTTTTACATTACCAATAAGTGTAAAGGGGGTTTACAGTAAGTAACCTAAACTCAGGTTAGGTATTTTTAATAGTAACGCCTAGGCAAACTACAAACGCCGCGGCAAGTTAATTAACCTGACCTCTGGTTAAGAGATTTACTAACGTATTGAATCATATTTATATTTAATTTTATTTTCTCTAGCCAGAGGTTTTCAGTGAAAACAAGGCGAATTTACGGGTCAATAACTGGCCTATTGCAAGAAAATTCAACGCAGTTAGCGCTGAAAATAGCTGCTTGAGATCCGGATCTCAGGTTAATTATAGCCAAAAAGTACTCACTCCCCCTTTAGGGATATAGTCCACTTTAACTATATTCACCTACACGCTAACATCAGCAATATAGAGATAAAGCCATCTAAATGCTTACTAATACTTAAGCTATCTTAATGCCTAGCTTAAGTATCGGACTTAACTATTATTTGAGTTGGTAAAATTTCGGTTTATACAATTAAATACCCACTGAGTTGGTAAAAAACCGGTTTGAGCTAGTGTTTATAGGCCCTCAGTTAGTAAAAAAGTGTTTTGTCGATGGCTCAAGTTAGTAAAAAATCGGTTTATTATAAGGTGAGTGTTCACTCAAAAAGCTAAAATCAGTCACTTATGGCCTTTATTTACAGTTTATAAAGCCATAAAAGTGCTAAAAAGGTTAAATAATGGGCTTTACACTAAGCTTGGTTAAACTCTGATCCGTAATTATAGCCAGCTAGTTAAATACTGATCTGTTGCGGGTAGCTACTTAACTGAACTGGTTAAAAGGTTTACTAAAGTATTAAACTGTAATGATAATTTTATTTTCTTTAATTAGAGGTTTATTTGAGGAGTGGGGAGGAAACAAGGCAGCTTTACGCGCCCATGGCTGGCCTATTGCAAACAAATTCAATGCAGTTAACGTCAAAAAGCGACTAGAGATAGCTTTATTATCCACAGACAGGTTACTTAATTATACGCATAAAAAAAGGGCCTTTCGGCCCTTTACGTAACACTATCTAGTTGAATTAGAATTGGTTCATGGTGTTATCTTCACCACCGGCTTTAAGCGCATTATCACCAGAGAAGTACTCTTTGTGTGTATCGCCAATGTTAGAGCCTGCAAGGTCTTGGTGCTTAACAGACGCTTGTTCGCGACGAATCTCTTGACGCTGTACATCACGTACATAAGCCAGCATACCTAAGTCACCAAAGTAACCTTCTGACAAAATATCCGTACTTAGTGCTGCTGTATGGTACGTTGGCAATGTGATTAGGTGATGGAAAATACCGGCTTCACGTGCACCATCACGTTGAAAGTTTTGTACTAGTAAATCGGCTGCTACTGCAAGCTCGGTAGCATCCATTTCTGGTGCCATAAGGCCTTTATTGTCACCCAAGCTTGGGTAAGCGCTAAGGTCACGGCCCGCTTCTTGCCATTCTTGATACACTTGCTCACGAAACTTAAGTGTCCAGTTAAACGACGGTGAGTTGTTATAAACAAGCTTAGCATCTGGCACTTGCTCTTTAACACGATTAACCAGCTCAGCAATTTGCTTAACATGTGGTTTTTCGGTTTCAATCCACAGTAAATCTGCACCCGACTGTAGGCTAGTTACACAATCTAGTACTACGCGGTCTTTTTCTGTACCTTCGCGGAACTGGAATAAACCATTATCAAGGCGCGTTGGTTTGCAAAGTTGGCCATTAAGCTTCATTGCAGTGTCGCCTTCATTTAAATCTTCAACACCGTTAATTGGCGTAGTTTCTAAAAATGCATTGTACTGGCTAGCTAAGTCACCTGGAGTTTGTGAAACCGGTACTTTTTGCGTTAGGCTGGCGCCTAGTGAATCGGTACGCGCAACAATAATACCGTTATCAATGCCCAGTTCTAAAAATGCGTAACGTACTGCGTTAATTTTAGCTAAAAAGTCTTCGTGCGGTACAGTTACTTTACCTGCTTGATGGCCACATTGCTTAGCGTCGGACACTTGGTTTTCGATTTGAATTGCACAAGCACCTGCTTCAATCATTTTTTTAGCGAGTAGGTAAGTCGCTTCTTCGTTACCAAAACCGGCATCAATATCAGCAATAATTGGCACTACGTGCGTTTCAAAGTTATCAATTTTATCTAGTACCGCTTGTACGTCGCCGCCGTTTGCTTTAGCTGCATCTAGGTCATTAAATAAATGGTCTAGTTCACGTGCATCGGCTTGCTTTAAAAAGGTGTAAATTTCTTCAATTAGTGCCGGAACTGAGGTTTTTTCGTGCATACTTTGATCCGGAAGCGGACCAAACTCTGAACGAAGTGCCGCAACCATCCAGCCACTTAAGTATACATAGCTACGCTTAGTTGTTTTTTGATGGCGCTTAATAGCCATCATCATTTGTTGCGCAGTAAATCCATGCCAACAACCTAAAGACTGAGTGTACTGGCTTGTATCAGCGTCGTATGCGGCCATGTCTTCACGCATAATGTCAGCAGTAAACTGTGCAATTTCTACCCCAGTACGAAAGCGATTTTGTAAACGCATACGTGTTGCATATTCAGGGTTAATGGTTTTCCATGCACTACCTTGTTTTTTACAAAGTGTTGCTAATGTATCTGTTTCGCTTTTATATGTAGTCATAATTAAAATCCTTTGAACGGGGTAAATTATTATAGTGTTATGAGAGTGACTGCTTTAGTTGCTCTGCAGCGCTTAATTAAACATTAGGCTTATTTTTCAGATTTAGTAAATTTATAGTTGTTATTACGGCTATACATATCATGAATGAGTAAATTGCACTCAACCCCCCTTTTTTACGTTATGGTTACACTACGCACACTAAAATTTACAATATCGCGACCGTTTAAGGATTATTAAAATGCCCCATACTCTCACTCACTCAGGACTCAGCGTAGACAACCAACTAGCTGACTTTGTTAAAAACCAGCTATTACCTGGTACACATTTAAATGAGCAGCAATTTTGGCAGCGCTTTGCGCATATTGTACAAACATTAACGCCAGTAAATAGAGCTCTACTTGCTAAACGCGAACAGCTACAACAGCAAATTGATGAGTATCATCTGACCAATAAAAGCTGGGATAAAGCACAGTATCAGGCGTTTTTAACCGACATAGGTTACCTAGTAAACGAGCCTGAAAATTTTAGTATTGAAACAAAAAATGTTGAGCCCGAAATAGCACAAACAGCTGGGCCGCAGCTGGTAGTGCCGGTAAGCAATGCACGCTTTGCACTTAATGCTGCAAACGCGCGTTGGGGTTCGTTATACGATGCCCTATACGGTACTGATGTACTAAGCGAAGAAGATGGTGCCGAAAAAGGCCGCACGTATAACTCAGTTCGTGGTTTTAAAGTAATGGCATACGCGAGACAGTTTTTAGATAAAGCCTTGCCACTAGAAAACGGCTCGCATATAGAGAGTACTAACTATTCAGTTGTTGATGGCGCGCTATCAATTACTCTACGCGACAGCTCACAAACCAAACTAAAAAAGCCAGAACAATTAGTGGGTTACCAAGGTGAAGCACAAAACCCTAGCGTTATTTTGCTCAAAAATAATGGCCTACACCTTGAACTGCATATAGATCACCATCACCCAATAGGCCAAGCAGATAAAGCAGGCTTAAAAGATGTGGTACTTGAAGCTGCGCTTACCACTATTATGGACTGCGAGGACTCTATAGCTGCAGTTGATGCAGAGGATAAAGTACAAGTTTATAAAAACTGGTTAGGTTTAATGCAAGGCAACTTAGTCGAATCGTTTAAAAAAGGCGATAACATAGTCGAACGTACCCTGCAAAGCGACCGTCAATATACTGCGCTAAATGGTGAAACCTTAAGCTTAAAGGGCCGCAGCATGATGTTTGTGCGCAATGTAGGCCACCTAATGACCAATCCTGCAATTACCGACGTAAGCGGTAACGATGTGTTTGAAGGCATTATGGATGCCATGTTTACTGCAACAGCGGCGCTACATGACTTAAATTCTAGCAGTGCGCTTAAAAACTCCAGTGCGCAAAGTATAAACATTGTAAAACCTAAAATGCATGGCCCAGAAGAAGTGGCATTAACAAACACGCTATTTAACATGGTTGAAGAAGCACTTGGCTTAGAAAAAAACACCATTAAAATGGGCATTATGGATGAAGAGCGCCGTACTTCAGCTAACCTAAAAGCCTGTATTCATGCAGCAAAAGAGCGTGTTGTATTTATTAATACCGGATTTTTAGATAGAACAGGTGATGAGATTCATACCTCAATGCACGCCGGTGTGGTACTGCCTAAAGCCGCTATTAAATTAGAGCCGTGGATCAGCGCCTACGAAGATCGCAACGTAGACATTGGTTTGGCTTGTGGCTTAAGCCATAAAGCACAAATAGGTAAAGGTATGTGGGCTATGCCCGATAAAATGGCATTAATGATGGAGCAAAAAATAGCTCACCCTAAATCTGGCGCTAATACCGCGTGGGTGCCCTCCCCTACAGCAGCAACTCTGCATGCCATGCATTATCATGATGTAGATGTATTTAGCGAGCAACAAAGCATTGCTAAGCGTGCAATTGCCAGCCTAGATGAGCTACTTACCCCACCATTAATGGACGAGCCTGAGCTACTCAGCAAAGAAGATATTAAAACCGAGCTTGAAAACAACGCCCAAGGTATTTTAGGTTATGTAGTACGCTGGATTGACCAAGGGATTGGCTGCTCTAAAGTGCCCGACATAAACCATATTGGCCTTATGGAAGATAGAGCAACACTGCGTATTTCAAGCCAACATATGGCTAACTGGTTGCATCATGGTATTTGCAGCGAGCAACAAATTAGATCAACCATGGCTAAAATGGCAAAAGTGGTAGATGGCCAAAATGAACACGACAATGCCTACAAGCCTATGGCAATAAGTGAGCAATCACTTGCTAATAATATTGCCTACCAAGCTGCACTAGCCTTAGTGTTAGAAGGAGCTAAGCAACCAAGTGGCTACACTGAGCCTTTATTGCACAGCTACCGCTTAAAATATAAAGCGCAGCAAGGCGCTTAATACTTAACTTCAAGTATAAAACACCCTAGTTAGCATACAAAAACCAGCCAAAGTGCTGGTTTTTATTTATTTGCCAAAAATACCAGCCATTATTAATAACTAAGGTGAATGGCTAACATTCATCCTTAGTAGCTGTTATTAGTTTTTAACCACATCGAGTAGGGTGAGGCTTTTGCCTCATCTCTCTCACAGAGCCGTACGTACGGGCCTCGTATACGGCTCCTGTATTCTTCTATCCCTTCGGTGCATATTCTCTCCAGCTTTGATCACCCAATTGCATTAACTTTGATCGCTTATTCTCATTAAGCTTTGATCACTA
>NZ_JBEOOE010000050.1:0-17866 GCF_040308885.1 Pseudoalteromonas sp. 120-MNA-CIBAN-0494
ATGAACGTAACCAGCGTAGATAGGCCATCCGTGGCCTAGCTACGCTTTTTAACAGCATCCATGCTGTAAATTACTCACCATTAATTCAATTTCGGGTGTGATCACGGGGGAGTTGTCTTGGCAGCGGTCTTTAATTCAATAATGAGTTAATGCTTGTTTACAATGCACTTTTTAGTACACTAACTACTGGCAAACAGGGAGTAGTTTTAATGCAGCAAATTGGTATTTACGAGCAGTTAATTACGCAAGTAATTGAGCAAAACTTAAATCGTGATCAATTTTATGTTGGCGAGCGCCAGCTTGAAACGGCCGAAGCGGCAACATGGCTTTCACGCTTTTTAGGTAAACTTGTTGCTCATGCAATTAATGCTATTCCTAATTCAAACGAGCGGTTACAAGAGCAAATTAGCCTTGCTAACAACCTTGTTCTTTGGCTTAAAGATCATATAAAAGATGATGAGCTTATTAACGAAAACCTTATTGATAGCCAAGGCCGAATACTTACTGCACTGTTTAATACCCAAAACCCTATTGCTGCAAATCTTAAAGAATACTCTCACGATATATTCCCGCTAACGGGCCTTACGCAAAGCGAATTATTTAGCGGTGCTAATGCAGGTATATCGCTCGAAACCGAGCTAAAGCGCGAGATAAAATCGTCCGACACTATTTACTGGCTTGTCTCATTTATAAAATGGACGGGCCTGCGCATTTTTAAAAGTGAGCTTGAAGCCTTTACCAAAAGCGGCAATAAACTCAAAGTTATTACTACTTCGTACATGGGCGCAACGGATGCTAAAGCCGTTGAGTTTTTAGCAAACCTGCCAAATACCGAAGTAAAGCTAAGTTATAATAATCAGCAAGAGCGCTTACATGCTAAATCTTACTTATTTATGCGCAATACAGGTTTTCATACAGGTTATATTGGCTCGTCTAACTTATCGCATTCGGCGCTTACCAGCGGCCTTGAGTGGAACTTAAAAATTACCGCGCAAGAAATCCCGCACATAATAGCTAAAACCAAAAGTACCTTTGAAACCTACTGGGAATCAAAAGACTTCGAGCTATTTACAGGCGCAGTTGAGTGTAAAGAAAAGCTAATAAATTCACTTAATGAGCAACGCGGTGTTGGGCAATCAAGCAGCCAGTTTTATTTTGATATAACACCAAAAACGCATCAACTCGCTATTTTAGAAAAACTAAGTGCTGAGCGCAGCGTTCATAATCGCTTTAAAAACTTAGTGGTTGCTGCAACGGGCACGGGTAAAACTATAATATCGGCGTTCGACTTTAAAACCGTTTACGATAAAAACCCAAATGCCCACTTTTTGTTTGTCGCCCACCGCGAAGAAATACTCAAACAAGCGCAAAGCGCTTACCGTGGCGTGCTTAAAAATAACGACTTTGGTGAGCTGTGGGTAGGTAACTACAAACCACAACGTTATAACCAATTATTTGCATCAATCCAAACGCTGAATAGCCAAATTGAATCACTCAATTTAACCAATGATTACTACGACTACATAGTAATCGACGAAGTACATCACGTAAGCGCTGCAAGTTATCGCGCTATATTAAACCACTTTACGCCTAAAATATTACTTGGCTTAACAGCTACGCCAGAGCGACAAGACGGTGCAAATATACTCGATGATTTTTGCGGTGTAATAGCCGCCGAAATTCGCTTACCAGAGGCAATAAATCAGCGACACTTATGCCCATTTCAATACTTTGGACTAGATGACGACACAGACCTAAGCAAAATAACATGGCGAGGCTCTAAAAATGGCGGCCGTTACGATATAAGCGAGCTAAGTAACCTTTATACAGGTGAAAACAACCGCGCTAACAAAATTATAGCCAGCCTTGCCGATATAGTGACCAACGTACATGCTATTAAAACGCTAGCGTTTTGCGTAAGCCAAAAACACGCTGAATTTATGGCCTCTAAATTTAACTTAGCAGGCATAAGTGCCGATGTGCTTACCAGCAAAAATACTAATGAGCGCGCGGCCAAACAACAAGCACTTCGCCAAGGCGAAATACAAATACTCTGTGTAGTTGATATTTTTAACGAAGGTGTCGATATTCCAGAGGTTGATACGCTACTGTTTTTGCGCCCCACTGAAAGCCTAACGCTGTTTTTACAACAGCTAGGCCGTGGTTTGCGCCTGCCCGATAACAGCCAAAAGCAGTGCTGTACCGTACTCGACTTTGTAGGCAATGCTCGCCCAGAATATGACTTTGCGAGTAAATTCCGCGCACTCATTGGTAAAAGTAATCAGCCAATAAAAACCGAAATCGAAAACAATTTCCCGCATCTACCGCTGGGTTGCCGTATAGAGCTACAAAAACGCACACAACAAACAATATTAAAAAATATTCAGCAAGCTATAAACTCTAAACGCCGTTTACAGCAGCTTATAAATAGCTATTCGCAACATACCAATGACGCGCTAACGCTAAGTAACTTTTTACGCATAAACCCACAAGTCACGCTTGAAGATATATACAAACCAAAAGATAAAAAGCTTGGTGGCTGGCACTGGCTTAAAGACGATGAAATTCCAGCAGAACAAGCCGATATTTACGCCGCGTATTACCGCGCTATCAACACCCAATTACTCGGCTGCGACTCGCTCAGCTACTTATGCTTTTTACGTGATTTATGTAATAACAACTTTAGCTTTATGCCAACACCACAAAACCAACAGTACGCGCTTATGGCGCATTACAACTTTTGGGATAGTACAGGCGAAAGTTTAGGGTTTAAAACCCTTGAGCAAAGCTTACAAGCACTTAAACACAAAGAGCTACAGCACGAACTTACACAAGTAATTACGCTATTAATTAACCGCATACACCAGCAAGAAAGCGATTTAGCATGCCTACCTAATCACCCAATAAAATTACACAGCCGCTACACACGCCAACAAATACTCGCCGCGTTTGGGGCGCACTCGTTTGATAAAAAATCGACCGCCCGTGAAGGCGTTTTAGAATTTAAAAATCAAAACCTAGAGCTGTTATTTGTAACGCTCAACAAGTGTGAAAAAACCTACTCGCCCACCACGCTGTATCACGATTACGCTATCAGCCCTACTTTGTTCCATTGGCAAACGCAAAACAGCGCCCGCCCAGAACACGGCCGAGGCCTTAGTTATATTCAGCACCAAAAAACAGGCAAAACCATCCTGTTATTTGTGCGCGAACAAGGCAAAGATGAAAACGGCAGAACTATGGGATTTGTAAACTACGGCGAGGTAAAATACCAACACCACAACGGTAGCCAGCCGATGAATATAACATGGGAGTTAACCAACCCCATGCCAAGTGAAATGTGGTATGAGGCTGGGAAATTAGCGGTTGGGTGAAGTTTAGCTGTCCAGATTTGAATTATTGCAAACTCCCCCAAATATTCTTTCAAGCTCAGATGTCTGTATCTCTATATTATCGTCATTAAATGTATGAGTGATTAACTTGAAAGGGCTATTATTATTATAGAAATTCAAATAAAAAATAGGCTTAGAAATTGAAATAGCATACTCAATTTCCATAATAATCCAAGGGGAGGCTATCGAGTTACCAGCTTCCATTGAATTTTTAGTTTCCAAGAAGATAACAGCACCAGATTGCTCTATTCTCTTTTTTAATACCATTTTAGTATAATCACTTAGTAACTCTCGCTTTAAAAAGTCATTATCACTTGTCCAATCACAATACACCGTCAATCCGTGCATGTTTAAACAAGACTTCAATTTTTTTACTAATTTAGTATCGCGAAAGCTATGGGAAATAAAAACATGAAATGACTTTTTATTTTGAAGTCTATTACCTTCTATTAATTGATACAGGTGTTCGGGAGTACCTATAAAGTCACTTTTTTCTGTTTGATATGGCTTTACTTTTCCTTTAAACTTTTTCCTAAGATTGACATAAAAATCTAACTTTTGGATATGATCAAATGCCATAACTCTGATTTGGTCATTTTTTTCACTATCATTTAATTTTTGAAAAAAAGTTATTACCTTTTTGGTCCTATACTTTTTTAGCTCATTGAATATTTCAATTTTCTCTGTAATTTTTATACCTTTTTTATGGTATGCAGAAATAAAAACATCGATATATAAAGGTTCAACAATTTGAAGATCTTTATTTAATATTTCTTGTTTACTCGCTTGAATAACCTGCCTTTTTTTGGCTTTTTCTAAAAGTTCTTTATATATAGTTTTAGACTTGCCCGCATCATGATTATTCTTATGATTAATTTTATATTCATATGAAAGCATGTGCTTCACTTTTGGCAAACGATAAAAAAACACGTCTGGTTTATCATGAAAGTATCTCTTTTTTTTACCAACTTTGTTGAGGAAAGAGTCTTTACTCTCGTATAATTCATATCTCAACTTCACTTGAGTCCATTCAATCGGAAAAAACAGCTTAAAAAATTCAAGTAAAATGTATTTATCATATTTAAGTGGTAATGCTTTTGAAGTCAAGTCCAAGGGCTTAGAGAGTGACTTTTGAACGCTACGAGTTTGTGATAAATATTTTTTCTTAACAATACCTGTCATGCTTTTCCTATATTATCACCTAGGGTGATATATAAATTAACAGCGAAATTGGTATCCCCAACTTATAAGTTAATTACTTTTCCACTGATTAACTAAAAAATAGCGTGTTTTGATTATAGTTTTTGTGACTAGAATATTTATCGAACACAAAGTACCCTTTATTCTTTTAACATCAAATCCACAATTTTAATTATTTTCGAAATTAGCTGCTCAGGCTTGTTTACCATTACTCCTAGTTCTTTAATAGCGGCAATAAGATCGGTATTATTTTCATCATAATATTTAGAAATTTCAGACATAACTTCCTCCCATATCTCTTTTGCCATGAATCCGCTACATCCTACTGGTATTAGCGCCAATCCTAATTGGTGAGCTATTTCAAATTCTTTTTTGACCCCTTGTGCAATTTCCAATTTTCCATTAACGAGTTTATTACCCATAAAAAATATTGCTATGCCGGCAGTGCTAATCACCTCATTTCTGTATTTTTCCCAAGTTTGCTCCCTTTCTTTTGGATCTTCTATATATTGCGGGAAAGGCTTCATATTTAGATAATTACTTACTTGTCCATTTTGATATTCATACACTCCTTGAATAGCTCCTGTTATGAAAGCATTACCAATACCTAATCCTATACCAGAAGAGATTTTATAGTTTTTTTCAATTAAAACTTTACCAAGGCGGCATAAAAAAGACTCAACATCACATTGTTTAAAAGGAGTAAAGTCGTGAGCACTTCCAGACAAAAAAATTGTTTTTCGTCTATGAAGCCTTTCAATCCTTTGTAATATCTCCGTTATATCAGAGTATTCTTTTACTAATATTGTTTTAACTTGGAATCTCGACAAGTCTTTGATCAGTAAACCTTGTTTTATTTTTGCATTTTCGTAAAGAGCAATAGAATCAAAGTTAGTTTCATCGCATTCTTTAAATATACAATAATGCTGCCTTTGGTGCTTTTCAAAATATGCTCTTACGCGACTCATAATATAATCTAAATTAGGGTCAGTGAAACTAAACCCTAAAAAAAGAAAGGTTTTTGATACTAAATCTCCTGATAATGCCGTTATGTAGGGCTGCATTTTAAGCGGGTACTGTTCGTAATCGTCTTTAGTCAAGACTGCACTATCTGGGTGGTCTATATCACCATGCATTTTGTATACTACTGCATCTCTTTTTTTCTTTGTAAGTGCAAGATGATTATTAGTATATTTTATATCGACTATCTTGTGCGTATTTTCTAAAGACTTTTCAATTAACTTATCGTAGTTTGTTGTCCAATACGTTTTAATGGGAAGACGAGATAAAATTTGATGATTTTTAGTAGGACTTTTAGCAGTAGCTATTTCATCCATCAGCTGCTGGCTTATTCTATTTCTTCCATTTTCGTTTAAGTAAAATTGAGCAAGACCAACTAAATCTATTTCCTCTTCAATATTTAAATGCAGTTCATCTGCAAGTGGTCTAAGAAGCTCTTTCCAATTAACGTACCCTGCAGATGAAGAAAGGCCAGCACCAGCAAATATGGCAATGTTGTTCTCCTCTAACTCACTAATAACATATTGAATAAATTGCTCTTGCTCATGATTCATTTTAACCTCCTAATTGTTTTACTGCATTAGCTTAGGCTATTAACTCGCAAGCCAATCATTTAATCTTTCAGCAGTGTTAGTACGATAATCATAAACTAACCACAGATTCGATGAAAACCCATCCAACTGACCCCACACAATATGCCTATAAAGTCCTAAATACTCTTGTTGGGCCCATGATTGATCATTTTTATTAGTAGTAACAGGTAAGAGTGCTACATTTCTTGAGGATAGATATATATCTCCAATTCCTAACTCCCATGGAACCCACTTAGAATTCTGACTATTTTTAGTTATAAATACTACTTGTTTACGACTTACTTTTATCTGTTTTTTCAGGATAAGTGCTGTTTCAGGGTTTGGGTTAACAGGTAATCTATCATCTCCTAAATCACAATATACTGAAGCACCATGGCTTTCTAGTAGATGAATAACACTGGGTAAATACTCCTCATCCTTTGAAGAATGAGACAAGAAGGTATCTTTATTATTCTTTGAGGCTGAATGAGATTTTAAGGCTACCCTCCTTTCCATAGTAAGTGCATCATTAAATCTTCTAAGATCCTCAAAAGTAATAAAATCAACCATTATCACGCCTTAATAAACAAGTATCAATTTTTGACAGATCGAGCCTACTAATTTGCTTTATTAGTAATAGCATGATTAATCCAATTTGAAATGTTTGCAGATATTTCTGTGTATGCATTATTCGATTTAGGATCATAACAGGGGATGAATTCAGATAACTTTTTCCCATTGTCAAATTTTATAAGCTCAAATGGATTTACTCCTTTACAACTGACACCATTTCTAGGACATTTTAGATTATGAATATGAATACCTAAAATAGCTTTACCATCGTTCCAGGCTTTTATTATTTCATGCTTAACCCAAGGCCTCTGAGCTGTTTCACTGCCTATCAAAACTATAATACACCGCTTATATTTCATATTTTGATCTATCCAATTTTCCACAGCTTTTTTGCCCGTCCTTTTTAATGTTTCCCACTCATTCGGCGTGGTTGGAGCATTCCCTTCAATAGAGCCTATATTTCTAATCTGCTGAACTCTCATCACATCATTACCGAAATGAAAACTATAAAAAACAGGTACTCTTGCCATTTTTTTCTCCATGTTAATTGTTGATATTCCACCTAGCATCCCGCCTAAAAAGACACCACCAATACCTGGAAGTATTAGATTACCTAAAACCCCTCCCATAATTACCGGAATTAGACTATCTGCATTACTATTGTTTTTATTTAAATTTCTCTTCGGTGACTTTAATTTTTTATATATTTTCATTTTTGTGTGTACACCTACATTTACCTAAGAACAATAGTCTAGTTTGTATACGTGATATCTAAACAATACACTCCAATTCCCCGTGATCACACCTGAAACTGAGTTAATGATGAGTAATTTACAGCATGGCGGAATTTTGTTCCCGACAAATTCCAAGTACCTAAATCCCTTTAGGCAATGCTGTACAAAGCGTAGCTTGGCCATGGATGGCCTATCTACGCTGGTTACGTTCACATCATTAACGTAAGTTGAAGATAAAGTGTGATCTTCGGGTGCGCCGTGGGATTCCAAAGGGCGGTCGGCGGCAGCCGCCCTTTGGTTGCCATCGCCAACGCGATATAACCTCGGATAGAGATTATTAATCCCTTAAACTCTCACGCAAAATAGCTATTTAAAAAGCTTCGCTTTTCGCGCGAGCAAGCTCAGCGCCTTGTATCTACAAGTTAAAGCGCGATATAAAATCGCACCTACAACTATTCCACAACTACCTGTTTAAACCGCGCAAATGTTCGCATGCTTTCATCAGCAATCATTACTTCATAATCTGGGTTTTGAGCGATTAACTCATATTGCCCATTTGGTAATTTATTAACTTTGCGCAGTAAATACTGCCCATCACCGCTTATATCGTCTCGCTCTATCGCGACTATTTGGCCGCGTAACGATCCTGCTTTATCGGATGTTATAAGCTCAAGTAGCAGTAAATCACCATCCAGTATTGGATGTTTACCGCCGTTCATAGAGTTACCCGAAGCGCGTGCTAAAAAATGCACGTTTGGATCAAGCTTGCCTGCGCCAAGTGGCGCGTCCATCAATTCCATACCGCTTTCATCCCCTGTTTTAAAATGCCCACAGGCAATTCTAATATTGGGAAAGAACGGCAGTTTTAGCGCGTTATCTTGTTCTTTTGCTGTATCGGCTAACTCTTTAAACGCTAACTGAGTTACATTGTCAGCTTTTTGCTCTGTATTTTGTTCCGTGGTTGGCGTTTTTACTTTTAGTCGCTGGCTGTATTTAGCTAAGGTGTATTCAACCAGTTCTAACACGGCGCCGTTTAGTAACTCGCATTTTTCTGCGGGTACGTCAAACGTGGCTTTTACGGTGTTGTTTTGTAAGGTAAACCATTGTGTGCCGTCTTTATTTTTATTGGTGTAGGCTTTAATTGGATTTTTACGCCAGTAGCTCTGCCATGTTTGCGAATCTGCAGCTGCTTGCTGTTCTTTAATAGGTAAATCGTGTTGCTTTAAATTTGGATGGCGCGCGAGTACCTTTGCACTCATTACAGCAAGTTCTGCAACTGTTGGGGGGTTAGCAAAGCCATTTAAAGCAACATAAGCCTCAAGAAAAATAGCTTTGAAGCATTTGGTCATACTGGTAGTTTGTATGCCTTTATGTAAAAAGTCGTAAAACGGTGCTAATTGCTTGGCACTTTGCTGTGCTTCGTCATCAATATTTTGTATTTTAGCAATTAGATCAAACCAACTAGTGTAGTTGCTGTTTACCTTTTTTATATCGCCGTAGTGGTAGTAAAACTCACTTAATGTAGGTAAATGCCCTAGTTGCTCGGCAAGTTGTGTTATATCTTCTAACGCTGTGGTGCGCTGTATTTTGGCTAGCTGCTGCCAAAAGTTGGTAACTTTTAAGTCAATATTTATAAAGCAGCCATCAGCAAGGTTTGGTTTTTTAAGCTTTTTAACTACACCAGTTGGCGTGGTTTCATGAAGTAGCGCATAAGGTTTATTTAAAAAGCTGTGGTGGTTACCAATAAAATCGAGCACCACTAAATGTGTTTTACCTTCGAGGGTGCGTAAACCCCGCCCTAATTGCTGTAAAAAGAGTATTTTAGAGTCGCTTGGGCGCAGCATTAATATGGTATCAATGCTTGGTAAATCAGTGCCTTCGTTAAATAGGTCAACAGTAAATAGTACTTCAACTTTACGCTGTTCTAATTGTTTAAGCGCCTCATTACGTCGTACTTTTGATTGGCTATGCACTGATAGCGCTTTTACACCCGCTTTATTAAATGCAGCAGCCATATAATCGGCATGTTTGGTAGATATACAAAAGCCCAATGTGCGCTGCTGTTTGTATTGCTGCCACTGTAAAAGTGCATGGTCTGCCCGTTTTTGGGTTGCAAATTTGTTTTCAAGTGCTGCTGGATCAAATCGGCCATTACGCCACGGAATAGCTTGGTAGTTTACGTTTTCATCCCAAATACCGTAGTAATGAAATGGCACTAACGTTTTTTGGTCTATCCCCTGCGTTAAGTTACGCTCAAATACTAGGTTGTTGTCGCATAACCCTAAAATATCAGCTTGGTCGGTACGCTCTGGTGTAGCTGTTAAACCCAGTAAAAACTTGGGTTCAAAGTAGTTTAAAAGCTGGCGATATACGCGCGCACTTGCATGATGAAATTCGTCAACAATAATGTAATCAAATGCCGTTGGTGCAAACTGCTTTAAGTGATTACTTCGGCCAATGGTTTGAATAGAGGCAAACAAACACTCAGCGTTTTTGTCTCGCTGTTTACCGTTATAAAACCCAGTAGATAGAGTAAGTAATTCAGAAAATGTACGCTGTGCTTGCAAAAGTATTTCTTCACGATGCGCTACAAATAAAACACGTTTTGCTTTGAATTGTTTTACATCAAATGCACTTAACCATGTTTTACCCATACCCGTTGCTAAAACCACTAAGCCACGCTTAAAGCCCTCAGTACGCGTTTGCGCTAAGGCATTAAGCGCTTCAATTTGAGCTGTCCTTGGTGTTTTAGCTTCATTCTTTTCAATAACTTGCTCAGCTGTATCAGCGTGGTTTACCGATACAAACTGCTGTGTTTTACGCCTAGTAATGTAGCTATTTATCCATTCATGGCTTAGATGGGTAACAAATTCGTGATTAAAAATATTTTCAAAAGCTGTGCGTATACTAAAAAACTGCTTCGCTGCTTGGCTTGTTTTTGGTTGTGTATAATCGTGTCTAAAATTCCACTCATGCCCTTTGGTTAATGCGCTGGCACTAATATTACTTGAGCCAATAAAGGCACAGCCATCTGTAATCTCTTTTTGGTCGTTTGTTTTGACAAAAATATACGACTTCATATGAAAACTTTGATTACTGTGTGTTTGGTAAATACGCACATCGGCTCCACGATCTACCAATGCCATGAGTTCTCTCAACGCATTAGGATGAGTAATATCTAGGTAATCTGAGGTAAGTAATTTAAGTGTTGCACCACTTTGCAAAGCTTCACTGAGTGGATCAAACAACAAAGCTAAGCCACTTGGCTGAATAAATGAAACCGTAACTTCAATCTCAGTGGCATTATTTATGGCATGCACAAGATTAGGTAATAACG
Organism: Pseudoalteromonas sp. 120-MNA-CIBAN-0494; assembly: GCF_040308885.1. Lineage (NCBI taxonomy): Bacteria > Pseudomonadati > Pseudomonadota > Gammaproteobacteria > Alteromonadales > Pseudoalteromonadaceae > Pseudoalteromonas > Pseudoalteromonas sp. 120-MNA-CIBAN-0494. The sequence goes on from NZ_JBEOOE010000050.1 coordinate 10,829, forward strand.
GGTCATTATCACCCGTAATAAGCTGCTGGTTATTACTTTGCAGGTGTTGATGTTCACTAAAACTATTCACTTATAATTTCGCTTTGCTATGCGTTAACAAGGCATTGAGCCACACTTCACTTTCGCGCTCTGGGCGCTGATCAACACTTTGCCATTGTTTAATAGCTTTTAACTGCGTATGGCTAAGTAAATGCGTTAAAGAATTTTCGTTTAAATCGGTAAATTTACGACCATTATACACACGCTCTGTATCGCCATATTTAAACGATACATACAAAACACCGTTTGGTTTTAGTGCATTTTGTAGGTTTAAAAATACCTGTGGTAATTCAGCTTTTGGCACGTGTAATAAACTGGCGCAGCACCAAATAGCATCGTATTTATTAACGCAATCTAGCTGCTGGAAGGTTTTAACGTCGACGGGTTGTTGTAAGTAACTGCTTGCTAATGCGGCAAGCTCTGGGCTTGCATCAAACGCGCTAACAGTAAAACCCTGTTGTTTAAAGTAAGCAGCATCGCGGGCACTGCCGCACCCGGCATCTAAAATATGGCCGTGTTCGGTAACGTGTGGCAAAAACTCAGCATACAGCACTGACATATCAACATTTAAGGTTGAATCACTAAAGCTTTGTGCGTTTTGATTGTAGTAACTAAGTGTGGAGTTTGACACGAGACACACCGCTCCTTGGTTTATCTGTTAATAACTAACGTATTATTAAGTTAGTATTCATTTAAAACAATTTACCTGATTGGTAAAAATAAATATAGGCTTATTAGTTATATAACCAATAAAAACTACGCCGTTATCATTAATACGCGCCTGCTTTTACAATTATGTAAATTTAGCCTTAACTTTTAAACAATTAAGTACAAGCTTTTGTTATTACTAAATTTAAAAAACCACACAACACGTTTAAATTAATCCGAGTGTATAATCGTGCCTACACATTAAAAGCTGCGCTTTTCGCGTCAGCAAGCTCAACGCCTACAGCCCATAAGCGCGAAGTAAACTCCCGCTACTCTTGTACATTAACCTTGGTTAATTTTTACCTAAAACCTCAAGCCTGACATCTAAAACCTGCTCTTGCCATACTGGCTATTTTTTAAGTTTCTTTTACCTTTCATCTTTGGCTTTGGATCTGTATAATTCGCCAGCTAATTTACCCTATTGTCTGGTTCTTGTTTGTGGCGTTTTGCTGCAGCCTATCCCTGTCAGTACTTTTTCTAGGATTACATTTTTTTGATCTCCACCGCAAATATCACGATGCAGTTTGGCGCAGAGCCGTTGTTTGAAAACATTTCAGCTAAATTTGGTAACGGTAACCGTTACGGTTTAATTGGCGCTAACGGCTGCGGCAAGTCGACTTTCATGAAAATTTTAAGCGGGGCACTTGTGCCAAGTGCCGGTAATGTATCTATTACTCCTGGGTTAAAAGTAGGTAACCTAAGCCAAGACCAGTTTGCATTTGAAGAATTTAGCGTAGTTGACGCTGTAATTATGGGCGACGTGGAGCTTTGGAAAGTAAAGCAAGAGCGCGAACGTATTTACTCTTTGCCAGAAATGAGCGAAGACGATGGCATGAAAGTAGCTGAGCTAGAAAGCGTATTTGCAGAAATGGACGGTTACACGGCAGAAAGCCGCGCTGAAGAAATTTTGCTAGAAGCGGGTATCGATAAAGAATTTCATTATGGCTTAATGGCAAACGTAGCGCCGGGCTGGAAACTACGTGTGCTTTTAGCACAGGCGTTGTTTGCAAACCCTGATATTTTGCTACTCGATGAACCTACAAATAACTTGGATATTCATACAATTACTTGGCTTGCTAACGAGCTTAACAAGCGTAAATGTACCATGATTATTATTTCGCATGACCGTCACTTTTTAAACTCGGTATGTACACACATGGCCGACATTGATTACGGCGAGCTGCGTATTTACCCTGGTAACTACGAGAAATTTTTAGAAGCTGCTGGCCTACAACGCGAGCAATTACTTGCTGAAAACGCGAAAAAGAGCGCTGAAATTGACGAACTACAAGACTTTGTTAACCGTTTTGGTGCTAACGCATCTAAAGCGAAACAAGCAAGTTCGCGTGCTAAAAAAATGGATAAAATTAAACTTGATGAAGTTAAATCGTCAAGCCGTATGAGCCCTTCGCTAAGCTTTGACGAAGGTAAAAAAATGTATCGCCAAGCGCTTGAAGTTAATAAAATTGGCCATGGCTTTGATGGCGAAATGTTGTTCTCTGGCGGCGACTTATTACTTGAAGCCGGCGCTAAGCTTGCGGTAATTGGCGAAAATGGTGTGGGTAAAACTACCTTTTTACGCTGTTTAGTAGACGAGCTTAAAAGCTTAGAGGGCGAAGTTAAGTGGTCTGAAAATGCTACTTTTGGTTATTGCCCGCAAGACAGCACTAAAGATTTTGATAACGACTTAACCTTGTTTGATTGGATGTCGCAGTGGCGCACCGCTAAGCACAACGATTTAATGGTACGTGGCATGTTAGGCCGTTTGTTGTTTACAGCAGACGATTCAAACAAAAAAGCGCGTAACTGTTCAGGTGGTGAAAAAAACCGTTTGTTATTTGGTAAGTTAATGATGCAAGACGTTAACGTACTAGTAATGGACGAGCCTACAAACCACATGGATATGGAAGCCATTGAAGCACTTAACAATGCGTTAAAAGACTTCCAAGGTACGCTTATTTTTGTAAGCCATGACCGTGAGTTTGTATCGTCACTTGCTACGCGTATTATTGATATTAAAGATAAACAAGTAATCGACTTTCAAGGCTCGTTTGACGAGTACCTAGCCAGTTGTGAAGAGAAAAAAGTAGCGTAATAACAGCTTTTAAATAATACTCTATTTAAATATTAAGTAAAAACGGTGCTAGCTTTAGCGCCGTTTTTTTGTTCTTGTTATTTGCGTTTCGAGCTTGGGCTTTGGCCTGTGAGCAATTGTTTTTTAAGTAATTAACTCACAAAGAGGCTATGAGGCGCTGCGCTTTAGAGGGTGAAAAGAGCTGTAAGTTTCGAACTGCGGATAAAATGGAACTGCTCTACTCATTCACTCTCATTACCTACTCTTTGTGCAATTTTTGTAGGCGGGGCTTTATGCCGCGCATTTTAAATAATAAAATGATCGCTTTTAAAATAAGCGACGTAATGTAATGTGAAGGGCTTAAAAAGTTGGCTGTCGGGTAACCAAGGTCACTGTGTATATTCCCCTTCGCCATGTAAGTTAAAAAAGGTGTATTTTTTGATGATTTATACACCTTATTTATTTAATTTAAAGTATTGAATTGAGTTAAGTAATTGTTCAGCTTAGTCGCGTTATTATGCAATCTAACTTATTGTTTTTCCCTTTGACATTATGTTGTTTTAAGTAGTTTTTGCCAGCTCACCTTGAGCTGGTTTTTTTTGCCTAATTTTTATCAATAGCGTCTAAAAATGTCTAATTGCTGCAAACTAACGTTAATTACCTAACCAGCGCTATAAAGTGTTTAACGAAACAGCAACCTCCTCTAGTACCCTGAATCTGTGCATGTTAAAGTTGCCTTAGCGATTTATTGATTTTATTTATTAGGCGTACTATGCGTTACTTTTTATTACTATTGTTTATTTGCGTAACTTTTAATTCTACAGCAATCATTGCTGCTGAAGATGACCCTTTTTCGGCTCCCACCGAGCAGCAACAAAACCAAGCTGTTGATGGGCTAGCTGCTCCTATGTATAAACCGCTAATGGAGCGTTATATTCTTGATGAGCTTAGAGCTGTGCGTCAAGATCAGCAAAAACTGCGTGAGGATGTAACTAAACAAGTAACTCATGCCCAGCTAGATACCGCTGACCGTGCAATTACCTATACTACTGATACCATTAACAATGTATTTTTTATTATTACTGCTACCGCATCAATTTTAGTATTAGTTGGTTGGAACTCACTGCGCGATGTTAAAAATAAAGTAGAAGATATAGTAAATACCCGAGTAAGCGTTATTACTGATGAGTATGAAGATCGCTTAAAAATTCTTGAAGAAAAACTGCGCGTTCGCTCTGAAGAAATACTCAGTAACCAAGAACGAATTTCGGTCACTAATGAAGTTCATTCACTGTGGATGCGGGCTAATTTAGAAAGTGATTTTGCTAACAAAATTGAAATTTTTGACGAAATTTTAAAACGTAAACCTGAAGACGTAGAAGCCATTGCTTATAAAGCCGATGCGCTGCTAGAAATTAACGATACAACACAAGCTATTGAGCTATGTAACCAAGCAATAGAGATAGACAGTGATTATGGCTATGCTTATTGGCAACGTGCGTGTGCTTATGCGTTAATTCATGAACATGCCGATGCGTTAGCCGATATAAAAATGGCGTTAGATTACTCACCTAACTTACGCAATGAACTACTGCACGAGAGTGCGTTTGCTAGCCTACACGACAACCAAAGCTTTAACGAAATTTTGAGTGCGACTAGCGTTTAAAGTACAGATCTATTGCTTTACTGAGCAGCTCGTCGAGCTGCTCTTCAAACTCTACTATATTTATTTGAAAGTGATCAAAATACAGCTTGGCCTGAACTTGCGATAAGTTGCGGCTATTTACGCTGTATTGACGTTCACTTTTTTGCTTGTCGTAACGAGGGGTAAATAAAAATTGCGCATAATATGGTGATTTAATATGCTTATTAGCATAGCGACAAAAATCTTCTATGTGGCTTAGCCCTTGTGGGCCTAAACAGCCTGGCTCTACCCGATACTCTAGGCGAATTTTTTTCTCGTCGTTTAACTGCATTTTGATACTTACTTACCTAGTTATGAGTTATCGAAAAAATAACACACGAATTATTTTACCATCTTTAACTTGATAGCTTGAAATAAGCTCTGAGCGTTTATCTATTACGTTTTCATCTACTGAGCAGGTTTCTGATAATTCATGATCAATTACTATGTCGCCATGTACTATGCGTTTGATTGGTGATGAATGAATGCATTTTAGCTTTTTAAACATTAAGCCATAACGGGCTATTAGTTTTTCCTTACCTTTAAATAGCAGCTCGTTAGGGAAAATATAAAATTCAACGTCTTCGGCATAAACCCGAATAAACTCTTCAATATTACGGGCGTTATAGGCTTTAACTAATTGTTCAACCACAGCTAATGATTCGCGCGATTGTTTGGCTTTTGTTTGCTGCCTTTGCGTTAAGGCTTCTTTTGCTTGCGTTACCACTTGCTCAGCTTTGGCAATAGCGGCCGCTTTTTCCTCTTTATTTTTAATCTTTTCAACTGGCTTAGGGGTTTCGGTGCCAAGTACTTTTGAGTCGTCTACTTTGTTAGGATCAACAACTGGTTTTGTTAATACTGCCTCTTTATGCTCAAGGGTATTGAGTCTATCTGTAGCTTGTTGTTTTGACTCGTCGGCAGCTTGCTGCTCTTTTTCAATTGCAGGTTTAGCTTGCTCTGTACTGCTTTGCGCCGTTGTGTTGGTTTCTTGCTCTGTTGCGTAAACAAGTGCCGCGGCACCAATAAATATAAAAGCAAAAACGATAGGTAAAGATTTCATAGTTTTCCTAAAATGAGCACGAAATACTGTTAGGGCGCAACATAGCAAATTTTGCGGTTTTGGGGTAGTGATTATCTGTTTAGTACTAGGGCATGTTTGGTATTTAGCATGGTTATTACCCATTTAAAGGAATATCCACACTAAATAGGTACTTATTTACCTAAAAACCAAACACCCGGCTACACGTTTAAACAGGTAAAATAAACACACCTAACTACCAATATTGCTCAACCGTTATGTGGCCGGGGGTTCTGCGCCGATTGCGTTGGTAATTTTGGTTTATGAGTAACTCTGTGGTGTCTTTCACCATTTGCGGATTACCACAAATCATAAACTGTGCGTTTTCGGGCGTTGCATTTAGCCCAACGTGCGAAAACAATTGCTTATTAGCTATCGCATCCGTTATTCGGCCATGCAACCCTACATCAGCTTGCTCACGACTCACTACAGGAATGTAATTTAACTGCTTGGGATGAGCTTCAAGTAACGTGTTTATAAGCTCCTGATAGCTTAAATCGTCATTTAAACGCACGCCATGCACTAGGTTTATATGTTGATACTTTTGCCATACTTCGCTCTGTTGTAGCATGGACAAAAACGGCCCCAAAGCGGTGCCTGTACTTAGCATCCATAACTGTTCGCTGGCGGGTATTTCGTCAAGGGTAAAAAAGCCTGTAGCACGGCGCTCTATTAATACATTATCGCCTGGTTGTAGCTTGGCTAAATACGATGAGAGTAAACCGTCAACTACGTTTATTAAATAAAACTCTAAATTGGGGTCATCAGGGGCATTAACGTAGGAGTAAGCCCGTGCAATACGCTTATCGCCATCCATTATAGATAACTTAGTAAACTGCCCCGCTTTAAATGGCTCAACGTCGGCATTTACCGTTATGCTAAATAACGAGTCTGTCCACCAAGTAATTTTTTTTACTGTTGCATCAACCCAATTAGACATAGTTAGCTCCTATATTATCAGCTATAAAGTATTAAGGTTACTGACTTTAAACATGCGTTTTTATAGCTTAAACCTTAACACTAAGTAACAAATACTTATAGAGTAATTAGCTGCCAAATTTTACGAGTGAAAATAGGAAATAAATAAGTAGAGCTAGATTTATTTTTCACACAATCCACAGCTCTTTTCACCCACTAAAGCACAGCGCCTCATTGCCTCTTTGTGAACAGGTTTTTAATTTAAAATGCGCTACAACAATTTGCACAAAGAGAAGACAATGAGAGTAAATGAGTAGACATAAAATACATTGTTCTTGGCTTTGTTATTCCTCTAAAGCGCAGTGTCTACTAACCTCTTTTTAAACAGGTTTTAATTTAAAATGCGCGACAACAATTTGCACAAAGAAAAGACAATGGAGTAAATGAGTAGGCATAAAACACATTGTTCTTGGCTTTGTTATTCCTCTAAAGCGCAGTGTCTACTAACCTCTTTTTAAACAGGTTTTAATTTAAAAT
>NZ_JBEOOE010000051.1:0-15621 GCF_040308885.1 Pseudoalteromonas sp. 120-MNA-CIBAN-0494
GCTTTATGCCGCGCTTGTTAAATTTTTAAAACCCTGCGCGAGGTAAACTCCCGCCTACGGCAAAGGTTTAGGTTTTATGTTTGAGGTGTTAGGTTTCAGGTAGAGAAAAAACCAAGCTCGGTGTTTAGGTTAACCTAGGAGGCGCTTTATGCCGCGCTTGTTAAGCTTTTAAACCCCTGCGCGAGGTAAACTCACGTCTACGGCAAAAGTATCAGATTAAATCCGGTGTTTGCTTGGTTTTAACCTGATACCAGCTTTGCTTACGATTCAGTTACTGCGGCTCCCTCAGTGTCACTCAGTTCCACGGAAGACAAAGGGTCTAGGTGAATTAGAATATCAACTTCTGACTCAAATTCTTTAGTGATCATTGCCTCTACTTCATCGGCTACGTTGTGCGCGCGAATTAAGCTTAGGTGATCATCTAGCTCTAAATGTAATTGAATAAACTTAACTTTCCCACCTTGTCGGGTACGAACACCGTGTACACCGCGCACATCGATATGGCTTTTCGATACATCTAAAATACGTTGTTTTTCTTCGTCTGGCAGCTCTTTGTCCATTAAGTGATCTGCGCTATCTCGGGCTATATCCCAGCTGTTATAAAGTAGGTAACCGGCAACGCCAACTGCAAAAATAGGGTCCGCGTACAACACCCCATAATACGAGAGTAAAATAGCCAGTAGTACCGCAGCATTTAAAATCAAGTCACCTTTGTAATGAACTGAGTCGGCCTTTATTGCAATAGATTCGGTATGTTTAACTACTTTATTTTGTACAAATACAATCATTAACGTACAGGCAATGGCAAAAATACTTACCCATACACCTAACAATGAATGAGTGAGCTCTAAAGGATTAAACAAGCGCTCTATACTATGAAATGCTAACAAACAGCCTGAACCTGCAATAAATGCGGCCTGCCCTAGCCCAGCAAGCGCTTCGGCTTTACCGTGACCAAAACGGTGGTCATCATCGGCGGGGCGCAGCGCATAACCTAATACTAAAAAACTCATAGCTGTGGCGGTAATATCCATGAGTGAATCGGTTAATGAGCCCAGCATTGACGCTGAACCCGAGGCAAGCCATGCCCAGGTTTTAGCTGCAATCATTAAGCTCACCATGACCATAGTGACTAAACTAGAGGTTTTTACCCAAAATTCGTAACTGCGATTATGCACGTATTTATCCGTTAATAAGTGTATTGAATAAAGTGAGTATATCAGTTTTTTACACGCTTTCTGTGTATACTGCAAATCGTTAAATTACTGACTATTTTATAAGGCTCGTTATGCTGGATATTGTTTTATACCAACCTGAAATCCCACCGAATACGGGTAATATTATTCGCTTATGTGCAAATACGGGCTATTCGCTACATTTAATTGAGCCACTTGGCTTTGCATGGGATGACAAACGAATAAAACGTGCCGGCCTTGATTATCATGAATTTAGCCATGTACAGCGCCATGCTTCGTTTGAAGCTTACCTAGAAGCATGCAAGCCTAAAAAAATATACGCTTGCACCACTAAAGGCAGCCAATTTCATCATCAGGCACAATACGAGGCCGGCGACTGTTTAGTATTTGGCCCTGAAACACGCGGCCTTCCGGATGAGCTAATTCAATCGCTTCCAAATGAGCAACGGGTACGTATTCCAATGCAAGCCAATAGCCGCAGTATGAACTTATCTAACGCGGTTTCGGTATTTGTGTACGAATCGTGGCGCCAGCTTGGGTTTCCGGGCGCAAAGTAAGGAGCTTTAGGCGCAAGGTTTTAGGCCCTAGGCTTTAGGTAAGTAACAAACACAGCCAAGCGGCACTGCGTTAGTTAAGACTAACATTCAGCTTTAGAGCGCCTTAGCGTTTTCCTCTGTGAGTTCGGTGTTGAGTAAATCACTTATTGCACAAAGAGCAGTGAATGAGGGTAAATGAGAAGTAACTTAATAACATTTAAGTATTTATTACCTGTTACTTCTCTAGAGCGCAGCGTCTCTTAACCTCTTTGTGAATATGTATTTAATTTAACAAGCGCGGTATAAAACCGCACCTACAGAACAATTAAAACACAGTGGGTAATCGTAGGGGGGGAGCTTAATGTCGCGCAGGTTTAAAGATTAACCTGCGCGACATTAAGCCCGTCTGTGGTTTAACCCACACACCGAGCTTGGCTAATGTCTACCTAAAACCTGATACCTAAAACCTGACACCTAAAACCTAGTTTTATGAAAGCTGCCCTTTTATTCTGAGCGCTGCTCTCGGCCTAATAAAGCCATAGCCGCTTCTTTCATGTCTTTATTTTCGTACAGTACTTTATAGATTTGCTCGGTGATTGGCATTTCTACACCGCTGCGCTGCGCTAATAAATACACTTCTTTAGTGTTTCTAAAGCCTTCGACCACTTGGCCTATAGACTCTATTGCAGCCTCTACGCTTTCGCCTTTACCTAACGCCAAACCAAAACGACGATTACGCGATTGGTTATCTGTGCAGGTTAAAATTAAATCGCCAAGGCCTGCCATTCCCATAAAGGTTTCGGGTTTTGCGCCCAAAGCACAGCCTAAGCGTGTTAATTCAGCAAGGCCGCGAGTAATTAGTGCCGTGCGTGCATTAGCGCCAAAACCTACGCCGTCGGAAATGCCTGCACCAATAGCAATCACGTTTTTAACCGCACCACCTAGCTGTATGCCAATAAAATCATCATTGTTGTACACTCTAAATGAGCGACCGCAATGCAGTAAATCAGCTAACTGCTTGGCAAATTCTGTAGAGGTGGATGAAACCGAAATAGCAGTAGGCGATCCCATGGCCATTTCTTTAGCAAATGTTGGCCCCGAAAGCACCGCTAATGGAATTGCATCGCCAAGCTCTTGCACTGCAACTTCTTGTAATAAGCGCCCGGTATTTGGCTCTAGCCCTTTCGTTGCCCACGCAACTTTTGCGCCTTGCTGTAAAGCTGGTTTAATTTGCTTTAAAGTGTCGCCAAATGCATGGCTAGGCACAACCACTAACACTATTTCATTACTTGCAGCAGCACGTTGTAAGTCGGCTTCAAGAGATAAAGTGTCGGGAAAAGGAATATCAGGTAAGTAACGTTGATTTTTTCGCTCAGCTGCAAGCGTGGCAACGTCGTCGCTATTGCGTCCCCAAAGTGTCACTTGGTGACCATTTCGGGCTAAGCAAATAGCAAGGGCGGTGCCATAAGACCCCGCCCCTAATACAGTAACAGCTGAAGTTGCTGTACTCATAATTTAAGCGTCTACTGATGCCTGCTCAGCTTGCGCTGTGCGTTGTTGCATGTATTGTGCAAATAATGCGTCAAAGTTAACTGGCGCAAGGTTAAGCTGTGGAAAAGTACCACGGTTAACAAGGTTAGAAACTGCTTCACGCGCATATGGAAACAATACGTTAGGGCAAAATGCACCAAGCATATGAGCAAGTTGTGTTTCTTCAACGTCAGCAATAGTAAAAATACCTGCTTGTTGAATTTCACATAAAAAGGCCGTTTCTTCGCCAATAGATGCAGTCACTGTTAGTGCTAAAACCACTTCAAATACACCTTCGTCTAACTTATTAGAGCGAGTGTCTAGGTCTAACTTAACTTCTGGTGTCCATTCTTTTTGAAAAATAGCTGGAGAATTTGGCGTTTCAAACGACACGTCTTTTGTGTAAATACGTTGAATAGTAAATTGTGCGCCAGTTTCTTGTTGTGCTGCTGCGTTTTGCGTTTCTTCGTTCATTGTAATCCTTAACCTGTTCGTTATTATAATTAGTTAAATTTAAGCGTTTAGTGTGGCATTTAGCTTTTTATCAAGTTGACCTTGTGCTTCTATTGCCATCATGTCGTCGCAGCCACCTATATGCTCATCATTAATAAAGATTTGCGGTACCGTGCTTGCGCCGCCTGCTTTGGCGATCATTTCATCGCGCAGCTCAGGCTGTACACCAATATCAAAGTTTGTGTATTGCACACCTTTACTGTCTAAAAGTGCACGAGCACGTTGACAAAAAGGGCAATACGCTTTGGTGTATAAAACAACATTACTCATAATATATCCTCTATCGGACTGCTAATATTTATTAGCGACCGGTTGTAGTTGGTAAGCTCGCAGATTGCCACGCGCCCATACCACCAGATAACACACTTACCTGCTCAAAACCCGCTTTATGCATAGCGGTTGCAGTTCCTGAAGCGGTCATGCCTGTAGTACATACCAATATAATGGGTTTACTCTTATACTTTTCAAGGTTTGAAAAGTCAGATTTTTTCGCATTTTCAGGGCTTAAATGCTGAGCACCGGCAATATGCCCGGTGTTAAACTCTTTTTGCGCACGCATATCAATAACTTGACCGTCTTCACGGTTGATAAGCAGCGTTAACTGCTGAGGGTTTATTTGGCGCACTGCTGAGAGTTTACTTTTGATCCAACCACTAACAATAAGAAACACAATACCCACCCAAGCTGCACTTAAAATTGGGTGATTGGTGATAAATTCAATATATTGATCCATTCGACATCCACTATAAAATTACATCCTAAAACGTGATGTTTTAGCTATTTTTTTCGTTCAATACCAATTGCATTAACTCTATAAGCAAGTATAACAAGAGGTAAGCTACCCACAAACAACATAAAATTTAAACAGGAGTACTCACTTCTGTAAAAATTTTAAACACAATATATACCTAATTTACCTTACTCGCATACACAGCGCTTTAATAAAGTTGGTATTATACCAATTGCATTAAATTAATGGGCTATTGTAGCGTCAATGAAATGGGTCAATAACAAGTAAAAAATGATGATATATAGTTGTTCTATATAAATTATTTTTAACGCAGTTAATGAGCTATTTAACCAGCTAGAATGTGCATGTTTTTAATAAAATTGGTATTAGCTGCGCAAGTATACCCAAATCAGCTAAAAATGCGAGTTAAGGCAAAGCATAATACGCTTTTACGAGGTGTTTTTAGTAAGAACAAAGTAACAGCTTGTTGTTAATTTTTAGCCAGATATTAAAAAGTTTTAATATCTTATTTTGATTGCTGATCCTAGCTATAAAACACGGTATGCTTAGCATCAGCATGTTAGCGGTAATGTTAGCGTGTTTTATCGCAACGTTAACCTTGAGGAGTGACTATGTCAGAGCATAAAAAACCACTGGTATTAATGATTTTAGATGGCTGGGGATACCGCGAAGATGAGCAAAGTAATGCGATTCTGGCTGCAAACACCCCTGTATTAGATGAATTATGGGCCACCCGCCCGCGCACATTAATTTCAGCTTCGGGTTTTGATGTAGGCCTTCCTGATGGTCAAATGGGCAACTCTGAAGTTGGCCACGTTAATTTAGGCGCAGGACGCGTTGTTTATCAAGACTTTACCCGTATAACAAAAGCGATAAACGATGGCGAGTTTGACTCTACCCCTGCACTAGTCGATAACATAGATAAAGCCGTAAGTGCCGATAAAGCCGTGCACATTATGGGGCTATTAAGCCCAGGCGGCGTACACAGCCACGAAGATCATATTGTGGCAAGTATTGAACTTGCTGCAAAACGCGGCGCAAAAGAGGTGTACTTTCATGGCTTTTTAGATGGCCGCGACACGCCTCCACGCAGTGCTAAAGCTTCTATTGAACGCATTGAAGCAGTATTTGCAAAGCTACAATGTGGCCGCTTAGCATCGCTAATTGGCCGTTATTACGCAATGGACAGAGACAACCGCTGGAACCGCGTAGAAAAAGCCTATAACTTACTTACGTTAGCACAAGGCGATTTTAGCTACCCGACTGGCGTAAGCGCACTTGAAGCTGCTTATGAGCGCGACGAAAACGATGAGTTTGTAGCCGCAAGCACCATTACTCCTGCAGGCGCAGAGCCTGTACAAATTAACGATGGCGACACGGTTATATTTGCTAACTTTAGAGCCGATCGCGCCCGTGAAATTACACGTGCATTTGTTGAGCCTAACTTTAACGGTTTTGCCAAACAAAAGTCACCCGCTCTTAGCGCATTTGTAATGATGACCGAATACGCTGCAGATATAGACGCCCCGGTTGCATTTGGCCCCACGCCACTGGTAAACGTACTTGGCGAATGGTTTGAAAAACACGGTAAAACTCAACTACGTATTTCAGAAACCGAAAAATATGCTCACGTAACGTTTTTCTTTAGTGGTGGCCGCGAAGACGAATTTAACGGTGAAACCCGCGAGCTTATCCCTTCACCACAAGTTGCAACCTACGATTTGCAGCCCGAAATGAACTCAGAAATGCTTACCGACAAACTCGTTGCGGCAATTAAAAGCGGCAAATACGACGCTATTATTTGTAACTACCCTAACGGCGATATGGTGGGTCACTCTGGTGTATTTGCAGCGGCAGTTAAAGCCTGCGAAGCAGTTGATCACTGTATTGGCCGCGTAGTAGCAGCACTTAACGAATATGGCGGTGAAGCGCTTATTACTGCCGACCATGGTAATGCTGAGCAAATGGCCAACCTTAAAACAGGCCAAGCCCATACTGCACATACTAGCGAGCCGGTGCCATTTATTTATGTGGGCCGCGACGCAACACCATCTGAGGGTAAGGCGCTTAGTGATGTAGCACCTACTATGCTGCACTTAATGGGCATGGAGCAGCCAACTGAAATGACAGGCAAACCTATCATGACGTTGAAATAATCTATGCAAAAATGTATTAATAGCGTTACTCAGCTAATTTTAATACTGACTTTTTTAGCGACTGCAACTGCAGTCGCTAATGAAGATCGTACCAAAAAAGATCTCAGCGAAGTACAAACGGCACTTAAGCAAAGCCAATCTGAATACAACGCGCAACGCAAAAAAGTTGCCACGCTACAAAAAAACCTACAACAGCACGAACTCGAAATAGCTAAAAACGCCAAAGCCCTAAATATGGCTGAGCAGTCGGTTAAAAAAACCGAACAACAGCAACAGCTGCAACAGCAAAAAGCCGATCAACTCGAACAACAACATGCACAGTTTCAACACGCATTAGCTGCGCAACTTAAAAGTGCTTATATGGCCGGTGGCGACGATGACTATGCAAAAATGCTGCTCAATCAAGAAGACACAGCTAAGTTTGAGCGCACTCTAAGCTATTATAATTATTTAAATAAAGCCCGTATTGAACAACTCGAAGAGCTAAAAGCGCTGCAGTTACAAATAGCGCAAAACCAGGCTGAACTGGCTAAAACAAAGCAAAAACTAGTAAACCTGCATGATGAACAAAAAAGACGCCAAACTGCATTAGTTAACGCCCAAAGTGAACGCCAAGCCAATTTAAAAAATTTACAGGCACAGCTAAATAACACTAAAAGCTCAATTAACTATTTAAAAGAAAACCAACAAACGCTGATCACAACTATTGAAGAGTTAGAGAAAGAAAAAAATAAAAAAGTTGAATTACTCGGCCTCAATAATAGCAAAGGCAAACTTAACTGGCCAAGCCGAGGTAAGTTAGAGCACACTTTTGGACAACGAAAACACGGTGGTATTGACTGGAAAGGCGTATTAATTGGCGCAAAAGAAGGCAGCAATATTAACAGTGTTCATAACGGCCAAGTGGTATTTTCCGATTGGTTAAAGGGCTACGGCTGGGTAATTGTAGTTGACCATGGTGAGGGCTTTATGAGCCTTTACGGCCATGCACAAACCTTATTAAAAGATGTTGGCGACATGGTAAGAGAGGGCGAAACGGTAGCGCTAGTTGGCCAAAGCGGCGGGCAAGCAAGTTCTGGTCTATACTTTGAAATGCGCCATAAAGGGCGTGCAGTAAATCCTGAAAAATGGTGCAAACGCATTTAGCAAATACCAATCTTATGTAAAACATAGTATTGGTATAAATTAACCGCTGCGCCGTATTGGAGCAGCCGATGGACAAAAAAAGCACCCTAGCAAAATGGTTTAAAAATACAGGCTTTACGCTTGGCTTGAGCCTGTATTTACTTGCCCTATTTATTTTTATTAGCTTTTCAGCAAATGTGTTTTCTAGTTCGATTAAAGAATTAAAAAACCAACAAATAACAGAAATCCTATTTAACATTCATACCTACTACGTTGAAGATCTTACCCTACTAAACACCACTCATACTAGCTATAACAACCAGCAATTTGCGCATTTCTATGCCCAGCTTGATCCCCATTCTAAATACCTTGATGAACACGAATTAAATGCTTTATTTGATAACACTAATGGCCGCTATACCGGTTTAGGTATTGAGGTTAAAAAAATAAATAATAACGTGACCATTGTAAATGTAGTGAATAACTCACCTGCTAAAAGTGCTGGGATTATGGCCGGTGACATTATTATTAACGTTAATAATCAAACAACACAACACAGCTCCGTAGAGCATGTTGCTCAGCTAATAACAGCCAGCAAACTTAGTAATATTAGCTTAACCATTAAACGTGACAACCAACCGCAACCACTTAATTTTAATATGAGCCGCCGTGAAATAAAGCTCGAAAGCGTTACTAGCCAAGGTTTAGATTTTGGCCGCGGTTATTTAGCTATCAATAGTTTTTCTAACCACACTTTACATGAAGTTGCTTTGCAAATAGCGGCCATGCAAAATCACTTTGGGCACCCACTTAAAGGCCTAGTTATTGATTTACGTGACAACCCCGGCGGTACACTTAGAAGCGCTGTTGCGGTATCGGATCTGTTTTTACAAAACGGTACTATTGTTACAACCAAAGGGCGCTATAACGAGGCAAATAAAGCTTTTTATGCCAAACACGGAGACATTTTAAAAGGCGCCCCTATTGTCGTGCTAATTAACAAAAACTCGGCATCAGCAGCCGAAATTTTAGCTGCCGCATTAAAAGATAATAACCGCGCCAAGGTTGTTGGCAGCCAATCTTTTGGTAAAGGCTCAGTGCAATCGCTTATTCCACTTGGTGATGGCAGCACTGCATTAAAGCTCACTACAGCTAAGTACTTCACTCCTTTGGGGAAATCAATCGAGGGTGTTGGTATTACGCCCGACGTGGCGATTAATCAAACAACCCTTTCACAAAGTGATAAAGCCGTTATAATCAAAAACCAGCAAGCTAAAAGCAAACAAACACAACTAGCCAGCAAGGTAACTGATTTACAATTAGCTAAAGCTAAACAATTACTTAACCTGCAATAATTTTAGCCTTACTGATGTTGAATTAATAAGCTCTAAAAATAATAAAAACTATAAATTTAAAAAGCGATAAAGATGAAAGTAATTATAGGGCTGATATTGATGCTTGGTTTTGCGTCACTCAATGCTAAAGCCAAGCAAATAGCGATAGTAATAGACGACATAGGCTATCACCAGAGAGATTTAGAACTGTTAACTTTGCCTGGCCAAGTGTCGTATTCAATTTTGCCTCACACGCCTTATGCACAAGCTTTTGCCACTTTAGCCAGTAAAACAAATAAAGAGTTATTACTGCATATTCCCATGCAAGCACTTAACGGCAAGGAGCTTGGCCCTGGCGCACTTACGTTAAATATGAATAAAGAGCAGATACAGCAAATACTTGGCACTGCTTTGGCCAGTTTACCGCAAGTTAAAGGGGTTAATAATCACATGGGATCGGCGCTCACCCAGCAAGGTCAAGCTATGAGGTGGATAATGGAAGTGCTTAAAAAGCGACATTTATACTTTTTAGATAGCCGCACCACTGAATTAAGCCAGGCACAAAATGCCGCTAACTTTTTAGGCGTTGAAAATATTGGCCGTCATATTTTTTTAGATAACATAACCACACCAGAACAGTTACAACTGCGCCTAGATGAGCTAAAACAACACGCTACTGAGCATAAGTTTGCCATTGCAATTGCCCACCCCTACCCTGAAACAATCGCATTTTTACGCCACGTTTTACCACAGCTCAGCAAACAAGGTTTTGAATTAGTACCCGTATCTAAGCTGGTAAAGCGTAAATATATACAACTGGCAGAGAAGTACTAAAGAGTAAATTGCAGCGGTTAGTAAAAGCCAGCTCTTTAATAAGCGCGGCATAAAGCCCTGCCTACGCACAACTTAAACACTGACCGTGGCTAATTTCGACCTAGTACCTAATGTAGCTAATCCCTGGATATACCCACGTTATGTCGCAGTATGATTTCAGCGACAAAAAGTAGAAATTTGATAATGCATTAGAATAATATTTATTTATTCATCGCAGCTTTTACATATACGTCGAAGCGGTTTTTTTTCGTTTTAATTTGCATGCTAGGAGTTTTATCGTTTAAAAACGGGGCATAGTCGGGGCGCTTTACTACCACGCGCTTACTGGCAAGTGGGTAGGCAAATTCGAGTAAATCGTCGGCGTCGGTGTCGGCGCCTACTAAGTCTTGAAATACGCGCATTTCTTTTTTAACTAAGGCTGATTTTTCGCGATGCGGAAACATAGGATCTAAGTAAACTACATCTGGCATGCTTTCGCATTGAGCAAGTAAGGTATGGCTTGAGCCAAATATGAGGCTCATGTTTTGCTGCATCCACGGACCAATTTCAATGTCGTTGTATGCGCGCTGCAGACCATCGTATAAAAGTGCTGCAACTACGGGGTGGCGTTCGTGCAATATAACTTTACAACCAAGCGACGCTAATACAAAACCATCACGTCCTAGCCCTGCTGTAGCGTCGAGAACTACCGGAGTAGCCCCTTTATTTAAGCCTACTGCTTTGGCAATTGCTTGGCCTTTACCGCCGCCAAACTTTCGTCTGTGCGCTGCAGCGCCCGTAACAAAGTCAACGCTTATTGCGCCTAGTTTAGGCTCATCGGTTTTATATAAGCTCAGGCCTGTATCATCGTAATGCAGGCTAAAGCCACTGCTTTGATCTGCCCAATGGGCTAAGCCAAAACGTGTTTCTAACTCATTTAAATAAGGACGGCATTCTTTAAAGGCACACTTAATAACCACTCTACACTCCGACGATAAAATACTTTTTCAGTATATCAAGCGCCTTAGTTTAAAGCATTAAATTAGCAATGAAAGGAAAACAATAGTCTTGAATTTGAGAGTAATTAAAGTTCAAATGCTGTAAAAAAGCGCTCAGTTTTGCAATGAAAACTGAGCGCCATGTGCTTGTGTGTAGCTCAAAGTATATAGAGTTAACTTTATACTTTAGGCAGCAATACCGCTGTGGCGAAGAAGTGCGTCAACATTTGGCTCGCGGCCACGGAAGTTTTTAAATAATTCCATTGGCTCTTCGCTGCCGCCTTTTTCTAGGATGTGCTGCATAAATGCTCGCCCTGTTTCTGGGTTAAAAATGCCCTCTTCTTCAAATTTAGAATAAGCATCGGCAGAGAGTACTTCTGCCCATTTATACGAGTAATAACCTGCGCTATAACCACCGGCAAAAATATGGCTAAAGCCATGCTGAAAGCGGTTAAATTCTGGCGCTTTAATCACCGAGGTACGGCTACGAACCTCGTTAAGCACAGCTTGAATATTACATGGCTCACCGGCTACGTAGTCGTTATGTATTTTAAAGTCGAATAACGAAAATTCTAACTGACGCAGCATTTGCATGCCCGAGTTATAGTTTTTAGCCGCTAGTAACTTATCTAGTAGCTCTTTTGGTAGTGGCTCGCCGGTTTCGTAATGCCCTGAAATAAAGCTAAGTGCTTGCTCTTCGTAGCACCAGTTTTCTAAAAACTGACTTGGTAGCTCTACCGCATCCCATGCAACGCCGTTAATGCCTGCAACAGGCGCTGCATCTACCTGAGTTAGCATATGATGAATACCATGGCCAAACTCATGGAATAATGTAGTTACTTCGTTATGAGTAAACAAGGCCGGTTTATCGCCTATTGCCTTGTTAAAGTTACAAACTAAATACGCCACTGGTGTTTGCAATTCGCCGCTAGCGCGTACTTTACGCCCCATACAGTCGTCCATCCATGCGCCACCACGTTTATGATCGCGAGCATATAAGTCGAGATAAAAACGGCCACGTAGCGTATTACTGCTGTCGTATATTTCAAAAAAGCGTACATCTTTGTGGTAGCTGTCAAAATCACTGACTTCTTTTACACTAATGCCAAATAAACGGTTAACTGTTTCAAACAAACCACTTAATACTTTATTAGCTGGAAAATACGGGCGGAGTACTTCGTCTGAAATGGCGTATTTGTCTTGCTTAAGCTTTTCGCCGTAATAACCAAAATCCCACGCTGCTAGTTCGGTAATACCGTGTTTTTGCTCTGCGTAGGCTTGTAGCTCTGCAAGTTCTTGCTCTGCTTGTGGTTTTGATTTAGCCGCTAGGTCTTCTAAAAATGAGAATACTTGTGCAGGCGTCTCAGCCATTTTAGTGGCAAGTGACTTTTCAGCGTAGCTATTAAAGCCAAGCAACTGTGCTAGTTCATGACGTAGCGCTAGCTCTTCGCTCATAATTGCTGAGTTATCAAATTCACCCGCATTAGGGCCTTGATCAGACGCACGTGTAGAAAACGCTGTGTATGTTTCTTCGCGTAATTCGCGATTATCGGCGTAGGTCATAATAGGTAAGTACGATGGAAAATCGAGCGTAAATACCCAGCCGTCTAATTCTTTACTTTTTGCGGTATCGGCAGCTAAAGCCAACGCCGACTCTGGTAAACCAGCCAGTTCACTTTCATCGGTAATGTGTTTATGCCAAGCCAATGTGGCATCCATAACATTGTTGCCAAATTTAGAGGCCAGCTCTGATAAACGCGCGCTAATTTCGCCATAACGTTTTTGCTGCGCGGGCTCTAGTGCAATACCCGATAATTTAAAATCGCGTAATGCATTAGTAATCGACTTTTGCTGAGCGGTAGTGAGGGTTTTAAATTCATCACTGTTATATAACGCGTTGTAAGCTGCAAACAAACCTTGATGCTGCCCTACAAAAGTTGAGTACTCAGAAATAAGTGGTAAACATTGCTCGTATTGCTCACGTAGTTCGTCGTTATTCATTACCGAATTTAAATGCGATACCGGCGAAAACATCCGTGATAATTTATCATCGGCTTCTTCTAGTGGCAGTACTAAATCGTTCCAAGTGTATGATTTTTTAGCAAGCACATCTTCAATGGCTTGGCGGCACTGCTCAATCCCGTGCTTTAGTGCTGGCACTACGTGCTCTGGCTTTATTTTTGAAAATGGCGGTAAGCCTTCAAGCCCAATTAATGGGTTAGTGTTTGCATTGGTCATATTTATCTCAAATTTGTGCATTATAAGCATTAAAGTTGGGGCAAAGTGACTAAATACAAGAGCATTTAAGCTTATGATGATCGCAATAAGATCTTTTTCGTTTATACAGGGTGTATGGTAATTTTACCTATGCTGATTAAGTAATTTGCCTTGAGCATATGCTATCATCGGCACAATACAGTTAAATAAACTTTGAGGATTAAACATGGCTCAGCATTTTGATTATATTGCAATTGGCGGTGGTAGCGGCGGTATTGCGTCGGCAAACCGTGCGGCAATGCGTGGCGCTAAAGTAGCACTTATTGAAGCAAAGCATATGGGTGGCACATGTGTAAACGTAGGATGTGTACCTAAAAAAGTAATGTGGCATGGTGCTCAAGTTGCTGAAGCAATTAATTTATATGCGCCTGATTACGGATTTAATGTTGAAGTAAAAGGTTTTGATTGGGGCAAATTAGTAGAAAGCCGCGAAGCCTACATTGGCCGAATCCATAAAGGTTACGATAATGGCCTTGCAAACAACGGCGTTACCGTAATTAAAGGTTTTGCTAAATTTGTAGATAATAAAACAGTTGAAGTCGATGGTGAGCATTATACTGCTGATCATATTTTAATTGCTGTTGGCGGTCGTCCAAGCATTCCAAACATTGAAGGTGCTGAGCACGGCATTGACTCTAATGGCTTTTTTGAGCTTAAAGAGCAACCTAAACGCGTTGCTGTTATTGGCGCAGGTTACATTGCTGTAGAGCTTGCAGGCGTACTACATAGCTTGGGCACTGACACGCATTTATTTGTGCGTAAACACGCACCACTGCGTAACTTTGACCCATATATAATCGATACGCTAGTTGAAGTAATGGCAAAAGAAGGCCCTACGCTGCATACCGAATCTGTACCACATAAGTTGGTTAAAGAAGACGACGGCTCAGTAACCTTGCATTTAGATAATGGTAAAAGCCATAACGTAGACCAAGTAATTTGGGCTATTGGCCGCGAGCCAACCACAAATGCAATTAATATTGCTGCAGCAGGCGTAGAAGTTAACAGCAAAGGTTTTGTTAAAGTAGACGAGTACCAAAATACCACAGCTAAAAACGTATACGCTGTGGGCGACATTATCGAAAACGGCATTGAGCTTACCCCAGTAGCAGTTAAAGCTGGGCGTACTTTATCTGAGCGCTTATTTAATAAAGAACTGCCAGATGATTTAAAAATGGATTACAGCTTAGTTCCTACAGTAGTATTTAGTCACCCACCCATTGGTACTATTGGCTTAACAGAGCAAGAAGCTATATCGCAATACGGTGCAGAAAACGTAAAAGTATACCAATCAGCTTTTGCCGCTATGTATACCGCGGTTACGCAACATCGCCAGCCTTGTAAAATGAAGCTAGTGTGCGCAGGTCCAGATGAAAAAGTGGTCGGCTTGCATGGTATAGGTTTTGCTGTAGACGAAATGATTCAAGGTTTTGCTGTCGCCATGAAAATGGGCGCAACTAAAGCTGACTTTGATGCTGTGGTTGCTATACACCCGACTGGCTCAGAAGAGTTTGTAACGATGCGCTAAGTATCGACTTTAAACTGCAAAAGGCCTTTACTATTTATTTAGTAAGGGCTTTTTTTATGCTCAATATATTTACACTTGCAACACACAACAAACCAACCAAACCATTACAAGAAAAACATCAAGAACAGGGCTAGTTATTCCGATTCATCCCACCGACGCCGCTTCGCGTCGATCAATGGGTTTTCTCGGAAGGATTCGATAAAAAGTTTCCATAATATTTTGGCTTTCTGTCCTTTTTGTAATTAAAATCTCGCGCATGGTCTCCTATGTGGATTTTTTCATGTTTTTACTACGATCTTTTATTTACTTATTATGCTTAGCTGGTGTTGCCTCATTAATTCAGCTTGAAGGCTTTGAATTACAGCAAAATGCACTTTATAGTGAAGAAACACTCACTGAGCACATGCAAGATATTTTAACTTTTTTAAGTGCTATTTTGTTTTTTTATGCCTCGCGTATTAGCTCGAAACTTAAGGTAGCTTCGGTATTACTTGCAGCTCTAACAGCAATGATGTTTGTAAGAGAATTTGATACATACCTTGATATGTATGTTTTTGATGGCGCCTGGCAAACTATCGTTTATTCAATACTTGCTTGTATATTTGTTTACCTAATAAGAAAAAGAGGGACTATTTTTAGCTCCATCCAAGCCTATACTCAAACACCAAGTTATGGCATTTGCTTATCTGGCTTGGTTACGTTGTTAGCTTTTTCTCGCATTATGGGCAGAGGTGAATTTTGGCACTCTATAATGGGTGAGAGCTACGTGCGTATAGTTAAAAACATTATGAACAACTCCCACTAAACGCTGCGCGTTTTGAAGGAGTTTCAAAAAGAAAGCCTAAGCTACCTTTTTAGGCTGGT
>NZ_JBEOOE010000052.1:0-13488 GCF_040308885.1 Pseudoalteromonas sp. 120-MNA-CIBAN-0494
ATATTGTTAAAGAACGTTTTGAGTCGCTTTAGCGTCTCAAGGGATGCGTATAATACATCCTTTATTTTTCGAGTCAATACTTTGTTTTAAACTTTCTTTTTGGAAGATTTAAAACCGAAGTTTTATTTAACTCTCTGAGTAGTTGCTGCCTTGCTATGCATCGTCCGCTACGCGTCGCCATATCCCTTCTCAGTGGGGTCGCATTATAGGGAGATCCGAAAACAGATCAACTGTTTTTTAAAGAAAACTTGAAATAAACTGCTGTTCGCTGAGTATTTGAGCTAAACACGTTAAAAATACAACATAACTAGCAAGCTATTAACAACTAAAGATATTTTTATACCTTCTCATATTTAAAAGTAGGGTTAAACGATCTTTATATAAAGGCTAATGCCCCAGATGATCACGACGATCGACAATGCAAGTGTTACTGCAGCAGATCCCATATCTTTGGCTCTACCTGATAATACATGCCGCTCTGTGCTTACCCGATCGGTTAGGGCTTCAATTGCGGAGTTTAATAATTCGACTATAAGCATAATCAGTAGCGTACTAACAAGTAGTGCCCAATGAAGTAATGACGAAGCTAACCAAAATGATAGTGGTAACAAAATAATGCATAGGAGTAGCTCTTGTCTAAATGCGACTTCTTCTTTAAACGCGGCTTTAAAGCCAAGGTACGAACAATAGCTTGCTTTAAAAACACGCTTGAGACCGAGGCCATTTGGTTTTAATACATCTTTCATTAATAAACTCTATAAATGAAGGTCAAAATAAAGCCCCGCATTGCGAGGCTTTTATTTACGCTACACCGTATTGGTCGCGGTAAGCTTTAACTGAGGCTAAATGCTGATCCATAGTCCCTTGGCTTTCAAGGTAACTAATTAGATCTGCTAGTTTTACAATAGAGATGACTTTGGTATTAAAGTCTCGTTCAACTTCTTGAATAGCTGATAACTCGGCTTTACCTTTTTCTTGGCGATCAAGGGCGATCAATACACCACTTAGATCTGCGCCATTCTCTGCGATAATTTCCATCGACTCACGAATAGCAGTGCCGGCGGTGATCACATCATCCACTAGCATGATTTTACCTTTAAGTTCAGAGCCTACTAATGTGCCACCCTCACCGTGTGCTTTTTTCTCTTTACGATTAAAACAATAAGGTACATCTTTATTGTAATGATCTGCTAGAGCAACTGCGGTTGTTGTTGCAATAGGAATACCTTTATAAGCAGGGCCAAATAATACATCGTACTCAATGGCGGCATCTTCTAATGCTGCAGCATAAAAACGGCCTAAACGCGCTAAATCTCGTCCTGTATTAAATAAACCAGCATTAAAAAAGTACGGGCTAGTGCGGCCTGACTTTAAAGTAAATTCACCAAACTTTAATACCTGCTTTTCTAAAGCGAACTCAATAAACTCTATTTGATAATCTTTCATATACAGTGATCCTTTGCGTTATGCTAATGCTTGCTTTTGTACGTCGATAATTTCACGAATAGAGTGCTTAGCTAATGTAAGTAACTCATCGAGTTCGTCGAACGAAAACGGTTCACCTTCGGCAGTTCCTTGAATTTCGATAATTTTGCCGGTTTCGGTCAGAATGACGTTCATATCGGTTTCTGCTGCTGAATCTTCTATGTACTCTAGATCACTAATGGCTTGGCCTTTATAGATGCCTACCGAAATTGCTGCAATCATGTATTTAAGTGGGTTTGAATTGATCATCCCTTTAGCACGCATATGCGTAAGTGCGTCAACTAATGCAACACAGGCACCACTAATAGATGCGGTACGTGTTCCGCCATCAGCTTGAATAACATCGCAATCAATAGTAATAGTGTTTTCGCCAAGCGCTTTTAAATCAACAGCAGCACGAAGTGCACGCGCAATTAAGCGTTGAATTTCCATAGTACGACCGCCTTGTTTTCCACGCGCCGCTTCACGGGCATTACGTGTGTGCGTTGCACGCGGTAACATACCGTATTCTGCATTGATCCAACCTTTACCTTGGCCTTTCATAAAACGAGGTACACCCGATTCAACTGTGGCAGTACAAAGCACCTTAGTATTACCAAACTCAACAAGTACTGAGCCTTCTGCATGCAAAGTATAATTACGTGTAAATGTAACAGGTCTAATTTGGTTAGCTGTTCTTTCGCTTGGACGCATTGACGATCCCCTTAATTCAGAATTTGCGACATTATAAGTGCATGTCGGTGTAGATGCCATGCTGATTGTAAAATATTCAGTCTATTAAATTTTCCCTAGAGCTTAAGCAGTGTTACGGTATAATCATTGTAATATTGTATTTATTAATTTTAGGAAACTATCCATGATCCACAGTATGACTGCTTACGCGCGTCGCGAAATAAAAGGCGATTGGGGCACCGGCACTTGGGAAGTTCGTTCAGTGAACCAGCGCTACCTTGAAACATTTATTCGTGCCCCAGAGCAATTTCGTGGCATGGAGCCAGTAATTCGTGAGCGCTTACGTAAACATTTACAACGCGGTAAAGTTGAAGTTTTCTTAAAGTTTGTAGCAAACCCTGCGCATGTTGGCGAGCTGTCAATTAATGAAGCACTTGCAGAGCAGCTAATAAATAGTGCTAAGTGGGTACAACAACACAGTGATGGTGACATTAACCCAGTTGATATACTACGCTGGCCTGGTGTTATGGAAGCACAAGAGCTTGATATGGATAGTGTAAATACTGCACTTATTGCAGGCTTTGACCAAGTAGTAGAAGATTTTAAATCTGCACGTGGTGATGAAGGTGAAAACCTACAAGAGATGATAGCTACTCGCCTTGAAGCTATTTTAGAGCAAGTAGCTATTGTAGAAACGCACATGCCTGAAATTGCCAAATGGCAGCGCGAAAAGTTAGCGCAAAAACTCGAAGATTTAACGGCTAATATTGACGAATCACGCCTTGAACAAGAGCTTATTTATTTAGCCCAAAAACAAGATGTGGCTGAAGAATTAGATCGCTTAAAGTCGCATGTTAAAGAAACCAAAAAAATTCTTACAAAAGGCGGGGCATGTGGTCGTCGTTTAGACTTTATGATGCAAGAGTTTAACCGCGAAGCAAACACATTAGCATCTAAGTCTATCAATAGTGACATTACTACTGCCGCTGTAGAGCTAAAAGTGCTGATTGAGCAAATGCGTGAGCAGATCCAAAATATTGAGTAATGCTTTAATGTTCAAGCCTTAAAATTGAGCACTAAGAGTTAATTAAAGTGCAATAGTGTTATTAAAGGCTTGAGTTATTTATAACTCAAGCCTATTTATTTTAGATAGAGAAAAACATGGCTCAAACTCGCGGAAACTTATTTATTTTATCGGCACCATCGGGAGCGGGTAAATCAAGCTTAATAAATGCGTTATTGAAAAAGCATACGGATATGAAGGTATCTGTATCACACACGACTCGCGCTAAACGACCTGGTGAAGAGAATGGTGTACATTACCATTTTGTATCAACCGATGAATTTAAAGCACTCATAACTAAAGATGACTTTTTTGAATGGGCGCAAGTGTTTGATAACTACTATGGCACTTCAAAACAAGCTATTGAGTCGCAACTAGATGCTGGTATTGATGTGTTTTTAGATATTGATTGGCAGGGTGCGCAGCAAGTGCGTAAAATTATGCCTAGTGTACAAACTATTTTTATTTTACCGCCTTCAAAGGCAGAGCTAGAGCAACGTTTGAATAACCGCGGCCAAGACTCGCAAGAAATTATTGCTGGGCGTATGGCACAAGCGCAATCAGAAACGTCACATTACAACGAATACGACTTTGTAATTGTTAATGATGACTTTGATACTGCACTAACCAACATAGAAACAATTGTTATGGCGCAGCGTTTAACATTAAAAATGCAAAGCGTTCGTCATCAAAGTTTACTAAATAGCTTACTTAAATAATGTAAGCTTTGCTTATATTGCTATTAAGCAAGTAAAACAGATAAAAATTAACCACTGGCTATTGGCGAAACAGGCTGCTTGCAGTAAACTACGCCTTTGCTTTTAAATTATTTTGGAGTGCTGAGATGGCCCGCGTAACAGTTGAAGATGCAGTAGATGCAATTGGTAATCGTTTTGACTTAATTTTAGTTGCGGCCCGTCGTGCCCGTCAAATTGCTGTTGGTGGTAAAAGACCACTAGTAGACCCTGAAAACGACAAGCCTACGGTAATTGCTTTACGTGAAATTGAATTAGGTTTGGTAGATAGCTCATCAATGGACGTTATTGATCGTGAAGAGCAACAACATCAAGAAGCAGCTGAATTAGCTGCTGTTGCTGCTATTGTTGGTGGCAACCAATAATCGACCTCCCGGTCTGATTTTAGCCAACGGCGCAGTATTTCTTCACTAGCCGTTGGCAATCCTGTCTTTTCATCGTATATTCTTAACTTACCGTTTCCTATTTGCTTCACAAGAACATTGGAGTGTGAATGTATCTTTTTGAAGGTCTTAAAAAGAAAATCTCAGAATACTTGCCAGCCGCCGACGTTGAGCTGGTGCAAAAAGCCTATGTGGTAGCCCGAGAGGCCCATGAAGGACAAACTCGTTCAAGTGGCGAGCCCTACATAACTCATCCTGTTGAAGTAAGCCAAATTCTTGCAAGTATGCATCTTGACCATGAAACACTTATGGCTGCGTTGATGCATGATGTTATTGAAGATACTAATTTTAGCCAGCAAGACTTAGCTGAAATTTTTGGTGATACTGTTGCTGAATTAGTTGAAGGGGTAAGTAAGCTCGATAAACTTAGCTTTAAAGATAAAAAAGAATTCCAAGCTGAGAATTACCGCAAAATGATTATGGCAATGACCCAAGATATTCGGGTTATTTTAATCAAGCTTGCCGATCGTACGCACAATATGCGCACATTAGGCTCACTACGCCCTGATAAGCGCCGCCGTATTGCCCGCGAAACATTAGAAATTTATGCGCCAATAGCCAATCGTTTAGGTATTCATGATATTAAAAATGAGCTAGAAGACTTAGGTTTTCAGGCTTTATATCCGATGCGTCATCGTGCACTTAAATCTGAAGTAGCTAAAGCACGAGGTAATCGCAAGGAAGTTATTTCTAACATTCAAAACGAAATAGAAATGCGTCTTGAGCAATCAGGAATAAAGGCAACTGTGTCTGGCCGCGAAAAGCATATTTATAGTATTTATAAAAAAATGCTTAATAAAGAGCTGTTATTTAATGAAGTAATGGATATTTATGCGTTTAGAATAGCGGTTGAATCTATGGATACCTGTTATCGCGTTTTAGGCGTAGCACATAACTTATATAAACCAATTGAAACACGCTTTAAAGATTATATTGCCGTGCCAAAAACCAATGGCTACCAGTCTTTACATACCTCTTTAGTGGGTCCGCATGGGATTCCGGTTGAAATTCAGATCCGTACCCATGACATGGATCATATGGCAGATAAAGGGGTCGCTGCACATTGGATGTATAAAAAAGCAAATGATGGTGGCGCTGGAAGTACTGCACAGCAACGTGCACGCCAATGGATGCAAAGCCTGTTAGAGTTACAGCAAAGCGCTGGCTCGTCGTTTGAGTTTGTTGAAAATGTAAAAACTGAATTATTCCCTGAAGAAATTTACGTATTTACACCTGATGGTCGTATTATTGAGCTACCTATGGGCGCAACAGCGGTTGATTTTGCTTATGCGGTGCATACTGACGTGGGCCACACTTGTGTTGGCGCACGTGTTAATCGCAAACCTTACCCGTTGAGTAAACCAATTGATACAGGGCAAACGATAGAAATAATTACCAGCTCTGGCGCTCACCCTAATGCAACTTGGCTAAACTTTATTGTTACAGGTAAAGCGCGCTTAGGGGTTCGTAATTACCTTAAAAGCCAGCATCACGAAGAAGCACTCCTTTTAGGCCGACGTTTACTCGATTCTGCATTGGGTGAAAGTAAGCTCGACAGTATTGCCCAAGAAAATATCGACAGAGTACTTAAAGAGCATGAGCTCACTACAGTACAAGCGTTATTAGTTGAGATTGGTTCTGGCAATTTAATGAGTATGCTAATTGCAAAACGTTTATTGCAAAACGAGGATGGTGATGTAGCCAATATTGCCAAGCACGCCAAAGCAACCATTATTGGTACTGAAGGCATGCTAGTTAACTATTCTAAATGCTGCCGCCCTGTTCCTGGTGATGCTATTACTGCACACATCAGCCAAGGTAAAGGACTAACAGTTCATCGCCAAGAATGTAAAAACATTCGTGGGTGGGAAAATGATCGCTCTAAATACTTAGTGGTTAAATGGGATGACAACCCTGAAAAAGAATATATTGCGGCTTTACGTGTTGAAATTATTAACCACCAAGGTGCACTCGCTAAGTTAACTAATGTGGTTGCGACAACACAAGCTAATATTGTAGAAATTGCCACCGATGAAAAAGAAAGTAATTTATACGTGATAGATTTAGGGATTACCGTTAAAAACCGTATCCATGTTGCTAATATTATGCGTCGCATTCGTGTGATGCCTGATGTGCAAAAAGTCTATCGTAAAAAGTAAAATAGGAAACACATGAATAAAGCATTTATCTCTACCGACAAAGCACCTGCTGCAATTGGCACTTATAGCCAAGCAGTTAAAGTAGGCACTGCTGTTTATTTATCTGGTCAAATACCCTTAGTACCTGAGACGATGGAAGTCATATCAGAAGACTTTGCGCAGCAAACACACCAAGTATTTAAAAATATTGCTGCGGTATGTGAAGAAGCAGGTGGTCAAATTCAAGACTTAGTAAAAGTGAATATTTACCTTACCGACTTATCTAACTTTGCAATAGTTAACGAAGTAATGAGCCAATACTTTAAAAAACCATACCCTGCCCGTGCAGCTATTGGTGTAAGAGCTTTACCTAAAAATGTACAAGTTGAAATTGATGGAATTATGGAGTTACCTTCAACTAACTAATTTATTCTAAGAGCTATAGCCAAAGCTATAGCTCTTATTCTGCTACTTCCTGCGCATTATTATCCTCAATTCTTGACTCAAAAGTAAATTTCTAGCACTCTATTATTCTGTCACATAAACAAACTTAACTTTGATAGTAAAAAGGATTAACTCGTGTTTAAGCTTGCTCATAACGGAAATGTATTACTTGATATCGGTAAGCACTCGCCCCCTTCAGCCGCTTTTATAATTGAAGCACTAGAAGAGTCGAATTTTTGTGATTGTAAAATAGATTATGACTCTATTAATAATTTTTTTAAAAGTAAAAACCCTGAGCCTATCTTAGTAGTAGCAACTAAGCGCGATGCAACATTAAGTGTGACTATTAGTGATGACAAAATGCTCGCTATTGGCGAATTAACACTAGCTCAAGGCGGTAATGTTCTTAGTTTAGATGATGCAAAAATGCAGCTGGTAAAAGCGCGAGTAGCAAGAGGTTATAAACAAGCTTTTTTAGAAAAACTCCTACAAAAACAATTTGAAATGCCGGCCGGAAGCTCAACTAAAGGCATTTTGGCTAAAGGCAGATTACCTATTGATGGCCAAGATACTAAATTTAATACTTTAGTAAAAACCCTTAAAGATCGTCTAAAAATACCAAAACTAAAAGATGATGGCAGTGTTGATATGCGCGACTTTGGTAAATTAGCCAGTGTAAGCCCCGGCGAAACACTTATTCGCCAGCAACCAGCCACGCCAGGTAAAGAAGGGTTTAATGTACTTGGCGACTTACTCCCAGCTAAATCAGGCGAGATACTTTCTTTAGTTTCTGGTGAAGGCACTGAAATATCAAAATCTAACCCACTTGAACTTGTCTCTACTATTGCTGGTGTACCGGTTGAAATAAATAATGGCATGCGTGTTGATGATATTTTTACCATATCGGAAGTTACAGTAAAAAGTGGTCATATTGATTTTAATGGCAGCGTTATTGTTAGTGGCAACATTGAGCCAGGTATGCGAGTAAAGGCTAAAGGCGATATTACTATTTTTGGTACTGTTGAGTCTGCACAGTTAACAGCCGATGGTAACATTACCGTAAAACAAGGGATTATTGGCCATTATAAACCTGAAGATAAATCACTCTCTTGCACGCTCAACTGTAAAGGTGACATCTATATTTCACATGCACAATATAGCTACCTTGAAGCAACTAATATACTCATTGAACGCCAAGCAAGTCACTGCTCAATAAAGGCTGTTAATCTACTACAAGTTGGTCAAGCAGAGCTCCCCAAGGGTAGGCTGTTTGGCGGAGAAGTGCTAAATGCAACAACCCTTATTGCTGGGGAAATAGGCAATGAATCGGGGGCAAAAATGGTCATTAACTTAGCTGCATCGGGGGCCGAAATCACTGCTGATACCGATAATTGCTTTCAAGACTTAGCAAATACCGATAAACAACTTGATACCTTACAAGCCGCATTAGAAAAAGCCGATTTACTTAAGGATATAGAAAAAAGAATATGCTTATTGGGAAAATTGGCGCGACTCAACAGCATTACTGCCAACAAGCCGAGCAGTTAGAAAAGCGCTTATCAAACCTAGAAAATAATTTACATGATTTATTGAATAATGCCAATTTAGCAGTTAACAGTGTTTTACATTCAGGTGTAGTGATACATATTTTTGATAAAGTACTCAAAACAACGCGAACTTATCCTCCGTGTAGTGTAAAGCTACAAAATAATAAAATTGAGGTAGAATTTAAAACGCATTAAAAATGAGTGCTTTTGAAGCACTCATTAAATCAACCTACTTAACTAAGGGGCTATTTAAATTTGTTAAATTGCCCAAGCAGTTATGCTAATTGGCTTTATTATTTATAACAAGCCATCGAATGCAGCATGAGTGTGCTGCGGCCATGCACTCACTTGTACTTGGCCAATATGTGGTTTTTGTAATAACAACATAACAAGACGAGATTGACCAATACCGCCACCAATTGTTTGCGGAAATTTATTTTGTATTAATGCCTTATGCCAATCAAACTCTAAACGGTCTTCGTCACTCGTCATACTTAATTGTTTTTGCAACACATCTGGACTAACGCGGATCCCCATAGAAGATAGCTCAAATGCGTCTTCTAATAATGGGTTCCACACTAAAATATCACCATTTAACCCTGCGTATTTGTCACAGGTTGGCGTTGACCAGTCATCGTAGTCTGGTGCTCTTACATCATGAATTTTACCATCACTCAATTTACCACCAATGCCAATTAAAAATACCGCCCCGTACTCTTGTGCAATCGCTTTTTCTCGTTGCTTAGCACTAAAATCTGGGTACATTTCTCGCAGCTCTTCGCTATGTACAAATGTAATACTGCTTGGCAAAAATGGCATAATACCAAATTTATCGCTAACAAATTGTTCCGTTTTTTTAATACCGGTATAGATTGCTTCAACTGTTTGTTTAAGTGTAGTTAGTGTGCGCTCGCTATCTTGGCAGATCACCTTTTCCCAATCCCATTGATCAACATATACTGAGTGAATAGGACTCAACGAGTCTTCATCTGGGCGTAACGCCTTCATTTGTGTATAAATGCCTTCACCATGAGAAAAGCTATGATCTCCTAATGTTTTACGTTTCCACTTTGCAAGTGAGTGCACTACTTCGTAACGGCTATCTGGAATAGCTTTTATATTTACAGCTACCGCATTTTCATGGCCACTTAAGTTGTCTTGAGTGCCATCGCCCACTCGAGCAAGTATAGGAGCTTGTACTTCTATTAATCCTAATTGCTGCTCTAGTTGCTGTGAAAAAAAATGCTTAACTTGACTTATTTGCTGCTGCTGCTGCACATAAAGTGAACTCATAATAATTGGCCTCATTCCCAGTTATTGTACTTTCGTAACTCATTGCGTCTTAAATAACGCTTCAATATGGTTATCGTAACAATTTAATTATTTAATTCAATAACCCACAATAAAAATAGCTTTAACATATTAAAAGCATCAATTAAATGCTATAAAACATTAAGATTCAACAATCAAAGAGTGTAAAGGTAATGGAAAATTATCAAATCGATAATCTCGATAAACAGATTCTGCATGCATTAATGGCCAATGCACGCACACCCTACGCAGAATTAGCAAAACGTTTTAATGTGAGTGCCGGCACAATTCATGTTCGTATTGAAAAAATGAAGCAAGCGGGGATCATCACAGGAACTCAGTTAACTATCAGCACCAAGCAGTTGGGCTATGACGTGTGCTGTTTTATTGGGATTAATTTAAATAGTGCACGCGACTATCCGCAAACCTTAATTAAACTCGAAGCACTAGAGGAAGTTGTTGAAGCTTATTACACCACTGGTAACTACAGTATTTTTATCAAAGTAATGACTCGCTCAATCGATCATCTGCAAGATGTACTGATAAATAAAATACAAGCAATTGAAGCTATTCAATCAACAGAAACTCTTATATCGCTACAAAACCCAATTAGCCGCACAGTAATGCCTTAACACTAAAAATCTCGTATAATTACTGAAAAAGAGGATAATCATGCAGCAAACTCGCTATCAAAGAATCGCAGACGTACTTTCGCGCCGACAAACTGACCTAACAGTGTGTTTAGAGGACGTGCATAAACACCATAACCTTTCCGCTATCGTAAGAAGTGCAGACGCCGTAGGTTGTCATCACGTGCATGCCGTATGGCCAGAAAATCAAAAATGGCTTACTAATAATACCTCTGGTGGTAGTAAAAACTGGCTGGAAACACATTTACATAAAAATATTGACGATGCGACAACAGCTATGCGTGCTCGTAATCCCGATATACAAATACTCGCGACTCACTTATCAACCGATGCCGTTGATTTTAGAGAAATAGACTATACTAAGCCAACCGCCATTATTGTCGGCCAAGAAAAAACAGGGATCTCAGAGCAAGCTTTAAAACACGCTGATCAAAACATTATTATACCCATGCAAGGGATGGTTCAATCACTAAATGTATCCGTTGCAGCTGCATTAATACTCTTTGAAGCTCAACGTCAGCGCGAACTTGCAGGGCTTTATAATCGCAATATGTTGAGTGATGAAATTAAACATCCCATTTATTTTGAAGGGTGTCACCCTATTATTGCTCGGCAATGTAAGCTAAAAAAGCTTCCCTACCCGGTACTCGATGAGCACGGTGAAATAGTAGCTGATGAACAGTTTTGGCAAGCTTTAAAACATGCTTGATGCCACGTCGCACTATAAGTACACTTAACTCACTTACAAATAATAAGATTTGAGCCCAACTTGTCTAAACCTAGCTTAAGCCAATACCCAATAACAGAACTCAAAGGCGTTGGCCCTAAAATGGCCGAGCGATTGCTAAAGCTAGGTATTTCTACAGTACAAGACATGCTGTTTCATTTACCTCTTCGCTATGAAGACCGCACCCGGCTTTATACTATAAACGAGCTTTCATTACACAGCCATGTAAGCGTGGAAGCAACAATTGAAACAAGCCAGATCACCTTTGGTAAAAGGCGCATGCTAGTTTGCCAAATAAACGATGGCACCGGCAGACTTACACTACGATTTTTTAATTTTACCGCAGCACAAAAAAACGCCCTCAGTGCAGGAAAAATAATACGTTGTTTTGGTGAAGTTCGCCGTGGGCGCGTAGGCTTTGAAATGAGTCATCCGGAATATAGCATAAGCGACACACCCAATGAGCAGCCTACGGCTACAACGCTTACTCCGGTTTACTCAACCACTGAAGGTTTAAAGCAATTATCAATTAGAGCACTTAGCGATCAAGCTATTAATCTATTGCAAAAATATTCAGTAGAGGAGTTGCTTCCAGCGCAATGGCAACCTTCTAATTTAGGGCTAAGTGATGCCTTACTATTATTACATCGCCCACCTAACGACATAGACGTAATTGCACTTGAACAAGGTACTCATCCAGCTCAGCAGCGCCTCGTTTTTGAAGAGCTACTAGCGCAAAACCTCAGCTTGTTAAAAATACGCCAACAAGGGCAACAAGTTAAAGCAGTCAGCTTAAATCCTAACAACGCATTAGAAAGACAATTTTTAGCGCAGCTCCCTTTTGATCCAACCAATGCACAAAGTCGTGTAGTAGCCGAAATTAAAGGTGATTTACAACAGCCCTACCCTATGATGCGTTTAGTACAAGGCGATGTTGGCTCAGGAAAAACATTAGTCGCAGCATTGAGTGCATTAACTGCTATAGCGCAAGGTTTTCAGGTAGCCTTAATGGCTCCTACCGAAATTCTCTCCGAGCAGCATGGGATTAACTTTAATAACTGGTTTAACCAATTAGGCATAACAGTTGCCTGGCTTGGCGGTAAAACTAAAGGTAGAGAGCGTGTAACTACACTTGAAAAGGTAGCCTCCGGTGAGGCGCAAATGATCGTCGGTACCCATGCGCTATTTCAAGACGAGGTGAAGTTTCATAATCTCGTGCTTATTATCATCGATGAACAACATCGCTTTGGTGTTCATCAACGATTATCACTGCGTGAAAAAGGCCGTTTTGGCGACTGTTACCCGCATCAACTAGTAATGACAGCAACACCTATACCTCGCACACTTGCAATGACCGCTTATGCCGATTTAGAGACCTCAGTAATAGATGAATTACCACCGGGTCGCACACCCATAACAACAGTGGCATTACCAGACACTCGTCGAGGCGATATTATCAAGCGTGTTAAATTAGCCTGCCATGAGCAAGGCAGGCAAGTTTATTGGGTATGTACGCTCATCGATGAATCAGAAGTGCTGCAATGCCAAGCCGCCGAAGATAGCGCGCAGCAATTAAAAGAAGCCTTACCAGAGCTAAACGTAAGCCTTATACATGGACGGATGAAAGCTGCAGAAAAACAAGCCATTATGAGTGAGTTTAAAGCTGGTAATATTCATGTTTTAGTCGCAACCACAGTTATTGAAGTAGGAGTGGATGTACCTAATGCCAGTTTGATTATTATAGAAAACCCTGAGCGTTTAGGTTTAGCACAATTACACCAACTACGTGGTCGAGTAGGGCGTGGAGCTACCGCTTCGCATTGTGTACTTTTATACCATGCACCTCTCTCACATACAGCACAAAAGCGTCTGGGCGTGTTAAGAGATAGTAACGATGGTTTTGTTATAGCTGAGCGAGACTTAGAGATCCGCGGCCCTGGTGAAGTGCTCGGCACTAAACAAACCGGTTTAGCTGAATTTAAAATTGCCGATCTAACCCGCGACAAACACACTTTAAATCAAGTCAGGCCAATAGCGCAGCAAATGCTAATACAGCACCCAAAACAAGTAGACGCACTTATAAGTAGATGGCTTGGTAATAAATCCAACTACGCACTAGCTTAAAACTGCGCTCTTTCACAATATCGAGATTATCCCTAGTACTTTCCAGCTTAAGTTTTACTTTTCTGCAGACGTAAAAAAGCCCGAATATTTTCAATCGGGCTTTCTCGATTTGGAGCCTGGCAATGTCGT
>NZ_JBEOOE010000053.1:0-13478 GCF_040308885.1 Pseudoalteromonas sp. 120-MNA-CIBAN-0494
TGCTTGTTCTGCTGCTGCTTTTTCTTGATCAAGACGTATCTGCGCTTCTTGCTCTGCTAAACGCTGCTGTTGCTCTAACTGTAATGCATGAGCATCGGCTTGCTGTTTTGCGAGTAACTCAGCATTGGCTTTTTCAATCGCTAGCTTTTCGGCTTGCTCTCTCTGTGCTTGCTCGGCTGCAAGCTTTCGCTGCTCTAAATTCTCAGCTTCAGCTTGCTCTGCTACAATACGTGCTTGCTCTAAACGCTCAGCCTCTGCTTGTTCTGCTGCTGCTTTTTCTTGCTCAAGACGCATCTGCGCTTCTTGCTCTGCTAAACGCTGCTGTTGCTCTAGCTGTAATGCATGAGCATCGGCTTGCTGTTTTACGATTAACTCAGCATTGGCTTTTTCAATCGCTAGCTTTTCAGCTTGCTCTCTCTGTGCTTGCTCGGCTGCAAGTTTTTGCTGCTCTAATCGCTCAGCTTCTGCTTGCTCTGCTGCAATACGTATTTGCTCTAAACGCTCAGCCTCGGCTTGTTCAGCTGCTGCTTTTTCTTGATCAAGGCGCATCTGCGCTTCTTGCTCTGCTAAACGCTGCTGTTGCTCTAAATGCTCTGCTTCAGCTTTTTCTGCTGCTAAGCGCGCTTGCTGTTGGTTATCGGCCTCTTGGGCACTTTGTTCCGCTTGTTGTTTTTTATCTGACTTACCAAAACCTAACCAAGACAGTAATTTACTTTTTTTTGCCATACTTGCTAATAACCACTTATAAAATTCTGATAAACTAACGATAATAATAGTATGTGCGTTAACTGCTATTTTAAACTGTTTAAAGGCACAATCTATTGTCTAGGATGCTTATACTACCACTTTTAATGCAGTTGAAAAATAATACGCTATGATATGATTGCAATATTATCTGAGCTAGATAGCAGATACCAATTTTTAGTGAGCTAAATGAGAAAAAAAACAACGCAAAATAAAGTAACTAGCAAATCCAGCGATGGCTTTATTAGAGTGATCAGTGGCCAATTTAGAGGCCGAAAGCTGCCCGTCAAAGACGTACAAGGGCTGCGCCCAACAACTGATCGTATAAAAGAAACAGTGTTTAATTGGTTAATGCAAGATACCCGAGAGGCAAATGTGCTCGACTGTTTTGCCGGTTCTGGCGGTTTAGGTTTTGAGGCGCTGTCGCGATTTGCTAAAAGCGCTACTTTTGTTGAACTTGACGCTGCCGCAGCAAAGCAAATTGAGCTAAACATTAGTACTTTAAAGCTGCAAAACGCACACGTAAAACATACCAATACACTGGCATTTTTAGAGCAAATTAATAGTAATGAGCCATTTAATCTAGTTTTTGTTGACCCGCCATTTCGTAAAAACTTGGCACAATCGAGCGCTGATTTACTAGAAAACAATCAATGGCTAAGCAGTGACGCTTTAATTTACATTGAGGTGGAAAGCGAGTTAAGCACCTTTACTGCACCAATCAACTGGTTGTTAATTAAAGAAAAAAAGGCTGGGCAAGTTTTTTGTCGTTTGTATCAACGCCAAGTAAATTAACACTGTTTTAGATGCCAGCTTTCTGTTAATATTATCCTTTACATGTGGTGTTGCTTCGGATTACAATACCGCACCATTTTTGAACCACTTGATCAATGTTTGATCAACTTGAGCAACGCTCATAATTTAGGTAGGTGAATTTTTAATGCCAGTAATTAAAGTAAGAGAGAACGAACCGTTTGACGTAGCACTTCGTCGCTTCAAGCGTTCATGTGAAAAAGCAGGAATCCTTTCAGAAGTTCGTCGTCGCGAGCACTATGAAAAACCAACAGCTGAGCGTAAGCGTAAAAAAGCTGCTGCAGTAAAACGTCACATGAAAAAACTTTCTCGTGATAACGCACGTCGCGTTAAATTATACTAATATATTAGGTCTTGTATAAATGAGCCTTTTAATAACGCTAAAAGATGCGCAAAAAGATGCGATGAGAGCCAAAGACAAATTACGTCTTAACCCTATTCGCATGGTACTTGCTGAAGTCATGAAACGTGAAAAAGACGAGCAAATAACACTAGACGACGCAGGTATTACCTCCGTTATAGTGAAGCTTGTTAAACAACGTCGTGACTCTTACACTCAGTACAAAGATGCTGGGCGTGATGATTTAGCTGATATTGAAGCCAATGAAATAGTAGCACTTGAAACTTTCTTACCTCAAAAATTGAGTGAAGAAGAAATAATTGCTCTCATTGATGCGGCTATTGCTGACACTAACGCAGCAGGTATGCAAGACATGGGTAAAGTAATGGGTATAATCAAAAGCAAAGCTGAAGGTCGCGCCGATATGGGCAAAATCTCTGGTTTAATTAAGCAACGATTAACAGCCTAGTACTCCCACATACATTAAGTATGATTGAAGTAAACCGAGCCTAGAGCTCGGTTTCTTTGTTTTTGTATCCGATTTGTGTTCAAATCTACAAACGTGCTATTTGCACCCGCCCTATTTAATAGCAATTAATATATGCGTATAAAATCGCTTGGTTTTATTTGTAGGGTTATAAATTTAATCTCGCTTTCATTGTTATTCTAATTATCTCAGGACGTTATTTTACTAATGGCTGGAAAGATCCCACGTAATTTTATAGATGACTTGCTTGCCAGAACCGATATTGTCGACCTGATAGACTCAAAAGTCGGTCTTAAAAAAGCCGGTAAAGACTACCAAGCTTGCTGCCCTTTTCATAACGAAAAATCGCCTTCGTTCACCGTCTCCCAAGATAAACAGTTTTATCACTGCTTTGGCTGTGGCGTTAACGGTAATGCTATTTCGTTTGTTATGGAATACGAAAAACTTGAGTTTGTTGATGCTATTGAAGAGCTTGCAAGTTTACTTAATTTAGAAGTTCCCCGTGAGCAAGGTAGCGGCTCGGCACCTGAGCGTACTGCAGCGCAAAAACGCTCTGATTACGATTTAATGCTCCATACTGCAAGGTTTTATCAACACCAGTTAAAGCACCATAGTAATTCTGCCGCTGTTATTGAATACGTTAAAGGCCGGGGCTTAAGCGGCGAAATAGTTAAAAAGTTCATGATAGGTTATGCACCAAGTGAATGGGATGGTTTGTGCCTACAACTTGGCCGTAACAAAGAACAAAAAGAGCAATTGGTAGAGCTAAAACTCGCCTCAGAAAAAACACCTGGCAGACAGTTTGACTTTTTTCGCGATCGATTAATGTTCCCTATTCGCGATAAACGTGGCCGCGTAGTTGCCTTTGGTGGGCGCGTAATGCAAGCCGATCAAGGCCCTAAATATTTAAACTCGCCAGAGACACGTATTTTTCATAAAGGCTTTGAACTCTATGGTTTATATGAAGCTAAACAAGCACACAAAAAGCTCGACCATGTACTGATTGTTGAAGGCTATATGGATGTGGTGGCGCTGGCAGAGCAAGGTATTGAATATGCCGTTGCAGCACTTGGGACAGCAACAACCAGTGAGCATATGCACACTCTATTTAGAACAACAGATAAAGTAATTTGTTGTTACGATGGTGACCGTGCAGGGCGTGATGCAGCTTGGCGTGCGCTCGAAAACGCACTGCCTTATTTAAATGATGGTAAAGCATTAAACTTTGTATTTTTACCCGACGGCGAAGACCCCGACTCCTTAGTACAAGCCGAAGGTAAAGATAAGTTTGAACAACGCTTAAATGCAGCCGATGATTTCACTAAAGTGTTATTCAATAAGCTCAGCCTAGAAATAGATTTAACGCTTGATTCGGGTAAAGCCAAGTTACTTAGTGCCGCATTACCATTAATTGAAAAAATTCCTAGTGAGTTTTATCAAGAAAATATTCTTGAGCAGCTCGGGCGATTAATTGGCCGTACTCGTGAGCAACTCAATAATCGCTTAAAAACACCTAAGCAACAGCATTCAATTGAGCGAAAATTTAAAATAACCCCCATGCGCCAAGCAATCGGTATTTTAATTCAACATCCGCAAATGGCTAAAAGCGTGCCCTATTTGCCCGATTTAGCACAAATGAATATTGCCGGCATTGGTTTGCTACTGCGCTTACAACATCAAGCGTTGCAAAAAGAAGATGTTACCACAGCGCAGTTGCTCGAATTCTTTAGAGGCACTGACGATTATGACCCGCTAACTAAGCTGGCAACGTGGCAACATCAAATAAATGAAGAGCGTTTAGAGACTGTTTTTCAAAATACTTTTAAATTTATTGAAGATCAGTGTTTAAATTATCGACTAGAGACCCTATTAATAAAGGATAAGACGCAAGGTCTAAATAGCGATGAAAGACTTGAATGTCATTTGTTAATGACAGCGTTAAAAGCGACTAACAGCTAGTCAAATTTGATTTAAACTGTTATACTACGCTATTCACTGCGTCACATTATTCTAGTTTAGCTTTAAGGCAAACTACATGATGGCGCCTGTTGTATCAACTTATCAGAGTGGAAGAAAAAATCTCTATGGATCCAACTCCTCAGTCACAATTAAAACTTCTGATTCTAAAAGGTAAAGAGCAAGGCTACTTAACTTTTGCAGAAGTAAATGATCACCTTCCACAAGATATTATAGACTCAGATCAAGTAGAAGATATCATTAGCATGATTAATGACATGGGTATCAAGGTTAGCGAAAACGCGCCAGATGCCGATGAACTAATGATGCAAGAAACAACGACAGACGAAGACGCAGCTGAAGCTGCCGCTGCAGCCCTTGCGACCGTAGAAAAAGAGATCGGCCGCACAACGGATCCGGTACGCATGTACATGCGTGAAATGGGTACTGTTGAACTTCTGACCCGTGAAGGCGAAATTGTAATCGCTAAGCGTATTGAAGAAGGCATTAACCAAGTACAAATTTCGGTTGCTGAATACCCTGAAGCAATTACTTACCTACTCGAGCAGTGGGATAAGTTTGAAGCAGAAGAAATGCGCCTTAGCGATATTATCGTTGGCTTTATTGATCCTAATGAAGACACAGCGCCAATTTCGGCAACTAATATTGGTTCAGAATTAAGTGCAAAACAACTTAATGACGACGATAAAGACGATGACGACAGCGACGAAGATGATGAAGACGAAGAAGAAGTAGACACAGGACCAGATCCTGAAGAAGCACGTGTTCATTTTGAAAATTTACGTGATTTATATAATAAAGCACGTGAAACGTTTGAAGCTAAAGGTCGCTCGCACCCAGATTCTCTTGCCGCTATATTTGAAATTGGTGAGTTATTCAAAACCTTTAAATTAATACCTAAGCAATTTGATCGCATGGTTAATAACATGCGTGAAATGATGGACAGAGTTCGCGTTCAAGAACGTCTTATCATGAAACAAGCAGTACAAATTGCTAAGTTACCAAAGAAAACGTTTGTTAAGCACTTTGCTAATAACGAAACGGATGCTACTTGGGTTGATTTAGAAATTGCAGCTAACGAAAAGTACTCGGCAAAACTTGAAGAAGTTAAGCCTGAGATCATTCGTAGTCTGAATAAATTACGTGTTATTGAAAGTAGCACTGGCTTAAATATTGAGCGTATAAAAGACATAAACCGTCGTATGAGTATTGGTGAAGCTAAAGCTCGCCGTGCGAAAAAAGAGATGGTTGAAGCTAACTTACGTTTGGTAATTTCAATTGCTAAAAAATATACAAACCGTGGTTTACAGTTCTTGGATTTAATTCAAGAAGGTAATATTGGTTTGATGAAAGCCGTTGATAAGTTTGAATATCGCCGTGGTTATAAGTTTTCGACTTATGCTACATGGTGGATACGCCAAGCAATTACGCGCTCTATTGCTGACCAAGCAAGAACGATCCGTATTCCGGTACATATGATTGAAACGATTAATAAACTTAACCGTATTTCACGTCAAATGTTACAAGAAATGGGCCGTGAGCCAAATCCAGAAGAATTAGCTGAACGCATGATGATGCCTGAAGACAAAGTTCGTAAGGTACTTAAAATTGCTAAAGAGCCAATTTCGATGGAAACACCGATTGGTGATGATGAAGATTCGCATTTAGGTGACTTTATCGAAGATACGACCATTGATTCGCCAATTGATTCGGCAACTATGGAGTCGCTTCGTGGCGCAACTAACGACGTACTTGCTGGCCTAACAGCCCGTGAAGCTAAAGTACTGCGTATGCGTTTTGGTATTGATATGAATACCGACCACACCTTAGAAGAAGTAGGTAAGCAGTTTGACGTAACACGTGAACGTATTCGTCAAATAGAAGCAAAGGCGCTGCGTAAATTACGTCACCCTTCTCGCTCTGATTTACTGAAAAGCTTTTTAGACGCTAAATAATAAGCGGCTAATACATATTAAAACTAAAAAGGCCGCTCTTGCGGCCTTTTTTCTATTTACCCCCTTTATCTGGAAATAAACATGGCTTGGATCCAAATTCGTATTAACGCCAACGCTGATAACGCTGATTTAATTAGTGATCTACTAGTTGAAGCTGGTAGTGCATCGGTTACTTTTATTGACGCCAAAGACACGCCTATCTATGAGCCTAAAATAGGCACTGTGCAATTTTGGGCCGATACTACGGTAATAGGCTTATTTGATGCTAATCACGATATGGATAGCGTTGTAGCGCTGTTAAACGCAGATAAATCAGTTGCGCAAAATCTAACATATAAAATAGAACAACTTGAAGACAAAGATTGGGAACGTGAGTGGATGGATAACTTTCACCCAATCCAATTTGGCGAAAGACTTTGGATTTGCCCAAGCTGGCGCGATATTCCTGATCCAGATGCAGTAAACGTATTACTCGACCCAGGCCTTGCATTTGGTACCGGCACTCACGCTACTACCGCATTGTGTTTAAAATGGCTAGAAAGCCAAGATTTAACCGGTAAAACCGTGGTTGATTTTGGTTGTGGCTCGGGCATTTTGGGCATTGCTGCTATTAAACTTGGCGCAGAGCGCATGATTGGTATAGATATAGACCCGCAAGCACTAGAAGCGAGCTTAGATAATGCTAATCGTAATGGTGTTGCCGACAAATTAGAAGTATACCTGCCAGAAAACCAACCTGAATTTAGTGCCGATATAGTCGTTGCTAATATTTTAGCGCAACCGTTACGTGAACTACATAGTGTTATTTTAGGGTTATTAAAACCCGGTGGCAAAATAGCTATGTCGGGAATTTTAACCGAGCAAGCGCAATCGGTTGCCGATGTTTATGCCCCCTTTATTGAGCTGGACGACATTGCTATTGAAGGTGATTGGACCCGTGTAAGTGGCACTAAAAAAGCATAAGCACTGCCCAACGCTATTTAGAGCTTTTACTTAAAACAAGCATCTGAAGCCTGTATTTAACAGGCTTTACCATTTATTTACAAAATAAAATTTATCTCTATTTTATACTAAAAATAAAAGCTGCTTAAATTTCAAACAAATAAACCGCTTTGTCATACGGTTATCAAATGTCAATACGAAAAGGGCAAAAAAAAGTTACTTTTGTTCAATTTATAGCCTTTGATTTTTGCTAAAAAAACCGTAAACTTAGCGCCCCTTGAAAAGAGGCCTATTGAATATAGTGCGTATCGGTAAATACCAACTTGAGAATAACGTAATTGTCGCGCCTATGGCCGGTATTACAGATAGACCATTTAGACAACTTTGTCGCCGCTTAGGTGCGGGGCTTGCTGTGTCTGAAATGTTATCATCGAATCCTGATGTTTGGAAAACCGAAAAATCGATGAACCGTATGGATCACAGCGGTGAGTCGGGAATACGCGCGGTGCAAATTGCAGGAGCTGATCCTGAACTTATGGCACAGGCCGCACAATTCAATGTTGCTAATGGTGCACAAATCATAGATATCAATATGGGGTGCCCAGCAAAAAAAGTGAACAAGAAACTCGCTGGCTCTGCTTTATTACAGTTTCCTGAACTTGTGGAAGAGATTATTGATGCAGTCGTTAATGCTGTTGATATACCTGTAACACTTAAAATCCGTACTGGATGGGATCTGGATAACCGTAATGGTGTAGAGATTGCGAGAATAGCTGAACGTTATGGCATAGCGTCACTTGCCGTACATGGGCGCACACGCGCATGTATGTACAAGGGTGAAGCTGAGTACGCCACGATTAGGGACATTAAACGTTCGGTGTCGATTCCTGTGGTTGCAAACGGTGATATTACATCACCAGAAAAAGCAAAGCAGGTATTAGATTATACGGGTGCAGATGCCATTATGATTGGCCGAGCCGCCCAAGGTCGCCCTTGGATATTTAGGGAGATAGACCACTATTTGCGAACCGGAGAGCATTTACAGCCACCTGCTATTGCAGAGGTGCGCAGTATTTTAATGGAGCATTTAACTAATCTCCATACGTTTTACGGTGAGCCAATGGGAGCGCGAATTGCTCGTAAGCATGTATCTTGGTATTTGCAAACCCATGACCGTGATGGTCAGTTTAGGCGAGTATTTAATACGATCGACAACCCACTTACACAAGTTGACGTATTAGAGCAATACTTTAAAACACTAGCAGCTAACTAAGAAAGAAAGAGATTAAATAATGTTCGAACAAAACGTGACTTCTCCATTTATCACTAACCCTCATGTTCAGGCACACGAGAAACCGCAGCCATTACGTGACGCAGTAAAGAAAGCTGTTCACCACTATTTAAAGCAGCTTAACGGTCAAG
This sequence comes from Pseudoalteromonas sp. 120-MNA-CIBAN-0494, assembly GCF_040308885.1. Taxonomy (NCBI): domain Bacteria; kingdom Pseudomonadati; phylum Pseudomonadota; class Gammaproteobacteria; order Alteromonadales; family Pseudoalteromonadaceae; genus Pseudoalteromonas; species Pseudoalteromonas sp. 120-MNA-CIBAN-0494. The sequence continues at coordinate 8,681 of NZ_JBEOOE010000053.1, forward strand.
ATGTGCAAGACGTTTACGACCTTGTTCTTTCAGAGCTAGAAGCGCCATTACTGGAAGAAGTAATGACGTATACACGTGGTAACCAAACACGTGCAGCAATTTTACTAGGTATCAACCGTGGTACTTTACGTAAAAAGCTTAAAAAATACGGCATGAACTAATACTTTTTGTATTGACTGGTAAGCATGCTTACTAAGCCAATACATAGGGTATAAATTAATAGCTATTTATGGCCGTTAATTTATATAAAAGCACCTTAGGGTGCTTTTTTTATGCCTGCTATTTAACCTGATTTCCAGCTAGTAAACCTATCTTTAGCAGCTATTTTCAACGCACTGAGTTAGTTATTTAATAAGCTAAAATGCTCATGTTTTAGTTGGTTGGTGTCACTAAGCGTTAGTATTATTCATGTAGATTGGCGTTGCCTTTTAAGCTAAATTTAGGTTAAGCATTCAATTATGCTAGTAATAAATGCATAACATAAGGTTTAACCTTAGTTAATCCATAAGGAGCTGCATTATTGCTACAAGTGCTAATTGCAAAATGCTCACCCTTAATAAGTCGTTTTTTGAGTTGTTATCAGTTAAAATGCCCGCTTCTAAGCTAGCTCATAAACTGAGGAAATCAAACTACAATGGATACACATCGTCCCATTCGTCGCGCACTATTAAGTGTGTCTGATAAAACCGGTATAGTTGAATTTGCCCGCGCATTAGAAGCGCAAGGTGTTGATATTTTATCAACTGGCGGTACCTGTAAACTACTTGCTGATAACGGCATAAAAGTCACTGAAGTATCAGATCACACAGGTCACCCAGAAATCATGGATGGCCGCGTAAAAACACTTCATCCAAAAATTCACGGCGGCATTTTAGCGCGTCGCGGACAAGATGAAAGCGTAATGGCAGAAAACAATATTTCTGCTATCGACATTGTTGTAGTTAACTTATACCCCTTTGCGAATACTGTCGCTCAAGAAAACTGCAGCCTTGAAGATGCTATTGAAAACATAGATATTGGCGGCCCGACTATGGTTCGCGCAGCGGCTAAAAATCATAAAGACGTTACTATTGTGGTAAACGCCAGCGACTACGACCGCGTGATCAGCGAAATGCAAAGCAACAAGGGTTCTACTACCTATAAAACCCGTTTTGACCTTGCTATAGCAGCCTACGAGCACACCGCTCAGTACGATGGCATGATTGCTAATTACTTCGGTAAAATGGTTCCTGATTACACAGAGGAAGCCGCCGAAGATACAAAGTTCCCACGCACTATCAATATGCAGTTCACTAAAAAGCAAGATATGCGCTACGGCGAAAACTCGCATCAAGACGCGGCTTTTTATGTTGAAAACGACATTGTTGAAGCTTCAGTAGCAACAGCAACTCAGCTGCAAGGTAAAGCGTTATCTTTCAACAACATTGCTGATACCGATGCAGCGCTTGAGTGTGTTAAAGAATTTGACGTACCAGCCTGTGTAATCGTAAAACATGCAAACCCATGTGGCGTGTCTATCGGTAGCAATATTCTTGAAGCATATGAACGTGCTTTTAAAACCGACCCTACGTCGGCATTTGGTGGCATTATTGCCTTTAACCAAGAGTTAGATGCAGCAACCGCGGAAGCAATTGTTGAGCGTCAATTTGTGGAAGTAATTATTGCTCCTAGCGTATCTGACGCTGCAGCCAAAATTGTTTCGGCTAAACAAAACGTACGTTTATTAGTATGTGGACAGTGGACAGGTAAAGCCGCAGGCCAAGATATTAAACGCGTTAATGGCGGTATTTTAGTGCAAGACCGCGACTTAGGCATGGTAACGCAAGGCGATTTAAAAGTTGTATCTAAGCGTCAACCTACTGAGCAAGAGCTTAAAGACTTATTATTTTGCTGGAAAGTAGCTAAATTTGTTAAATCTAACGCCATTGTATATGCCCGTGACGGTATGACAATCGGTGTAGGCGCGGGCCAAATGAGCCGCGTTTACTCGGCTAAAATTGCCGGTATTAAAGCAGCAGATGAAAACCTTGAAGTTAAAGGTTCAGTTATGGCATCGGATGCATTCTTCCCATTTCGTGATGGTATTGACGCAGCTGCAGCCGCTGGCATAACGGCAGTAATTCAGCCAGGTGGCTCAATGCGTGATGCAGAAGTGATTGCCGCAGCAGACGAAGCTGGCATGGCAATGGTACTTACTGGTATGCGCCACTTCCGCCACTAATCACTTATAGAGCTAAACACTGAAGTTTGAGTTTAGCTCTGTTTGTTTGCAATCAATTAACGTATTCTGATTGTTCATTAAACTAACAGTGAAGAATAAAATGATGAAATTTGCTTTAAAATCTATACTTGTCGCCACTATTGCGCTTAGCTCTGCAGCAAGCTTGGCTCATAACCACAGTGAAAACTCATTAGTTGCTAATGCACTTAATTATGAGCAGCGCGCTGCTAAAAACAGTGAGCGTGACAAGTTTCGTCATCCAGCACAAACGCTGGCATTTTTTGGCTTAAAGCCGAATATGAGCGTGGTAGAAATATCGCCCGGTGGTGGTTGGTACAGCGAAATTTTAGCGCCTGTACTCAAAGATAATGGCAAATTTTACGCCGCGCATTTTCCAAAAGATGCGACTGGCTTTTATCAGCGTTCTCGCTCTGAGTTTGAACAAAAAGTAACGCAAGACCCACGTTTTAGTAAAGTAATAGTAACTGAGTTTGCTCCTGTTACTCACACCGAACTTGCCCCTGCAAATAGCGCCGATATGGTACTTACCTTTAGAAATGTGCATAACTGGTATATGGGTAAAAATAAAGACGGCGCACTTAGTGCGTTTAAATCTTTTTATACCGCGCTCAAACCAGGTGGCACCTTAGGTGTAGTGGAGCATAGATTGCCTGAAGCACGCGCCGATGACGATCAAAAAAGCAGTGGTTACATGAAGCAAAGCTACGTAATTGAAATAGCTAAACAAGCTGGGTTTGAATTAGTTGCTAGTAGTGAAATAAATGCTAACCCAAAAGATACAGCCGATCACCCTAAAGGGGTATGGACGCTACCACCAAGCTTACGTTTAGGCGAGCAAGATGCCGATAAATATAAAGCTATTGGTGAGAGTGACCGCATGACGCTGAAATTTAAAAAACCGCTTTAAATAGGAATTTTTCGCCATGAATGTTTTAGTCATTGGCAGCGGCGGCCGCGAACACGCTCTTGCGTTTAAAGCCGCTCAAAACACCAAAGTAAACACAGTATTTGTAGCCCCTGGTAATGCGGGCACAGCACTTGAGCCAAAACTTGAGAACGTTGCAATAAATGTTGACGACTTAGACGGTTTACTTCAGTTTGCACAACAAAATAATGTTGAGCTTACTATTGTAGGCCCTGAGATCCCGTTAGTATTAGGTGTGGTTGATAAGTTTCGTGAACACGGCCTAGCTATATTTGGCCCAACAGCGGGCGCAGCTCAGCTTGAAGGCTCAAAGTCGTTTACTAAAGACTTTTTAGCGCGTCACAATATCCCTAGTGGCGATTACCAAACCTTTGAACAGGTTGCCCCTGCCCTTGCTTATTTAAAAGAAAAAGGCGCGCCAATTGTAATCAAAGCAGATGGTTTAGCCGCAGGTAAAGGCGTTATTGTTGCGATGACTGAAGCCGAGGCTGAAGATGCTATTCGTGACATGCTTGCGGGTAATGCTTTTGGTGATGCTGGTAGCCGCGTAGTTATCGAAGAGTTTTTAGAAGGTGAAGAAGCGTCTTTCATTGTGATGGTAGATGGCAAAAACGTATTACCATTTGCCACTAGCCAAGATCATAAACGCGCTTACAATGGCGATGCTGGCCCTAACACTGGCGGTATGGGTGCTTATTCACCTGCGCCAGTAGTTACCGATGAAATTCATCAGCGTATTATGAACGAAGTGATTTACCCAACGGTAGAGGGCATGGCGAGCGAGGGTCATCCGTACACAGGCTTTTTATACGCTGGCTTAATGATAGATACCGATGGCACGCCAAAAGTAATTGAGTATAACTGTCGTTTTGGCGACCCGGAAACTCAACCTATGATGCTACGTTTGCAATCAGACTTAGTCGAGTTAATTGAAGCGGCTAATCGTGTTGAACTGGATAAAACCACCATTGAGTTTGATCCACGTGCAGCCGTTGGTGTAGTACTGGCCGCTAAAGGCTATCCTGGTGATTATCCTAAAGGCGATGTTATATCGGGTTTACAGGTTGACTACCCTGCTGGCGAAAAAGTATTTCATGCTGGTACTAAACAAAACGGTAATGACGTAGTAACTGCGGGCGGACGTGTATTATGTGCCACCGCACTGGGTAATACCGTAACCGAAGCGCAGCAACGCGCTTACGAGCTAATAAAGCAACTCAGCTGGGATGGCATGGAATATCGTACTGATATTGCATATCGTGCTATTGCGAGAGAGCAAAATAGTTAAATATAACCTATTGGTTAATATTACTATTAAATGTAAACATCAAAAGCGCAGCTTGTCTGCGCTTTTTTAGTGCTACACTATTTGAAAGGATCAAAAAAAGCACAGCATAATTTGGAATTTAAAACGTTACGTTATCATGCGCTAGCCGCAGCAATACTTATATTAATATTTTTTATCAACTTTTGCCGTAATACACCGCTCCTTTAGGTCGGTGATATAAGGCAATAGTCGCGAAGCGACTAAGTGGGTTGTTCCTTTTTAATCATACTGTATATAATAACAGTATGGTTATTCGCAAAGCTTATAAATTTCGTTTAAAAACAACACCCGATATTAACGCTAA
>NZ_JBEOOE010000054.1:0-13080 GCF_040308885.1 Pseudoalteromonas sp. 120-MNA-CIBAN-0494
TTTTACCGACCTAATGCCGTGGAATGTGCAGCTAGACTTCGATTATAGCTAAGCGCACTGCTTAAATGCGCGCTTACGTAGAAACGGCTAGGAAAAAATCAGAAGAATTTATCCTTTTGCAGTGGGAGAATTCTTGGATTAAAGCAATTAATACAATGAACAAAAAAAATAACAATAAAAAAAGACAACTTAAAGCGAGCATATTGATAAACAAAGATGAACAAAGAAAGCTACAGAAAGAATCTCATATAAAAAATAATGTATTAAGCAAGTTGAAAATAAGAGTTATAAATACTGAAAAATTAATGAAGGAAGATATAACAAAGTTTGAAACTTTTATTAATATATTGGAGCAAGAGTATCATGCATTAAAAACAAAAAAAATTGATGCATTTTTAGATGAAGATGATGAATGTGATGCTTTTATGCAGTTAATCTCATTTTGTGAATTAAGTGCTCAGAGAGATACGTTAAAGCTTTTACATGGAAAAAAGTGATTAGAATATGATTACAAACAGTGAGATTAATAATAAAGAAAAACAATTAACTGAGTTAATGGTGAAAATCGTTAAGCAACCACTTGCTCCTGTTATCAATGACTTGGAAAGATTAAAAAATGATATTTTATCTGTAGGGGATGCGCTAGAGGAGGCCAATGAAAAGCTTGATTTGGTGAGTGCAGATAAAGATGAGTTATTAAAACAATTAACAAAAAAAATTTCACGTTTAGAAGAGCGTGTTTTAAACGATATAGCTAAAAATAGCGCAGAAATTATTAGTGACAATAAAGATAGAGTTGAACAACAGCTGTTAGTTTTTAATAAGTCTATTGATGGTGCGGTGTCTGAAATAATATGCTCAAGTGATACCGTTAAAGGTATGTTGGTTTCTTTTAGTAACAAGATAGATGAGCGTCATAAAGAACTGTTAGATAGGAATAGTTGTTTAAATTCTAAGGTTGATAAATTAGTCCATGGATTAGAAGACACTAATAATAAAATAGCTAAAATTATTGAAGAACAAGAGAAAGCAACATTGGAATTGACTAGTAAAAATGATGAAATTAAAGGTTTAATATTTAAAGTTAACAAAAAGATTAATTTATTTTCACTCGTTTTATTAGTGCCAGCTTTAATTGCTACCTCTTATTATTGTTTTCAAACACTTAGCTATTAACAGCTCAGAATGAAACTCCAATTCAGCGCCTCAAACGCACTTAATAAATATCTAAAAGCTGATTTACCTCGTTTGCCACATGAGCCTGGTAAACAAGCAGGGGTAAATACCATCATTAGCGATAGTAATGTTTTTAACTGGCAATTGCAGATTATTGATAACAGCTCTAAATCTCGTGAAAAAACAATCATTGTTTGTGAAGCGAATAGCCGTTTTACGTTTTTTATACCGGTTAATTTAAAGCTATCGCAAGAGGAGTTAACTCAGCGCTTAGCACATGAATGGCAATTGATATTGGCAGAAATACTTGAGGTGTATCAGCTAATACCTCGTAGCGACATCGCCGTGCTATTAAGTGAAATATCTAAAATAGAATTCACCCTGCGCTGGGTTAAAAACACTGATTTAAGTATAAGCGGGCATATTAGCGATGCCGCACTTTGGGTTACCCAAACACTCAAAGAAGAGGGGCTTTATGAGTTATCTAAAGAGCTTGCTATTGAATTAGCAACATACTTAAATACTCATCCGAAACGTATTACCAATAAAGCAACTGGTCGTAAAGAGAGGTTTATACCGATAGAACGCATATTAAGTTACTGCCAATCGCTTATCACTGCACAGCAACGAGATGCTAAACCGCCAAACGATATAATTGATAACAGTAATATCATTAATTTTAGTGATTATAAAAAAGCTAAAACAAACTAAATATATTTTCGCAAGCTTGTGAAATTATATTTTTATAAATTTTTGTATAGCATTACAAAAAATAAAGCAGTACTAACAAACACCTAATTGTTAGTTAAATATTTAAGGAAGAAAATGACCCTCTCATTACAAAATTTTAATAAAGCCCTATCTGAAGCAGAACAACTATTAGCATGCTTTGAAACGTTAAATAACCATCCAGAATTATGCTCGTATGATGTTTTAAAAAAAGCGAGCTTAATAATGACGCTAACAGCATGGGAAACCTATGTTGAAGATGTGGTAACTGAAATTTTTGATGCCAAGTTTAGCCTGATAAAAGGCTCTCAATTTGGCCACTTTGCAGAAAAGCAATTGCAGGAACGTTTAAAGTATTTTCATAACCCAAATTCAAATAAAACCAAAAAGCTATTTGAAGAGTTTTTTGGTGTAGATGTTACTGAGCAATGGTCATGGCCTAATGTGTTACCAAAAGATGCCAGAGAGCAGCTGAATAAATGGATTTCTAAACGGGGCGAGGCCGTACATCGCGCACAGCTTGATATTACTCAACCACAAATAATTAAAAAAGATGAGCTTGAAAAGTGTTTGCGTTTTTTTAAAGCGTTAGCACAAGCAACAGACAAGGCATTAGCAGTAATTTAAAGGAATAAGTAATGAGTTTACAAACAAGAATAAAACAATTGTTCTGGTATTTTTTAAAGTTAGTTGCCTGACATCTATTTTTACGGTTGTGAAAATAGACTCAGTAATTAATTTTTCTTTCTTGCAGGTTCTTAAATACTTATTTTTATTAAATTAAATATAGAATAGCTACTGGAAGTCTAGTATTTTTTAATGGCTCAGATGGGTTAAGGATAATACTTGGCTACAAAAATTATCTTTTTATGCTACATGGATTAGTATGGATTTCAAAAAACAAATAACACTTGCTGTTAAAGCAGGTGCACCGATTGTACAAATTATAAGCCACGATACCCTCCGTATTAGGGCAACGATTAACTCAATTGCAGACACTTTAAGACTGGAAACTTTCATTTGGGATAGCTGTAAAGGTTTAAGAAAAGGCATTAGTCAACAAGAACTAATAGAAGATGTAGATACCCCCTCCGAAGTACTTGAGTGGGTAATTGGTGATAATCAAGATGATTTAACCACTCCAGTTAACTGTATTTTACTCCTTGAAGACTTTCACCCTCACATAGGTACATTCGATCATAAAAATATTTCACGCTTACGAAGTTTTGCCGTAGCTGTTGCTGGTCGACGAATAGATAAAGTGACTATTATTATGTCACAACCTGTTTTTGATTTACCTACTGAGTTGGTAAAAGATACACAAGTTTTTGAAATGCCTTTGCCTAATATATCAGAACTAAAAAAGCTTGCAGAACAAGCTAAACAAAAGTTTGAGTTAGATGAGCGAGATTGCTCTTTCAGTACTGAGTTTCTTAATTCAGCATTGGGGTTATCTACAAGTGAAGCGCAGTTAGCATTTGCGAAAATTGCTTGTGAGAAGGAGCGATTAAATGAACTTGATATTCCAAGCATTGTTCGAGAAAAAGAACAAGTCATAAGAAAGCAAGGCCACTTAGAGTACTTCCATCCAAGTGCCACAATGGATGATATAGGCGGTCTAGACAACCTAAAAAAATGGCTTAAACGAAGAAAGCTTGCCTTTGGTGATAGCGCAAAAGATTTTGGTTTAGAGGAGCCAAGAGGCTTACTTTTATTAGGTTTGCCTGGTACAGGTAAAAGCTTAGCAGCTAAAGCAATAGCGAATGCCTGGCAATTACCTTTACTACGATTAGACATTGGCAAAATATTTGGCGGTATCGTAGGTCAATCAGAATCGAATATGCGTGAAGCATTGCAGTTAGCAGAGACACTATCTCCCAGTATTTTATGGATAGATGAAATTGAAAAAGGGTTATCGGGTATTCAAAGTTCTGGTTCATCAGATGGAGGCACTACAGCGCGAGTGCTTGGTAGCTTCTTGACTTGGATGCAAGAAAAGAAAAAGCCTGTATTTGTTGTTGCGACAGCTAACAATATTGCGCAGTTGCCCCCAGAGTTACTTAGAAAAGGGCGTGTTGATGAAATTTTCTTTGTTGACCTACCTACTGAGCAAGAGCGGGAAGATATCCTCAATGTTCATTTAAAAAAGCGAAGCAGAGAAGATAATTTAAGTCTAGTTGAGATAAAAAAAGTGGCTCAACTAACACTCGGCTTTACTGGGGCTGAGTTAGAAGAAGTGATTAAAGAGGCGTTGTTTATGGCCTTTGACGATGGCATTGATATTAACTTTGAACATATTAAATCAGCAATTGCAGTAACTACACCTATATCAATGACTATGCACGAATTGATCGATAAAACACGTTCATGGGTCAAAGGGCGAGCAGTGCGAGCAAGCTCACAAAAACCAGAAGTAATCACTGATAAATTAAAATCAATGACTCGCTTAAAATCTGAAATAGAAAATCCTTTCGAGTAATCTACTATGAATCCATTTTATCTATCACTTTGCGGTGATGAATCTGAGTCGGCAAAATTACAGGATAACGTGAGTGATGGTCTAACCTCTTTTCGTAATTATTTATCTAACAGTATTACGGCGTTTAAAGATAAAGAAGTAACATGTGAATGGGAAGCTCTTGCTCAACTGCAATTTATTATCAAACCAAAGCAAAATATATATCAAATAGTACCTCTTACTCGTATTCGTTTAATCAATCCAGATAAAGATTGGTACCGATTAAACAACGATAACTTAGATGGTGACTTTGAAGTTGAGCTTGATGAGCCCGTAACCGTTGGCAAAGGTAAAAAAAGCCAAAAAATTAAAGTAGCTGGTTCTAGAATGCGTAATGATTTTTATGAAATTAAAATAGAGCACAGTGAAGTTATTACTTCAATAGTTTGGTTAGGTTATACAATTACATTAGTACCCTTGAGCCTTACTGTTATAAACACAGATGTAGTGATAGTGGATGAAAAAAGTTACAGCATTGATACTTGTAATGATTTAGTTATTGATCTGTTTGGGCAATTAAATGAAAAAAATGGAACAGCCAAACTCAATGATTCAACCGTAAAATTTGAGACCATAAAAACTTTTTCTGATTCTAAATTGGCAACTCATGTAAAAAAGGACGTTGCTAACTGGTTAGTGCTTTCAATGATGAAGCCTAATTATGATTGCGCTAAAATTGAAGATATCACTGCTCGTGAGCTTAAGAATTTAACGGTTGAGAGCTTATTTGATAGTAATGGGAAACCATTAAAACAAAGTGATTGGGAGTTCTCTCTAAACAATAACAATGTCACTATTACCGCTCAACATAGCAATGTAACAAAATTAAGCCACTGCAGTTTAGGTACTCATCCAGAGCTTGAATTTGATATTAAGGAAGAAAATAAACAAGAGCAGTGGATACAATTAATTGAACCTAAAAATAACGATGATAGCGGCCTATCTGCACTCGATTATTTTTTTAGTGAGAACGCGATTATTTTGGAATCTAACCAGAATAATAACCGCGAGTCATTTCACGTAATAAAAAGTAATAGTGAAGAGAAACAGTTATTACTGGCTAAATCAAAACAAACTAAACAGCAAAGCGTTTTACCTATATATAAAACTATAAAGGCCAAAGCTGATATTTCTCAATTGCGCAAGCAACAAGATGCTATAGCAGCTTTAGCATCTGCTCCTCACTCAGGACAGCATGGGTTACTGAATTTATTTAAATACCAAGCAAGTAAACCTTGGCAGCATGTAAAGTTTGTACCTCTTCAAGAGGGGGAATGGAAAATTCTGACTGATAATAGTTTTAAAGGGTGCTTAGAACAGAGAGAGTTTGTTGAGAAAGCATTGGCTACCCCTGATTTTGCAATTCTTGATGGCCCGCCTGGAACAGGGAAAACAACATCCATTTTAGAGCTTATTGTTCAGTTAGTTCGTCAAGGTAAAAAAATACTTTTGACAGCTTCAACTCATGCTGCAATAAATAATGTTCTAGAGCGTATAGACAGTAAACAACTTACTAATGAAGTGTTTGCACTTAGAATAGGTGATGCTCATAACGCTCAAGGACTTGAACACTACCAATTTGATAATTTGGTTCAAAGTGAAAATATCAGTAAACAAATATTAGTTGATAGCGCTAATCTCATATGTGGGACCACCATAGGTATAATGAGGTTATTTAACGATAAAGAGGTCAATTTACCTCTTTATGATCCAGCTTTCGATGTGATGATTATAGACGAGTGCAGTAAAACCCCTTTTCAGGAATTTTTGGTCCCTGCTCGCTATGCGGCTAAACATATCTTAGTTGGAGATATCCGCCAACTTTCCCCATTTACTGATAGAGAACAGATAGTTGCAAACCTCGAAAACCTTATATTAAAGCCTGGGAGAAGAGGGCATGCTTCGCAAACGTTAGATAAAAACTTGCAAACAGCATGTTTTTTACTAGAAGCGTTAAGAGCCGGGCAGAAAAGCCATCATGCCTATTCAAATCAATTAATAAAAACGGTATCACCACAAGAAGCTAAAGCCTTAAAGGGCGAGCTTGCGCAAAGAGTAAAAATAGACGAAGAATATAAACGTATCCTAGTGATAGACTCATCAAATATAGAGGAGTACGCTTCGAGTCCAATTTTACTTTGGGAGTATAACCTATGTTTTATTGCTGATAATTGTTTGCAAAACATTAATGATTTTATACCCGCTGATGGCATTTGGCTATCAGATGACTGGCATTCGAGTGCTCATGCATTTTCACATAAAGCATCATTTAATAACGACCAAAAACTTCATAGTCGTGGCGTTAATATCAACGGAACATCAGAGGTGGCAGCACATTTTAATAAACAATTGAAAGAAAAATCTTGGGCAGAGGAGGTATGTTGGCGACTAGAAAGGTTATATTGGTTACGTTTATCACATAATTTTGATAACAAAACTCAAAACTATAAAGAAACTATAGAACGCCTCTTACCGAAAAGTATAAATTGCGAAGGGCGAGTTTTTCAGCTGCAACAAGTGGCATTTCCCTCAGTATTAGAAGCGTTATCAGGTAATGGATTACAAAAGCGAAAACAAGATATCTCGCATACGCTTAATTCAGGTTTTACTCCGGGTATTAAACAGCAACGCCATACAACGCTAAGCTATCAACATCGAATGCATCCAGCTATTTCTAAATTTCCAGGGCAGCAATTTTATCGTGGTGAATCACTTAAAAATGGAGATAGTGTTGCTGTTGAAAGAGAGTGGGATTACTTGGGGTTTGAATCACATGCTACTTGGCTAGATATTCCTAAAAATAGTAAACATGCACAAGTAAGTCAAAACAAAAATAAAGCCGAAGTCGATAAGATCCTTAAAGAATTAAAACAGTTCTGTGATTGGGGGGAAGCTCGTGTAAACGATGAAGGGCAGCCTTATAGTATCGCTATTTTGACCTTTTATAAGGGACAAGAAACAGCATTGAGAAAAGAATTACAAAAACTGCCGGGTAACAATAAAAAATATAGTCAATTTGAATATAAAGGGCAGCCTATTAAATTAGCTACTGTTGATTATTTTCAAGGGCAAGAAGCAGACTTGGTTTTTCTATCTATGGTGAATAATTATCGAGATGGTTTTTTAGATTCACCTAACCGGCTGAATGTAGCTATTACACGAGCCCGATATCAGCTAGCGATTGTCGGTTGTTATGATTATTTTGCTAATAATAGCCGAACTATGGAGCTTAAAAATCTGGCTAAAGCGCTCTTACCAAGGAAAGTTAAATGAATTCGTCACTGCAAGAACAATTACAGAAAACAAAACCAGACATTACCAAGGATAGATCTAGAACAGGTCATCCTGAAAACATGCGACAACCTTCTAAAAAAGCACGTAGTAATGGTAACGGTCCTTTGTTTACATTAAACCGAAAGGTTAATTTAGTGTGCTTGCCTTTGTTGGGAACGCTAGAGGTTTATGTTAAGCGTCAAGATATTGTTGATGCGCTTGGAAAAGTAGCTGAACTTCCAATTAGGCTGCTTGAGTATTTAAAAAAACTAGCCTTAATCGACTGCAATAAGGAGCTCACAGCTAGGGGAAAGGAGTTTTTAAAAATGGGACTTTTACCTACTCTCGAAAGAGGTTTGTTTCATATTTGGTTTGCCGAAAATGACCAATTATTGGTAAAAAATCCAATTTTAATACAGCGTATCGATGCCTTTGCCACAAAAGACCTTAATCAATATAGATCTTATCGTGGTGATATCAATCAATATTTAACTGAGCAGGTTATTACTACCAACTTAGCGATAGAAAATAATAAATCGATCTCAATTGAGTCGGTTAAGGTTGCGATTAAAAGCATTGAAGTGCTTTGCGATACTTATAATAAAGCAAGCGCATATTTAAATTGGCAGTTAACAGCGCACAGTAAAACTACTCTTAGTGGGAAATTAAATATTGAAGTTCCCAGTAAGGGGAGGGGTAATAAGTCGTCATCTGTTGGAAAAGAATTCTCTTTCAATTTACCAACTAACCACAACCAATATATAGAATTAATGGACAGTATAGGTAAGCAGTTAAATGGCAAGTGGAACAATCAATATCAATATTTCTCCCTTCCTTTTAGTGAAACAATTGATGAGAAAAAAACGCTTAACGGCTTATCGTTAGAAACACTTCCTTTTGAAACAGTTGATTCAACTCGTTTTGGTTCATTTAAAATAGTAGAGCATCAGTCATTGCCAATTTCACCTATGGATTTAAGTGATGGAGAGAAATGGCTAGAAGCATGGTGCAAACATTTTTACCAGCAAAAGCATAATGCGTTAATACATGCAGAAAAAGCGCAATTGGACTGGCTTTCTCAGCCAGGATTAACCCCACATGATATTACACCTATACAGATTGACAAGATGTTAGCGATATTAGGCACAGAAGGTAAAGCTACTAGCTATTGGCAAGCGGCTGCAGGTTTCGATTTAATGCCACATCTAGCAGCTGATTTTGGCGTTGCTTTAACATTAGATGATGGCGCCGAGTTCGAATTTCCAAAACTTATAAACCATTTAACTAATGGTAGACACATAGAAAATATAATTATCTCAGATCGTTATTTTACATCCGATCATCAACAAGCCCTTTTGACGAGAATCGCCATTAAAGTAGGTGTATCAAAAGGTTTGTTTGTAACACTGAAACAAATGTACAAAAAGAAATTACCTGAAAGTTGGCAGCCTAAATTTATTGATAAATCTCCAGATAATCATGATCGTTACTGGTTGTTTTTTACATCGGCAGGTTTAAAGTGTTGGAAAGTCAGTGCAAGTTTAGACTTTGCTCGCGAGCACAATAGGCAGTGGGTCGTGCATGGCACACCGACTTTTACCCCTTTAGATAAGAGGGATTTACCACAATATCTCCAAGACATCGTTGAAGAATATAACAGGGAATGTGTGTAATGACGACATTAGCACCCAAAAAAATTAAATTCGAAAAAGATTACAGTGAACAAAAGCTTAGCAGTAAATTTGTATCTAAAAATGCTAATACTGAATCGGCTTATGATTGTGATGTTGTTACTGTATTTAACAAAGCTAAATTGATACAGCAGATAGAAGAAACCAAACATACTTTAATTATTTCTGTAGATATTCTGTTTGATAGTGAAACTATCAAAACAATACAGTTACTAGTTGATAACCAACCGTCCATACGGGTTTACTTATGCTTAGGTGATGATGTACAAAACAAAACAGCGATAGATCGGCTTAAATCACGTTGTTTAGTTCGCACTGGTGTTGCTCAGGCTGGTGCGATATTTTTAAGTGATCATCAGTACTTTAATAAACGCGGTGTTGTTATTACGGAATTAGATGAAAGTGGCTATTGTTTGGATCTTACACTAGATCAAATTGATGATAGTTACCGAAGCTTCTGTAAACACTTTTGGGATAATACACAGTACGAATATATAGGGGAGTCAAGGCGTCAGGCACAACCAACAGATGTTAGGATTATCTTAAATGATGAATATCAATTAGATGGTTATTTTAATAGGAAATCATTTAAAACAACAATAGCAACAGTTAACGCATCAGCTTTAGCAAATAAAATTGAGATAACAGATGACGCTATGCTGATTTCAAATCGGCAACTTGCCGAGCTAAATAGTATCGCAAAAGAAAGTTCAGTAAATATAGTTTTAACTGACTTTAACTATCCTAATATTGTTTATGAAGCTAAAGATGATGAAAGAAGTGAAGAGGTGGTTTGGTTACTCCCGAAGGGGTTTTCTGCAGGTAAAGTAAATTGGGCTATTCAGCTTGATGAAGCTCAAAAAAATAATGTAACTGCATCTATTAATAAGGTTACTGAGCAGGCTTGTTGGGTACTGGCGTTAAAACCAAATGTATCTGAGCTTGTTAATGTTAAATTTGTGTCTGCTAATAATACAAATGAAGAATTAATGACCATAGAGCAACGCAAAACTATTACTTTGGAAGAGCACTATTGCCAATCAATCGAAGAATTTTTGAATGAAACTCCAGAAGCTTTGTTTTCGAAACAAACAAATTGGTCTGATAAATTTGCTGCGCAACATGTTTCATTCACTGGAATAATTCATCCTCCTTATTGCCCAAAAAACGCAACCGCTGATGAATTGGTAAATAAGTGGGAGAAAGTAAATAACTTGTGGCAGCAATCACTCTCCGAAGCGGAAAGCACGCTAAATAACTCAAGTAAACAACTTACTGAAAGTAGGACTCGCTCGTTTGCAAGTTTATTGAGTCAATTTATTCTGGGGCAAAATCAGACACATAGAAAATTGATTGAAAGAATAGATGCGCTCAAAAAGTTTAACCTTTTACACTCAACACCTGCTGAGAGAAAAAAGGCAGAAGATGATTTTTCTCAAATTGTATTAGAACTAAATCAGAATAAAACGCAAATATCTCAGCAGATCAATTTGGCTGAAAAAGAACATATTTGGGATAAAAAAATTAAGCAATTATCAGCGGATAAAGAGCAAGCTAAGAACGATGTGAGTAAAGCGAAAGAACTTATTAAAAATAAGCGACCAAAACTAGAAACGTTACTTAAAGAAATAGAAAGCAAGTACCGTGAGGAAGTTAAAACTGACAGAAGTGAGAAAACAGAAGACGATACAGCGACATTACCAAAGGAGGCAGAAGAGTTAAACAGCACCAAACAATTCTTTTCAAAGAAAGAAAATCGAAAGAAACACGCTAAATTATATCAAGTCTACAACCATTTAGTTACTGAACATAGCAAAGCCCATAAAGAGCTGTTAGATATTGAGAGCAATACTGATAATCATGAAAAGAGTTTAGCAACCATCAATGATGAGCTTGACCGGCATGAACGCAGCAAACCAAAAGCAGAAAGCTTAGATGAGTCGTTAGATCAACAACTCGGACTTAAAAGTAAAAAACAGTTAAAAATTATTTGGCCTTCAGAATCTTTACCAGATGATGATTTTTCATTAATGCAAGATAAAGGTAAACGGTATCTAGTGATTGAATCATTAGATAAATATGAGATTGCGAATAAAGAGGCGTCTCGATTAAAAGCAATAGTTTGTACCTTTAAAAATGGTGATATTTATGCCTGAACAGCAAATTATTATAACGATTGATGAGCAAGGCCAAGTCAATGCCAAAACAGAAGGGTTTCAAGGTGATTCTTGTATAACTGCTGTTGTTGAGCTTCTTGGTGAGCAGATTAACATTAAAAATTTAAAAAAGTCTGATGAATACTATCAATCACAAACTGTAAAAGCAGTTAATATTGTCGAAAATAAGCGAGGCGGTTAATGAGTGCTGTTATTAAAACTACCACGCCTTTTGTACTAGAGACTGCCCTTTTTCAGGCGCTTATTAAGTTAGGATATGAACCAAAATATATAACTGTAAAAAATATACGTGACTTTCAGGGAAATAATAGTGTTAAGTGTGGTGACATAGTCACTAATAGGGTTGATTACAATGGACATCAGCACTTTAGAAAGCAAGGTGAGCTTTGGGTATTAAGGCATGATGCAGATCAATATAATGCACGAGTACTAGGTTTAAAGCATTATAAAAAAGTCGCTGACTTCTTATCGGAGCTAGAGCAAGAGTATTTGTGTGAGTATGAGCGTCATTTAGCAGAACTCGCCGAGATAGAAAGAAAAGAAATTGAAGAGCAAAGAAAGGCGAGGGTGGAAGCGACTCGACAACAAGCAATAGCAAAAGCTCAAGCTCAAGGTTATACCGTAAAAGAAAAGCACATTAATGGCAAAATTCAGCTTGTTTGTATTAGGCATATTTAATTTATGACTAATATAGGTGAAGGTAATTCTTTTTTTAATCTAGCTCATATCGAAGAACATACTCATATATATGGTCCAGGTTCTCGTTTTACAATTTGGCTACAAGGATGTAGCTTGGGTTGCAAAGGCTGTTGGAATACTCAAATGTGGCCGCATAGAGAGAGAACCCTTATACACAGAGAAAAACTTTATCAGCAAATTTTGGATACACCCGAAATTAGTGGTATTACCTTTTTAGGAGGTGAACCGCTTGAGCAAGCAGATAATACGCTTTGGCTAATCAAAATGATAAAAGACAATACTAGTTTGACTAATGTTGTTTATACAGGCTTTGAACAAAGAGAACTCGAGCTCAAAGGTTATTGGTCAGCTTTATATGAAAATAGTGACCTAATTATATCGGGGCGCTATCAGCAATCATTACGAAACACATATTTAAGACTTCGAGGTTCAACAAATCAAAAGCTTATATATCCGCATGGCTCTAGACTTATAGAAGAAAGTGATGAAGGTAATGAAATTGAAATAGTAATTGATAGTTTAGGCTCAATTACAACTCTTGGTTATCCAGATTAAATATCAATAGTCTTCCAGAATTGTATATGTAATTAGGTTAGCTTGGAACTAACATAACGAAACTGGATCATTGCATATAATAATTATTTTTTAGTTGGTACGACTAAGTGGACTCGAATCGCTGACCTTTGGAGCGAGCTTGCAAGAGTAGGGTGTGCTTTTTCTTTAGATTTTTTATTTTGAAGTGGTACGACTGAGTGGATTCGAACCACCGACCCCTACCATGTCAAGGTAGTGCTCTAACCAACTGAGCTACAGTCGT
>NZ_JBEOOE010000055.1:0-12720 GCF_040308885.1 Pseudoalteromonas sp. 120-MNA-CIBAN-0494
TACCTCAGGTTAATATGCTGAGTAAATTATGCATAGGTAGCATTAATATTGGTATGTGGGTTTAATTGCGCGCTTACGTTTCTACTTTATTTTTATCATGGTGGTAGTTTTTAATTGATAGGTATTTTTTTATAAAGTATTTATCTAAATCTTTTTCCACCTGACCAAAAATAGATCGAACCTCATTATTAATCACGCTAGGACTTGGCTCCATAAAAGTTTTCTCAACATCTCTCCAATATGCTTTATTATTTACAATTAAGGATTGGCTTAAATTTAATTCAATTTCATTCAGTTGAGATTTATAATTAAGAATCAACCTTTTGAGAGAAATAACACTTTCTTTCTCGGGATTTCTATCAATTTTAGAGTGACACTCGCTCTTATAAACAGCTATCAAGTCATTAATATTGCTTTTTAAATTTTCACTTGTACCGTACTCAATTAACTTAATTTTTTTATTTAATTGTTCAAGCTCTCGTTCATTTAATTTTTTATAGATTTGAGCATCTTCGTCAATAGCTTGAATCTCTCTGATGATTTTTTTTTCGTCCTGTTTCAACCTCTCTAATTTCTTTTTATAAATATATTCGATCCTTACATGACTATCGAGCATATT
Organism: Pseudoalteromonas sp. 120-MNA-CIBAN-0494; assembly: GCF_040308885.1. Classification (NCBI taxonomy): domain Bacteria; kingdom Pseudomonadati; phylum Pseudomonadota; class Gammaproteobacteria; order Alteromonadales; family Pseudoalteromonadaceae; genus Pseudoalteromonas; species Pseudoalteromonas sp. 120-MNA-CIBAN-0494. Next base: position 620 of record NZ_JBEOOE010000055.1, read on the forward strand.
TCGAAGACGACTAACAGGCGATACAGAAGCATGTATTTCATCAATTAATGTTGTTCGAAGCCCATTAATTAATGGTTTTAATTTTCTGTAAAGTACAGGTTCCTGCTTTTCTAGATTCTGCCAGCTATTTCCAAATTCAAGAGGGTAAAATAGATTCTGATTTTTACCTTCATTACTTAGCTCTCCAAAGCGCTGAATTTGCTCAATCAGTCTAGCTCTAATATCACTGATATTAACCTCTTCTTTCTTACGAATTAGGTCTCTTATTGATTGAGCTGAATAAGAAAATGTCGTTACTATACGAAAACGTCCAAGCATAGCTTGCCAATTCTCTAGCCCCGGAAAACTCATAGCCTCTGAGTTTAGAAAACTCAAATCATCTCCCCTTCCAACTAATAAAATTAAATCAGCAAAAGGGAGATAAGCTTTTGCCATAGCATATACATGCTTTTGCTCTGTAGCATTCGCAGGATTATCACCGGGTAAATCTAAAATACGTATATTAGCGCATTTTTTAGCAGCGATAGAAAAGAAACGTGTTGGTATATCTACAATACATGGAGAATTAAAAGACTGAGTTTCATTTTCCATACTCTCTCTTAAATCACTTAGAGCTAATATCATATCGGACTCAGCAGCATAGAACTCTTTTTTAGAGTTGATTGTTAGAGCCCAATCTTCACTTGTAGAACGACAGTATTCCATAGTTGTTGCAGTGGCTGACTTCCCAGCCTCTCTTCCTCCCCTTAGTACATGGGAAACTATACTTATTTGATCTGAATGAATACCGAGTAAATCAAGAAGAAGTGTCGTTTTTCCTACTTGAGTCTTGCCGAAAACAACTACAAAAGGATCTACCTGCTTTCCTTTCATCGATAATGTTTTTTTTATATCGTGACTCATAGAGCTTATTAATCGCTCGTATGCATCAAACGCCCAGCCCAAATTTGATAGATATAACTCAGACCAGTATTCAGTTAACCAATCATTAATCATACTCAGCTGTGTGTCCAACTAATAATGGATTTAAACCGCTTGCTGAAGAATCAATTTCAGCTTTAAGATCATTTGATAAAACAATTACATCAGCTAAAGCCTTTGTTAATCTTTCCTTACGCATTAAGTGCTCATCTAAATGATAGCGTTGTCGTAAAGTAAACTCTAATCTAGATCTTGCTGAGCGCATTACTTCATCAAAACTGCTGCAAAAGTTTACATAGTGAGAATCTGAGATTGCATTAAGCAAAGAGTGTGCTTGAATACTTAACTCTTGCTCTTGTTTCCTGAGCCCAGATACAGCTTTGGTTGTTACATAGCAAGCAGCAACAACGGCAGTAACAGCAATGGCAGCAGGGTGAAGCATAACAGGGGGAACACTGCCACCTTCTGGCTCATTGGTTGATTCTTCGCTTGCAGAATCATTCGAACTGGTTTCAGATTCTTTGTTTTTAGTATGACCAAAAAGTGTACCTAGTATGTCTGAATCACCATCACTAATCACGTCTACAGCTAATAAAGCAGCGACAGCTTTGAGAGCATTTCTACCTTCATTTGCGCCTTTACTAATTGCCTCCACACTCTGCTCTATTAACTCACCATTATCATTCATCTTTAATTTAAGTTCATCAGCTAACAACTTAGGCACAGAGTATGACAACCTCGCATATTCAAGGGATATAATAGGTATCAACCTTACACTTTCAGCTAGTTTTTTACTTGTTTCGCTACTGGTATTAGAGTTATGGCTTAGTACTATTTTGATGTCGTTCTTTATTTCTTCACTTAATACTTTAAACTGAATTGGCTTACCTGATCTCCCAGCATAACCAAGTTCAATAAGTTTTTTAGTGTTCGGTAACTTAGGGGTTTCATTTTTACTTATCTCTATCTCAGAATTGTTTACTGGTCCTAATTTTTCTAAAGTCAAACCTGTTAATTGACTAGCATAATCAGAAAGAAAGTTACTTCCTTCTTGTTGCCAAGCTTCTTCAACAGTTTGCTTTATTTTTGTCTTTTTTTCTGTTGTACTTTCAAGTGAACTTGTAATAAAATTTTTGAAGCCTTCATGCTCTAAAGATAATTTTTCGTCTAATTTCTTAGCCGCATTTATTCGGTTCCGATCAACATGCGCTTTTGCAATTTTTTTATGCTCTTCTCTCAATAATGTAACAGAGTCATCAAATTCACCTAGAAGCTCTTTACACATTAATGCACTCTCTGTTGCTTCAGAACTATTAAAGATAAGCCTAGCCTTAGATCTAATACTATTTAAAACTTTAGTTAAATCTCGGCCAATTAACTGTGCTAGATTATTAGTTTGAAAAACACGATTCGATTGCCCTGTATAATTTAGTTCATCAATCATGTTAACTAATTTCGGCATCCACTCTTCACAGTAATCAGAATCATCCGTTCCAGTCAATATTATCTGCTTATCAATCCGGCTCTCATCTATTTTGAAAGTGTTCATTGCACTATTTTTGAGTTGACTTTGGCGATCTGAGTTTCCTTTGTATGATTCAGTTTTAGAAATAACAACACAGGGTTCGCAATGCTTTAACTCATTTGCAAGCATATCCTTTGTAATATCAAGCTGTTGTTGATTTGCCATTCTTGTTTCGTCTGTAACAACTATACAACCGCCTGCAGCTATCATTGCCTGACGCATTAACTCTTGCCAATCTTTATTATCTCGATCTTGTTTTTCATAGCCTGGTAAAAGTAGCCAAGACTGATTCTCCCTCTTAAAATAACGTTTTGGTACTTTTAAGACTGGGAGTAAATCTTCTGCTGAAGGGTCTGTTATAACTTGATTAAAGTTTTCGACATTTATAAGTACATCTTTTATTAATAGCTGATCTCCAATATCACTTTTTTGTAAACGTCTTACATAGCCCTGCGGTGCAGTTACTTCATTAGTTTCAATAATCATAACGGGTAATTTTTCACCGCGCCCTTCGTTGCCTTGTAGCCAATCTCCACAGTCATAAATTTTAGACATTAAAGTTGTTTTGCCTGCACCTTGCGAGCCACCTACTGCAATTATCCACTCATTCCCTAATATTTCAGCTAACAGTAACCGACGCATCACAGCTAATAATTTTTTATCTATTTCTTCATTAGCAAGTACATTGGATGCCCCCCTTAATCTGCGTAAAGTACTGTTAAGCTCTTTTAAAAAAATCTCTGGTGATTCCATATTCCACTATCCTAATTGTCTAAATATATTTACTTTTATAATCAATTAATAATAACTTATTTTTGTATTTGAGACCGCTAAGATGGTAGCGGCTCTCAATATTATGCTTTTATCTTTCGAAATTAATTTCACAAGCTTGCAAAGTAGTAAGCTCATCCTTAATGCCACTTAACCTCACAATCCCATTGACGACATTAGCTCATGCTCACTCACCACTTCAGGCGTTACTACCGCATCTCTTAGCATGGTTTTCTTTGCGAGTAGTTTGTCTAGATTCACATCAAACGAATCATATTCTGGGTGTAAAAGGCAGGGTAAGTGAATAAACACAGGTTTTTCTTGACCAATACGATAAACGCGGTCTGTAGCTTGAGCCTCTTTTGCGGGGTTCCAGTGGCGTTCTAAATGAACTACATGGTTTGCACCAACAACCGTTAAGCCAACGCCTGCCGCTACAGGCGACATAATTATAACGTTAAAGCCTTCTCCTGCTTCAAAGTCAGTGATCATCCCTTTACGAGACAGCTGATCTTTTTTTGTAGCAATCGCTTTACTATCACCGTTAATAACATGAATGTTTAGCTCATAAATTTTGTCTAAGCATATTTTAAGAACAGCCTGGAGCTTTTTAGTTGTCGCAAAAATAATTACCTTCTCTTGTTTGTTTTTTATATCTGACAATATATCTAACAACATGCGTAACTTTTCAGACTCTTGTAAATTACGCTGTGCCTCTTTGGCATTATTAGGTGGCTGTTTAAAAACCTCATCAAGCCTTGGATGCAAACTAACAGCCCTTAATTGCTGTAATACTGTTAAAGCATGGCCGCCGCCCTGCTCTTTTGCTTTCTCCTTTCTATAATCTTCAACAATTTGGTTGTAGCCAAGCAACTGACCTCCGGTCATATTACGAGCTAACTCTGGAGCAAATGCCATATTGTCAGCCAAGTCTTTATGAATACCTGTTTTTATTGTTTTAGTAGGCATTCCGGTTAGCTCGTCTTCCTTGGTTCGGCGTAACATAAACTGCCCAGCAGCATTACGTAAATCGTTACCAACTTTTAAACGCACCTCTGCTTTTTCTTCCTCATTAGCACTACTTATTGGCTTAATCCAGCGCTCTCTAAAATAGCTCCAATCGCCTAATAGCCCTGGTTGCGCTGTATCCATTAAACACCAAAACTCGCTTAAACTATTTTCAACAGGAGTACCTGTAGCTAGTAATTTAAAATCAGCTTTTAGTGCTTTAGCTGCACGTGTTGCTTGAGTATTTGGGTTTTTAATATTTTGAGCTTCATCAAATATTACAATTCCCCAGTCAATAACACATAAAGAAAATTGGTAATCCCGTAGCGTTTGATAAGTCGTAATAACAACACGTCTATCCATATCTAAACGCTTTGTTGCTGCATCAGCCCCAACATGCAAAGCGTAACGAATAGATTTATGATCAGCATGCGAATCATTCATTACCGTCGCAAGCTGCATAGACTCTCGTTCAGCCCCTTGAACTTTAAACTCTTTTAAATCCCTGGATGACTGCAGGACTTTAATATCTCTAAATGGAGAATTTTTAAAAGTAGCTTCAACCTCTTGTTCCCAATTTTCCAGTAAACTAAGTGGAGCGACTATTAATATGGGCTTTTCGGATTTATTGCTTTGCTGCTGCATCGACAAGTACTCAGCCAGCATAACTAACGTCATATAGGTTTTACCAAGCCCCATATCATCGGCTAGTAAAGCCCCTTGCACTCTATACATATCATCATGGTTATCTAATTGAGCTGACTTAAGTAACGACATCATCCAGCTAATGCCAGACTCTTGATGAGGGAAAGGTGTTCGCGCTAAATTAGTTCTGTCAAAACTAATAGATCGGTCTAACTGCGCAACTTTATTTACAATGTCTTGATTATGTTCTTCCGCATCTTTTAGTAACAAAGAAACTTGCTCTTTACGAACCAGAGTATCTTCAACTTCAGGCGTATCTGAGTCATTAGAAGGGTTTGCTAAATTTTCTCTTACCTCTGCGAGTGTTTCACTAACTCGCTGCTCATCGCGTATGTCAATTAACTCATCATCAACAACAACACTATCTGCATTTTGCCCTTTAGCTTGCTGGTAACTTTGCTCAAACGATACAACATCTTCCTCGCATTCAAGCAACTTAACTAAGCGCTCTGGTGGCTCACTGTCTGTATTTGTCGAAAACCAGCCATTACTGCCATCGCTGTCTTGACCAAAAGGAATGTGTACCATTTTGCCAATACCAGCAACTCTCAGAGAAAATCCAAGATCGAGGTTAAGAATAGACGCATCTAAAAAAGCTGAAGGGGTTTTAATAAATTCGGCAACTTTATGTGCAGGAATGGTTCTATTTTGTAGTACTTCTTTAACAGCTTGCTTTTTATCGTCAGTAAGTAAAACAATGCGGTCTTTTATTCGCATTACTTGCCCATCGCCCTGTAACTGAGCTAAGCGATTTTGTAAGTCTTCAGATGATGATCCATCACCAAAGCTTGGGCTAAGCTCTAGGCTACCATCAACTTTTTGATTTGCTGTTACTGTAATTTGTTGTGGTTGTACTAAATCAAATTTATCAAAATGTTTTAAATCTAGTTTTAACCCATCTTTAACTGCTTGCTGTAACTTAGCAACTGCCAACACATTATTTAGCTCAGTGCGGTCATCGGGCGTAAGCGACGAATGTTTTTCTACGGCTAAAACAGCATTAAGCTGCTCTGGCGTCATTAAATATTGTGTTTGCTCACTAAAAAAAAGTATCGGTCCTTTTCTTTTTACTGGATATTTTTGCTGCTCAAATTTTGCAAACAACTGCAGCGAAAAGCTACTTTTAGTTGTTCTACCTTGAATATCAACGTCAAAGTCGTTATTAAAAAAAGGCGGTAACCCTAAAACGTCTGCATCTTCTGGGTCTAATAAACATGCTTGCTCACTATCAAGCCTAAAGCCATTAGGCAGTGTTTCAGCAATATGTCTTTCTTCAAGCATTTTAAGTACTACATGCTGAATAAGCTGACTACTTGCACCCTCACCTTTGTTTAGGCAATGAAATGTAGCTTCATTAGTGGCAAAATTAACGCCATACGAGTCATATACTAAGGAGTATTTATCGTCCGCTAAATGACTATTTTTATTATTAGGCAAAAGCCCTTTTATCAAACTAACAAGTGACATGTATTTTTAAATCCCTTTTTAATATTCCTAAAGTTCATGCTTTTCTCTGAAGTGGGCTACAGCGAACGGCTCCATAACTCTTCAGAGTTTAAGGTGACCCTGCCTTTTGTACGTAAAGAGTAAAGTGCAAAATTTACCTGGTGAACACTTTTGCGAAGCTCAAACTCCTGCGCTAAGATATTAGTAATTGAGTTACTATTTATAGGTTGATGTACATCTAGTACATGCAAAATTAAAGACTCCAGCGATTGAGTGGCTTCCGTTTTTGCTTCTACTTCTATCTCTACTTTTTCTTTACTTCCTAAAACAGGTAATCCATACCGACTTATATATCTTCTGTATTCGTCTTTATAAAATAGTTTTTCTAAATCGAGTTCAATGCCATTTTGAGTTAAAAAATCAATAGCATTTTTTTGCCAAGAAGTCGGCGAGTGTTGAATAGGCATTAACTCGCCTTTCGGATAGTTCTTTTTAAATTCCTGAGGAAAGCTATTTGTTAAAGCAAAATGGTTTAACTCACTCAAAGAGTAATCGTTAAGCTTCTCACTAGGTAAACCCATATAAATCCAAAGCTTAAAGTTGTGTGAACCTTCAATAATATGAAAATCACCGCAATCTAAATAAATAATGGAAGTTTGAGTCATTCCTCTAAGGTTTATATAACTGGTTGTTAAACTCTTTCCTAGCACTCGCTTAACTGTATGCTCGGCTTGGTTTCCAAGCATTAGCCGTGCATTACGCACAAACCCATGTTCATAAAGCCCTTCTAAAAAGCGCTTACGTGCGGGGAACATTCTATTTAACGCTTCATCGCCGGTGTAATTTGCGTACTCTTCAATAGCGCCTAAAAATAACCGCAAGTCTTCTTTGGCAAGCCAACTTGTTACTGCTTTTACTCTACTCTCACCAATGGGCTTCCACCACTGGCGGTAATTTGTAGCTGTATTAGCAATACGCGGATCGCCAGCTAAATTCAGTACAAAGTTTTGCCATATTTCACTTGGTGCACCAGCAGAGCGGTCAATAATAATTTCAAGCGCTATGTGCCCTATTCGTTTACCTTCTTCAAAAGGCATTGTGGCAACATCTTGTTTTAATAGCTCATGCAGCACATCATGTTGCTCACCAACGGGAATTTCTTTCAGTGTGTCTAAGTAATATTGTGCATGGCAAATATCTAAAAAGCGCCCTTGCGGCAGCTCGTTTAAGCGTAGTTTTTTTAATTGTTCGTTTAAGTCTAAGTGGTTTTGTTTGGCAAGGTTAACCAACGCCTTAGGAGCTGTTAAATCAAACAGCCATTTAGCTTGATTAAGCACAGACAAAATTGTGTCGCTTGTATTTTTGCGATCTTTTAAACGTTGCTCTATTTGCTGTTTAAGCCACTGCGTTAATCTGTTAAAAATATTGCCATCAACCAGTGCATCAAAATAACGATAAACTAACGAAATTAAATTCATTAACGACGACATACCTAGTTTGGGATGTTTAGCTTGAATGTAATCTATTGTTTCTTCGTTTAATGAGTTTTTTCTTACTTCTTCTTTATCAATCCATAACTGAGTTAAAACACGTACACCTTTTCGCTTAATTAAAATTTGTTTAAGCTTTTCTTTTTGATCGTACATAACGTAGCGATTAATCTGTTGCTCAAGGACTTTAAATTCTTCGCCTTGCCCTGCACCATCAGCAATTTTTTTTGTTTGTAAAGTCAGGCTACTCCACTGCTGTGAAATACGCTCCCAGTTAAATTCTGAAAGCTGAGGAATAGGAGGTAAAAGCAGCATAATTAAGGCATCTCCAAACGGCTTCTCACCGTTTCATATTCCGCACTAGTAGGCCTGCGAATGGTAAAGCGTATGTCAATTCGTCTGTTCGACCTAAAATCACTTTCTGTTAGCTCTTTAGCCACCATCCTTCGCGTTGCCGCATAGCCACTCACTGAAAAAAGCTTGTTGCCATCTTTATTTTTAATAGCCGCTAAATTATGTTGGTCTCGTAGTAACTTACTCCAAAGCTCCCACAGCGAAATCGCCCTAAAGGTCGATAAGCCCCAATTACCTTTACCCAGCATACCGTTAAAGTTTTTACTGTCGGTGTGCCCTTCAATAAAAATAGTATCAAGAAATTGCTCACGGCTATCTTTATTTATAACCTCAGCTAGCACCTCACCAATTTCAAGTGCAGTGCCTTCAAACTGCGGACTTATATTAAATGCAGCGCTATCAAACCCTAAAATATCGTTAGGAATACTTAATACAGTTTCATTTTCGCTAACCGTAACTTGTATTCCTCGCTTACGCAGTAAATCAGCAGCTTCATGTAATATCGTTTTGCGAACACCCTCAGCCATGTGCAGCATTTCTAGCTCTTGGGTAAATGCTTGTTGCTTATTTTCAAGCTCTTGTTTGGCTTCCATCAGCTCAACCATTAACACAATAGATGCTAAAACAAATAAAATAAGTAAGCCCGACAAAATATCCGAAAACGACATCCAATAAGGGTTTTCTTCGTCAACACATACTTGGTTGCTTCTAAATACTCGCATTAGCTACGCTCCAATTCATCCACTAAATTAGTAATTGTGCGTACTGTTCCAAGCATTTGGTTACTAAATTCAAGGGTTGTGGTATTCCAAGTTTCCATACGCTCTTTAACTTGGGTATTTACTTCTGATGAGTAGCTGCGTAGCCACTCATTCGTTTGCTTTTCAATATCAGACACTTGCTTAGCTAAGGTATTACTCAACCCTTCAAAAGATGCCTCAACACCACTTATAAACTCAATTTGATGTGTTTTCATTTCGCTAAAGCCGCTTTGAGCTAATTTTGCCGTATTGCCAAACTGCTCTGTTGTAGCAACAAGCGACGTTTCAAGCCCTCTTAGCACTTTAGCTTGCTCAATTACGTGGCTTGCTAATGCATCGTTTTGAGCAGAAATACCTTTAATTGTATCGGTCATATCACCTAAGCGCGTATCAAACAGCTCCGTTGCTTTTAATAGATTACCCGATAACACCCCTATTTGGTTTGCGCTATTACTCAGGTTTTGGCTACTTGTAGCTGATGACTCAGCAACCGTTTTAAGCTCCCCTATAACGTCTTTATGTTGTGCAATAACCGAATCCATATGCGTTTGCGTGCGTTTTACAGCATCAGTCATCGAGGTAAGCATTTGGTCTTGTTGTGCTAGCCATTTACCTAACTGCGATTGTAATTGTTCACGGTACTCTGAGTCTCGCTTAGAGGCTTCAAGCTGCTGGCTGTTAATTAATGAGCTGAACGTTTCTTCAAGCGCCTTTTGGCGCTGCTCAGAGCTTTGCATAAAGCTTTGTAAACTTGTTTCAAGGCCATTGGTAAACGCCTGTTGCTGCGCCGTTGTTTTTTCGTTTTGGCTCGAAAGCTCATTAACAAATCCACGGTTCGATTCGCCCATAGCGCTTTGTACTTGGCTCATAGAGTCAGAAAGCTTATTAAGAGTTTGCGATTGCTCAGTTAACCAACCACCTAATACCGACTGTAAATTATCTACATGGTTTGCTTCACGCGTTGCTTGCGATTGCTGTTGCGATTCAATAGCCGTAAATAACTTTTGCTCCATAAGCTGCTGGCGCTCTTCGCTTTTGCTCAGCATTGCTTCGAGTTGCTGGTTAAATTGCGATGATGCCCCCGCTTGTTGCTGGGCCATTAACTCAGCTTGTTTACTACTTTGTTCAAGCACTGCACTCATTTGCCCGCTCAGGCTACTTACTGCCTCATGCATTTGTTCAGTCGACTTTTGTATAAGCTCGCCTTGGCCTCTGCCTGCCGCTTGCATGCTTTCAGTAAAGTTACTAATTAAATGCTCCAACACGCCGCTAGTTTGTTGGCTGGCATTACTTACTAAAGACTGCATAGCAGGTGCCATTACATTGTTAAGTGCATTGGTAAAGGCCTCTTGCATGTCTTTGTTCATGCCTGAAATAGTTTCTTGCAGGCGGTCGCCAATACGCTCATGTAATTCTTGCAGCGCTTCACTACTTTCACTGGTGCTTTTAGAAATATCAACAAGTGACTTTTCAGCAGGTAAACGAGGGAATAAAAAGTCAATTTTCTGCTGAATTTTAACTACCTTTTTAATTATTCGACGTTCTGTGTTTTTTTCATAAATATTAAGTAATAAGCTAAGCCCCACACCCCAAACAGAGGTAACAAATGCCATTGCGGCACCGTTAATCATGCTTGCAATACCACCCTTAAGCGCTTCTATTTCGTTGCTTTCCATGTGCAGCCCTTTTAAGCCCATAGTTAAGCCTAAAAAAGTACCGAGTACACCAATGGCGGTTAAAAATGAGGGAGCTGCTGCTAGTAATCTATTTGAGGTGATACCCGAGGCCAGTGTTCGTGGATTAAAAAAGTGTTCTGCATCTAAGGTGTTATATACGCCTTTTTCACGGTGATCTAAAACCAAGCTTTCATCAAACTCACGCCAAAGGTTTTTAACTACGTCATCGTTTGATGATTTAGCTTTATCTCTAATATCAGCAATATTATCGTAAAGAGACTCTGTAGTTTGGTTTGCTACAATTTCTTCAACCTTTTTAATCGTTTTTTTACTGTTATGTTTTAGTAAAAGCACCCAACCAACAGCAAATACAAAAAGTAGTACCATAATAATTATAAATGAACGCCCTAACCATGCATTTGGCCATAATAAATCAGCGTTTAATAACAATCCTTCAAACATGCCTTACTCCTAATCCCTTAGTTTACGGGTAGTAATTACTTAATAAGTGGTTAATAGTTTATTTTTTACTTAATAATTAAAGTCATTAATAAACAAATATCTATCAGCTGTTAGTTTTAATTTTAATATATGAACACTTAACTCTTTAGCGATTCCTGCTTGGGTTAGTTAAAAACAAGTTGGTGCCGTTGCTTTCAAAGCGGTTATTCCATACCAGATCAAAATAAATACGGTGGTTTAAACCTATTTTTGCCATTTTCTCTTTTAAAAAATTTTGTATATCTGCGTAGTGCTGCGCTGTTTTAATGTCTTTATAAGTGAAGCTGCGTTTAATGCCTCGAGCCTTCCCTTCTTGAGTAGTGAATATAAATTCTGACTGAAATATTTGGCTATCAGGGGTAAAAAAGCCATGGTGTGACGGTTTTTCTTGCTGGTGCAAAGTCTTCCCCCATTGCTACAAAGTGCTCAAATACAATATCAACGGGCTTTCGTATTTTATTAAACGACTTCAACTGCGAAGGCTTAATGTTTTTACTCAGTTCACTTTGTAGCTCACTACATAACTCGTTGGCAAATTCGTTTAACTCTATTTCAGAGGTGAGGTTATTGAGTGCGTGTATTAAATAATCCTTTTTTTTAGTTAACACATCTCTAAAGGTATGTGAGGCGCCTAAACAATTATTATTTTTACGATGAAAGCCGCGATAGGTATTCGAGCCTAAGCTTTTTAACACCAACTCCTCGTAACTAAGTAATGGCGTAGGTGTTAAGAAAACCGTATCGCCCACTTTGTTCATGCGTTTTACTTGTGTCTGCATTTTTTAGTTACCCTTACGCGTGAAGTAAGCAGCTTTTTTTGTAAGCTCTACGTCTATTATATTGTTATTTAATTCACGTTGGGTCATTTAACGTCTTAGTATTTATACGTTACGTTGCTTGTATCGTATAAATACCTTGTTGAACGAAGCATGCTCCTCATCCA
>NZ_JBEOOE010000056.1:0-11969 GCF_040308885.1 Pseudoalteromonas sp. 120-MNA-CIBAN-0494
CATCGTCTAGAGGCCTAGGACACCGCCCTTTCACGGCGGTAACAGGGGTTCGAATCCCCTTGGGGACGCCACTTACTTATTTTAAGTATTGTATAAAGCAGTGTGATACCAGACGTTCTATTCATGACGTTATCAAGAACAATTATATCTTGTAAATGCCGCTTAATTTATTTAATAAGCTAGTGCAGTGTTATAAGAATAAAACTACAAATTTATACCCTCATTTCACACTTCATTTTTATATCTATCTATTTACACTTCGTTACAAAACCAATCTTACAATTGTTTCATATTCCTTGTTGTACTTTTAATTAGTCTTTAAACTCATTGAGTTAATTTAAATATGGACTAAAAAATGAAACTCACAAAAATCGCACTTGCTGTTTTACTTGCATCAGGGTTAGCTGCATGTAATAGCTCAACTCAAGCTGTTGATAAAAAGATTATTACAGAAGCATCAATCCCAGGCGTTACACTTATTGAATCAGTGAAATCAAACGCAGGTGAAATCAACATACCGTATAAAAAATATAAACTAGATAACGGTTTAACTGTAATTGTGCATGAGGATCATTCAGATCCCTTAGTACACGTTGATGTAACATACCACGTTGGTTCTGCTCGCGAAGAGTTGGGTAAGTCAGGCTTTGCTCACTTTTTTGAGCATATGATGTTTCAAGGCTCAGAAAACGTTGCTGATGAGGAACATTTTAAAATAATCTCTGAAGCAGGCGGTACTTTAAATGGTACAACTAACTCAGATAGAACAAATTATTTTGAAACCGTACCTGTAAATCAATTAGAAAAAATGTTGTGGCTAGAAGCTGATCGAATGGGCTTTTTACTAGATGCTGTAACCCAAGAAAAATTTGAAGTACAACGCGAAACAGTAAAAAATGAGCGCGGCCAACGCGTTGATAATCGCCCTTATGGTCGTTTAGGTGAGCGTGTTGCTCAAGCAATGTATCCAGATGGGCATCCGTATTCTTGGCCTGTAATTGGTTTTATGGATGACCTTAACCGTGTAAATGTGAATGACTTAAAAGCATTCTTTTTAAAGTGGTATGGCCCTAATAATGCAACGCTTACCATTGGTGGCGACATCAACGCTAATGAAATACTACCACTGGTTACTAAATACTTTGCGCCAATTCCAAAAGGCCCTGCAATACCTAAAGTAGAAAAAACAGCGGTAACACTAAATGCTGATAGATATATTTCAATGGAAGATAAGGTTCACTTACCTTTATTAAGTATGAGTTTTCCAACGACTTACGCTCGCTCTGAAGATGAAGCACCGCTGGATATACTTGCAGAAATATTAGGTGGGGGGAACAATTCATTACTATACAAAAACCTAGTTAAAAACCAGCTTGCAGTTCAAGCAAGTGCAAACCATCCATGCCAAGAGTTAGCATGCTCAATTAGTCTTTATGCTTTACCTAATCCTACAGCAGGAAAAACGTTAGCTGATATGGAAAAAATTATTCGTGATTCATTTGTTGAATTTGAAGAGCGTGGTGTTACACAAGATGATTTAGATAAAGTAAAAGCTAAAATAGAATCGGGTGCAATTTTTGGTCTGCAAAGCGTATCAGGAAAAGTCTCTCAACTTGCCGCGTCAGAAACGTTTACAGGTAACCCAAACTCAGCTAAAGATGAGATTGCACGTTATAACAAAGTTACAAAAGCTGATGTTATGCGTGTTTTTAATCAATATATCAAAGGTAAATCTGCCGTTATTATGAGTGTTGTGCCAGAAGGGCAGACTCAACTTATAGCTGCCCCAGACAACTTTACTCCTAAAGCGCATGATTTTGGAGGGCCATCGACCACTTCAGCTGATGATTTAGTGGCACGAAGAGCAGTTGATACATTTGATCGAAGTGTTCATCCAGAGGCCGGTGCAAATCCTGCTGTGGATGTTCCTGCACTTTGGCAAGCTAATACTGCAAACGGTATTAAAATATTAGGTACTCAAAGCACCGAAACGCCAACGACTGCTATTTTTATTAAAGTTCCGGGTGGCTTGTATAATGAACAAGCGAGTAAAGTGGGTTTATCGTCAATGACTGCATCGCTAATGAGTGAGGCTACGCAAAACTACACCACAGAGCAAATGAGTAACGCGCTTGAAAAGTTGGGTAGTCAAGTAAGCATATACGCTGATAAAACACATACAAATGTATATGTTTCTAGCTTAACTAAAAATCTAGATGCAACATTAAAGCTTGTAGAAGAAAAGTTATTTAAACCGGCATTTAATGCAGATGACTTTGAGCGTAATAAAAAGCAAAGCATTCAAAACATCCAACATTCAATGAAAGATGCAGGTTATTTAGCCTCTAATACGTATAGCAAATTACTATACGGAAATAACATAGCTTCACTACCAAGTAGCGGTACTGTTGAAAGTATAGAAGCCATTACGCTCGATGATGTTAAAGCTTTTTATAATGCAAACTTTAAACCGCAGGGTGCCCAAGTTATTATTGTTTCTGATTTAAAAGAATCAACAATTGAACCTAAAATTAAAGCTGCCCTTACAAACTGGCAGGGCAAAGCTTCAAGCGTTGATTTAAATTTTGCTGAGCCAAAAGTACAAACAAATGTAATTTATTTAGTTGATAAGCCTGGCGCACCGCAATCAGAAATTCGTATTGGTAAGCGTGGCATGGTTGAAGATATTACCGGTGAGTTTTTTAAAGCTAACTTAATGAACTTTGCATTGGGTGGCACGTTTAACAGCCGTATCAATCTAAATTTACGCGAAGATAAAGGCTACACTTATGGTGCTCGCTCTCATTTTTGGGGTGATAAAACATCAGGTGGCTTTACAGCCTCTGCAGCGGTGAGAGCAGATTCTACTGCTGCGTCTATTACAGAGTTTACCAACGAGCTTAATAACTACGCTCAAAATGGTGTAACAGACCAAGAGCTTATGTTTATGCGCAAAGCTATTAACCAAAAAGATGCGCTTAAATACGAAACACCTAATGCAAAACTTGGCTTTTTAGCACAAATATTAGAGTTTGATTTAAAACCTAGCTTTGTAAAAGAAAGAAATGAAATTGTTAGTAATATTAGCAAAGAAGAAGTTAACGCCTTAGCTAAAAAACATTTAAACACTAAAGAGATGATTTATTTAGTTGTTGGTGATGCCAAAACCTTGCGCCCTGAGCTTGAAAAGTTAGGCATGCAGGTGATTGATTACAGTTTATAACTGTTAAAATTAATCGATTAAAAACAAAAAGCCGCTACAAGCGGCTTTTTTGTTCTATTCAGTGCCAATAAAGCTGTTAATAGCTATTATAAGTATAAACGTCCAACTCATTAGGAGGTTATATATGGCAAGTGGATGGGCACGAGAAGGTGCAGTTCAAGATCAAATAGACGCAAGTGTTAACGATGCTGTTCAGTACGCTCGCAGTAATTTGGCTTCAGGCTCAAGTGCTGAGTTGTGCGAAGAATGTGATGCTGCGATCCCTCAAGCGCGTAGATTGGCGTTACCCGGTGTTCGTTATTGTGTTGCATGCCAGCAAGCAATTGAAGGCAAGAGCGCAACAGTGGGGGCTTTTAATCGCCGAGGCAGTAAAGACAGTCAATTGCGCTAAAAAAAGGTGCTAAAAGCACCTTTTTAATTTAAACCTACTTGCTTTAATACAAATTTAAAAACGACTCATATCTTCTTTTTTCTGAATAAGCTCAATTGCATAGCCATCAGGGTCTTTTACAAAAGCAATTTCAGTAGTACCACCTTTTACAGGCCCAGGTTCACGACTAACATTGCCACCGGCAGCTTTAATATCAGCACATGTTTTGTAAATATCATCAAATTCAATGGCTATATGGCCATAAGCATTGCCTAAGTCGTAACTGTCTTGATCCCAGTTATAGGTTAGCTCTAATACCGTATTGTCTTTTTCGTCTCCGTAACCAACAAAGGCTAAGGTATAACGATATTCTTCGTTATCTGCACGGCGTAACTCTTTCATCCCAAGTACTTTGGTATAAAATTCGATTGATTTTTCTAAATCAGCAACACGTAACATAGTGTGTAATAAACGCATTTAAGCACCCTTGGATTGTCTTTAAATTTAAAAAATACTGTTACAACATGACGAAGACTGCGCAAAATAGCGCTTATTATAAAAGTAAGCTAAAACTCATTTTTATAATATATCGCATGTTTGCTTAGCAGCTACTTTGGCCATACACAGAGTAAAACACTGCAATTTGAGACTCAAAATATAATTGTGTATTCAGCGCAGGCCAGAAAATATAACAGTAGTAAGTCTTGATGCACATTCTATGGTTTTCATATAGATTTGCAATACATCTAGGTTGCACAACCTCTTAAACAATTTCACTATGGGATTTATTTAGCGTGCAGCAATCTAATTGCTCTGTTTCTACTAAGGCGCAAGCTTAGTTGAGGTATTAAAAGCAATAAAAACACCAGCCGAAGCGTAAAGTAGGTACAGGTACAGTCATAAATACAGCTATACTAGAGCAAGTATGTGCAGTGGGTACCGATTTAATAGGTACAACTGCTACGTAACCAAAATCACTCAGCAAACTTGTTAACTGTAATGTGCCAGTATTGCCCGGTGTTTTTAATACCGTGATATTATGGCGTTAAAATACGGCTTTGATGAGCAAAAACATTTTCCGCCATCTTTGTGTGATGGTATTGATTTTTTATCGGCTGTATTTTTTGCTCTGTTAGTTTTTGCCGTAACAGGCGTTGCTAAAAAGGGTGAGTAGAGCAACAAAACTGGCGAGCAATTACAGATGCTTGTATAAAAGCTTTAAAACAGTAAGGAACCTATAATGAATTATTTAGCTACAACTATTCAACCTGGCGTTATAGTTGGCGATGAAGTAAGTGCGGTATATAAGCATGCCCGAACAAATCAATATGCATTACCTGCAGTTAACGTTGTTAGTACCTCGTCTATAAATGCAACTCTTGAAGCCGCGCAAACAATGAAGTCACCGGTTATCATTCAACTTTCAAATGGTGGAGCGCAGTTTTTTTGTGGTAAGGGCTTGTCGCTACCTGAACACCAAGGGGCTGTACTTGGCGCGGTTAGTGCTGCTAAGTATGTTCACTCTGTTGCTAAGCATTATGGTGTAGCGGTTATGCTACATACCGATCATGCTTCAAAAAAATTATTACCTTGGATTGATGGTTTATTAGATGAAGGCGAGCAGCATTTTGCACTTACTGGCAAGCCGCTTTTTAGTTCGCACATGATCGATCTTTCAGAAGAATCTTTAGAAGAAAATATTGAAATATGTGAACGTTACTTAGCGCGCATGGCAAAAATAGGCATGACCCTAGAAATTGAACTAGGATGTACCGGTGGTGAAGAAGACGGGGTGGATAACTCACATCTCGATAGTTCTGCGCTTTATACCCAGCCAGAAGATGTAGCTTACGCTTACGAGCGCTTAAGTCGTATTAGTCCAAACTTTATTATAGCGGCGTCATTTGGCAATGTTCATGGGGTATATAAACCGGGTAATGTTGTGCTTACTCCTACTATATTAAAAGACTCACAGGCCTATGTAGCAAAACAATTTGGCTTAGAGCATAACGCAATCAATTTTGTGTTTCATGGCGGTAGTGGCTCTGAGTACGATAAAATTGCAGAGTCGTTAACATACGGCGTAGTAAAAATGAATATCGATACAGATACGCAGTGGGCGTGTTGGAACGGTATTTTAAACTATTACCAAGACAAACAAGCGTATTTACAAGGGCAAATTGGTAACCCAGAAGGGGACGACAAGCCTAATAAAAAATACTATGATCCTCGCGTATGGCTTCGTCATACAGAGCAGCATATGGCCGCAAGACTAGAGCAATGTTTTAACGATTTAAATTGTGTAAATCGGTACAGCTCATAAAAATAGCTTGTTAGTAAGCTAAGGTAAGTTACTCGTTATGTTAGGCTCAACAGATCTGTTGAGCCTTTTAATACTAATAACACCGTTTTCTATGGCTAAGCTATTTATTCGTTAAATAAAATACAGCTAAACATTAAAATAGTAATTCAAAAATTAACTCAATAACGCTTTATACAGCAGCAATGCCTAGCGACACAGCTGCTCAGTAAAAAGACTATGACCAAAAGACGCTTTACTTCTTAACCTTGCCTTTAAGAACATAGATCTCGCCATCGAAGCTTCCTTGAATCGTCAATCCTTGTCCCGCTAACTCTTTCAGATACTCTATATGATCTTCAGTTATATGCTGCCCCGGAACCAACAGTGGGATGCCCGGTGGATATGGCGTAACTAAACCGGCACAAATGCGGTTGTTGCTTTTGCTAATAGGCACAGATTCGCGCTCGCCATAAAAAGCATCGCTTGGAATACACGCTAGGTCGATGGCAGGTAAATTCTCCGGCAAGCGGGAGCGACGCGTCGATGTTGACAGTTTTACCTTACCGCTGTCGAGTTTTTTTAATGCATTGTACAGACGAATGATCTTCGAACGCGTACCTCCAAGCGTCAGTAAAACCAAGATAGTACTGTGAGTGTATTTTTCTATTTCTAGCCCAATTTCATCCAGCAGGAATTTATGAATATCTTTTAACGAATAAGGCAATTGACTAATATCGATGAGAATTTTTAGTGGATCATGGCCCATATTGTCTCCGCTAAAATGCGGAAATATTTCCATAAAGTCTTGCTTACCAAGCACTTTAATATGGTTGAGCGAGGCCATTTGTTGTTTAAATTCTTCCACATGTTTTAGCAAGGCATTGAGCAGCTTATAGCCTTCCATTTCTAACTGCTTTTGGCACACGTCAAGCGACGCTATAAGCTGATACTTTGGCGATGTGCTGGCGTAAATACTGTAAATTTCTCGAAAGAAATCGGCATCAAAATCTGGATCGTTAATATGAATGTAAGACGCCTGAGAAAACGCCGATACCACTTTATGCGCAGAATGGGTGATATAGTCGGCTCCAGCATGAATGGCAGAATAATAGCGTAAGCTGGGATGAAAAAGGGAGTAAGCAAACCACGCTTCGTCGATAAACACTTTAATACCATGTTGATGGGCAAACGCTACCACTTGTTTCAAATCGCTCAGTAAGCCATCGTAAGTGCAACCAGTAAGAACCAGCAATTTTGCATCGGTATTTTGCTCGATCGCCTGCTTTATATCGGCCAACGAGGGTGGCGCGAAAATCCCATATTTAGGATTTAAAATACTCGACAAATAAATAGGAAAACTAGCTGATTGCAATATGCCATAGTGCACCGATTTATGACAATTTCGGTCGATGATTACTTTATCGCCCTTGCGCAGCAGTGTCTGCAAAATGATTTTATTTGAGGTAGATGAACCGTTCGTGACGAAATAGGTATGCTTAACTTCAAACGTCGCCGCGGCTGATTCTTGAGCACGGCCAATGGTATTGGTACTGTCTGACAATGAACCTAGCGAATCGACTGAAACCGACAGGTCGCCAACAAATACATTACGGCCATAAAACTGATAAAAATCTTTGATGTAGGGAGAGTTTCTAAAGCTAGAGCCGCCACTATGGCCAGGTGTGTGCCATGAATCGTTTGCTTCGCCAACATAACGACGATATGCCGTCCAGAATGGGGTTTCTCCTCGATCATCGAAGTCGTTGATCATATAGCCTAAAATCGCTTCCGGGTCAGAAATTACCTCATCTTTAAAAAAGAAAGACTCAATTTCCTCCGACTCGTTAACTATCTCTAATCCTTTCGTGTCGTCGCCAATAACATACACAGGCAACTCGATACGGATCCCCTTTAACTGCTCGATAAAGCGACTATAAGTTCTCTCACCCTTGTTGTGTACATCCCAACTGAGAACCACGGCTTGAATATCGCCATCTTCCTCTACATATTCCAACGCTTGCTTTAAATCAAGACATTCAATTATGTCGATATGAACATCATTTCGCTCAAAGTTAGGGATCGTTTTCGACAGATTCGTTGAAAGCTCTTGCAAGATGATAGGGTCTTGCTCAATTAACAAGATACGAAGTAAAGGTAACATAGGCGTTTTCGCAATAAAATTTCATAATGTTTAGTAGCATAACTAAAGGATTGATACTTGTGAAATTAATACTTTGAAAATGCGCCAATAATTACGCAAAATCACGAATAAATAGATTTTATTTAAATTGACTTGCAAGGTATGAAAAATCAAAGGTGCCAAAGTCAGCCACCTACTTTAAAAAACAAAAAGTAATACTGGAATGCGCATTAATTATTGAGTTGAAGTAGCTCATATCTGACTTACAGCTATGAGCGAGAAGCAGACGGTCGAGTAAACTCGTTTTTGGACAAAAATGAGTTATGACGAATGCGTGCTTTGTGCCATTTGCAGACATTAGCAACGCCTGAGCTCAGGTGCATTTGAGACAACGCCTGCTTTTGCGTTAGCAAAAAAGTGGGTGGCGGATCAAATGTCATCTGCAGAGACTTTTTAGGCAGCGTTCACCGTATTCTAGGAACGAGCGTTTACGAGGCACGTGCCGAACTGGCCTTTATGACTTTTGTAAACAACAAAAAAATATTTGGATCAAACTTCGTGTCCACTTCATGCTTCAAGATATTCATAGTTTCAAGGTGCGATTTAGCCATGCGGTATGGCCTGCTAGTCGTCAGTGCATCATACGCATCAATGATCGAAAGTATTCGACTACTCAGGGGAATATCGGCACCAGCCAGTCCGTCTGGGTATCCGCTTCCATCAAATGCTTCATGATGATGTCTGACAATAGACGCGACCTCGTCTCTGTTTGTCAGGAATGTCTCACTAATTATTCTCTCACCGATAACCGAGTGAGCCTTTATCTCTTCTCTTTCATCAGGTGTGAGCTTTCCAGGCTTCGAGAGAACAGTATCACGAACTCCAATCTTACCCACGTCGTGTAATTGACTGGCAATACGCAAGTCATCTAATGAGGGGGCACTCAAATCGGCCGCACGCCCCACTTCCAACGCAAGCGCACAGACGCGGTCACAATGGCCTCTAGTATACGCATCGCGCGCGCACAATGCCGTAATGAGTGATGGGTAAGCATTTTCTTGATCTGGTGCGAGGGCAAAAGCCATTGAATATCTCTCCTTGTTCAGCAACGCCTAACAATTTAATAGTGCGCTCATCACGCATATTTTTGCTGACTTCAAGCTCATCTATCCACATTCCAACAAATAACCGAGGGTATTTCAAGATTTTAAATAAATTTAAATGTAGGATATACGCGTTGCTCGTTTGCTTGACTATATGAATAAACGACACAACTTTATCTATTAATTAGCCCTAAATTTAGCCATCCTCAATGACCGGTTATCGCTCTTTGCCGAAGTTTGGCTAAGTGCCATGAGCAGTCATTCATGATTAACTCGTTTCTGCCCCAAAGTGAGTTGCGAGCGATTGAGAACTAGCTTAGCCAAATCGTCACTTGACTTACTTTTCGTAATGTCAGTAAGGATTGAACAGGGTTGGAATAGCATAATATTGCGCAACCCCCAAGCTACTGACATAGTGAGCATCACAGTTTGAGTTAGTTAAGACCATTAGCATATTTGACTTATGGTTATAAAATGAATATAAATTCTCAATGCGTTACTATGATGTGAAATTAATTTAACGGCGCGCTATATGTATGTCAGAAAATGTCTTGAATTCAACTGCTCTTGAAGTGCTGTCAATGAAGGCTGATGAGTTTTTGATAGGTAATGATCATGAAAAGATTAAAACGTTCTTAGAACCGTTGTTAGGCGTTGATTATAAGTTTGAAAATCTCGTTGATGAAGCTCGTTTTTACTATATATTGGGTAATTGTTCAGCAGCGATTTTTAGTTACCATAAACTAGATTGGTTTTCTGATGAACTAAGTAAATCCGTTATATTTTTCAGAAAAGCTCTATACGTCATACGACAAATCAACTTTCCAACTGATGAAGAACTTTTTCTGCAAAGCTGCATTGAAACCAATTTAGGCAATAATCTAAGTTCTCAAGGTCGTGCTTTCTGCTGTATTCCATTATGGGATAATGCCTTTAATTGCATACAAAATCCTGTCTCTATAATATCTAAAGCAAACAACGAGCTTTTTCTTGCGAGTAATGTTTACGATCCTAGTCATAAGCACTACCACTACTTTACTGCATACCTACTCATAAATTTAGGTCTTGAAAGCCTTGAGCAGCTCCATCCTGAGCAAATAATTGCTTATTCAGAAAACAGCAATTTTATGAATTTTAAAGCATGGTTTGAAGATACTTTTAAACCAGAAGATTTTGACTATTTTGAGTCATTTGAAGAGGAAGTTGAGACAAGAAAGCAGGGGGAATATTTAAAGTGGTGTGGAGATAACAGGCTTTTTATAAATGATTTAAATGACGTTTGCGTATCTGAAATTGTCTATCAAGACATTATGACTCTCCCCTCTTTTTCTCAACAAATAAACTTCGTTTTATCGATGCATGAAGAGCTTATGTATCATGGAAACTTCGATGAATTAAAGAACGATTTTTGCTATGCGCGTTATCTAATTTTTTCGGCTAGAAACATACCTAGTGACCATACACATTTCTTCAACAAAACATATCCTCACGTTGATGATATGTCACACTCCATTACCAACCTAAAAGCTAGTCATTATAAAAGCGCGTTCAGAACGCTTTACTCGCTATTTGATAAAATTGCTTACTTTATCAATCGCTTTTTTGATCTGAATGATATCAAGTATGATCATAAAATCAGCTTTGACAGTATTTTTAGTGAGCTGAAAGGAAGTAAGAGCTGGAAACCACACAGTAAGCTTAAAGACAGTCAGAATTGCTTTATCCATGCCTTATTCTACATCCTGAAAGACATTCGAGATGTGAAAGATTCGACTTCTGTCAGTCGGTGGCTTGATCCTGATGCAAAGGCGTTTTCTGAAATTAGAAATGCTATAGAGCATCGTTCTTTAAAGATTGTTGATGATTTTGGTTATACCCTAACTCAATCAGGTAAAGCTTTTAAGCAATCACAGCTTGAAAAGCTTAATGGTGATATAGGTGACTTTGAAGAACAACTTCAAGAGCTGTATGGTGAAATTGCTTCGGCGAAAAAGGCTCATAATATAACTCTTAAAGCCGAACTAGAGACCAAAAAAAAATTACTTGATGAAGGTTTGCGTCAAGCACAGTCAAAAATTTATGAGCACCAAAAGCTTTCAAGTCATTCTGTGCTGATAAAAGAGAGCGAATTTGAATCAAGGCTCATGACGCTGATAAAGCTCGCTCGAAATTCGATTATGTACCTTTCACTAGCAATTCATGTAGAAGAGAAAAATAAGCCAGATAATGGTGCAGTGATGATGCCTATCGAAGTACCTTTGAAGTAGAGCATTGTATCCTATAAATATTTTTTTAGGAAAGTATGGCTGAATCATTTCTTGAATCGCCATCGACTCAGTAGACACATGTGAGCTTTTTTTCACAACTTATCCTAAGCCACTTTTGCCCAAATCCTAATCAGTAATACATCCACTATCCTCATAGTGACTTTTAAATAGGAGGTCACTATGAAACCAGAACTAAATCACAATGCTACTAGTGTGAAACGTCCTTTCAAGCTTGAAGAGATTTGGCGTATTCGCACTCGAATTGAAATTCAAAATAACTTGATGCAATTAGCTTTACTTAATTTGGCTATAGATAGCAAGCTAAGATCATGTGACTTACTCTCTTTAAAAGTTCGAGACGTCACTACTCTCGATCAAGTATTTGAAAGGGTTCAATTAACGCAGAAGAAAACTGGGATCGAAGTTCAATTTGAGATAACTCCGAGAACACAACAAAGTATTATCCATTGGATTCAAGAAGTTAAATGTAAGCGCGCAATTAAACCCACATACCAATATTAATGCTACCTATGCATAATTTACTCAGCATATTAACCTGAGGTA
>NZ_JBEOOE010000057.1:0-10432 GCF_040308885.1 Pseudoalteromonas sp. 120-MNA-CIBAN-0494
GAAGCAGCCTAGTCTCTAAGTCAAGGCTGTAGAAGCCCATTGATCGACACGGAGTGGCGTCGATGGGTAGTTCACAATTACTCTACCTGGCTTGGTAAAAACGGCCTCTACCTAGAGGATTTATCAAAGCGAGGTGGCTTTGCGCACTGACGTATCTAAAAAGATGCAGCAACGTGCAATGTATCGAAGGACTCGCAGAAACCGTAAGCTACGCTACCGCCCTGCACGTTGGTTGAACCGTGCCTCAATGCGTAAAGAGGGGCGCTTAGCACCGTCTCTAAAAAGCAAGCTTGATTCACACTTGCGTGAGAAAAAGCAGGTTGAAGCTATCTTACCAATTTCACATTGGAAGGTTGAAACTGCTAGCTTCGATATACACAAGATAACTAACCCAACTGTGACTGGTGCCGGCTACCAGCAAGGCGCACAGCTGGGCTACTACAACGTTAAAGCCTACGTATTGCAACGTGACAATTATAAATGTCAAAGTGGACGTAAAACGAAGCACAGCGCCAAGCTGCACGTACACCACAAAGTATTTCGTTCTCAGGGCGGCACTGATGCACCCAGTAACCTAATAACGCTATGCGAGACGTGCCATAATGATTTACACGCAGGAAAGTTTGAGCTAAAAGTGAAGCGCTCAAAGACAAAACATGCGACTGAAATAGGTATAGTCAAAGTCCAGTTAAAACAGTGCTGGGATTTTGAAGAAACGTTTGGCTACGTGACCAAATTTAAGCGCGAGCAAGTATTGGGCTTACCGAAAACTCATTACTATGATGCCGTGTCAATTTGTTGTGAAAATGGCGAGCTTGTACAACAAGCCAAACATGTTTTACGTAAACGTCATGTGGCTTCTGGTGACTACCAACAGACAAAGGGGGTTCGCTCCGAAAAGTGGATACCAGTCGGCAAGCTATTTGGCCTAAAAAAACACGACTTTGTACAAACACCACAAGGTACTGGTTTTGTTAAAGGCAAGCGTAGCTCAGGCTACTTTGCCCTAGAGACTATTTTAGGTAATAAGGTTCACGCCTGCGCCAACATTAAGAAAAACACGGTTCGGATTTCTGCTCGAACCACTACGTTAACTCAACCAATGGAGGCGGCAAGGATACTCGTCACTAAAGTACCGAGTATCCTTGCCGTAAACTGATGATAATTCAAACCTTACTACCGAGTCCTATCGACGATATTATTATTCAAGGCAGCGAAAACGGCGTGAGCTATGTGGGTTTTTATCCACCTAAAAATTACCCCATTACAGCGCTTAGCGAAGTGACTAATGACGCTATTTTATGCGCCGCAGCGCAGCTTAATGAGTATTTTGCTAAGCAGCGCACTACCTTTACAGTACCTTTAGATACCCAAGGAACCGTGTTTCAACAAAGTGTATGGCAGGCATTACTTAACGTTCCCTATGGGGAACTTAAAACGTATGGCGATATTGCTAAGGTATTAAACAACCCCAAAGCGGTGCGCGCTGTTGGCGCTGCTAATGGCAAAAACCCAATAAGTATTATTGTACCGTGCCACCGTATTATTGGCGCAAACGCAAAATTAACAGGTTACGCGGGTGGACTTGCAAGAAAACAATGGTTATTGCAGCACGAAACCGGTTGATCAGTTCTTAATGCATAAAATGCATAAACCAAATTGGTATTAACGCTCATTTGAGGTAGCATAAGCGCACTTTTTATCTGAAGGCACAGCAATGGCGCAATTATACTTTTATTATTCTGCAATGAATGCGGGTAAATCAACCACTTTATTACAATCTGCATTTAATTACCAAGAGCGTGGTATGGAGCCGGTGATCCTCACAGCTGCAATTGATGATAGAGCGGGAGTAGGCAAGGTATCTTCGCGAATTGGGCTGCAAGCCGATGCGCATATTTTTGATGAAAACAAAGATGTGTTTGCGCTTATACAGTCACTAAATCAAGATAAAAAACGCCATTGTGTACTAGTTGACGAATGCCAGTTTTTATCTAAAGAGCAAGTGATGCAGTTAACCGATGTGGTTGATGAACTGGGTATTCCGGTACTATGTTACGGCTTGCGTAACGACTTTAGAGGTGAGCTATTTACCGGGTCGCAGTATTTACTTGCTTGGGCTGATAAGCTAGTAGAGCTTAAAACTGTGTGTCATTGTGGCCGCAAAGCCAACCACGTATTGCGTACCGATGAAAATGGCGATGCAATAGCCGATGGTAACCAAGTAGAAATAGGCGGCAACAACCGGTATGAATCGGTGTGCCGCAAACATTATAAAGCCGCGTTAAATATGGGCCGCTAATGCCTTTATAAAGGTGTCTATATCTGCTTTAGTTATGTCTAAGTGAGTTACTAACCTAAGTTGCTTACTTGGACTAAACAGTATTCCTTGCGCTTTTAAATTAGCTGCTAGCTGCTGTATATTTATATTAGGCTCGCAGCTGGCATAAACCATGTTGGTGGTGTTTTTCATGTTAACGTTAAAGCCATTAAGTGTACTTAATTGCTGCGCTAGGTAGCGCGCATTAGCATGATCATCGCTTAAGCGTTTGACATTATGCTCAAGTGCGTATTGCCCTGCTGCTGCTAACATTCCTGCTTGGCGCATACCGCCGCCAAGTACTTTTCGCCAGCGTCTTGCCTTGCTAATCAGCGCTTTTGAACCTAGCAATAACGATCCAACTGGCGCACCTAACCCTTTAGATAAACAAATCGAAACAGAATCAAAGTGCTGAGTAATGGCAGTTATATCCACATTAAGATCGGCTGCTGCATTAAACGCACGCGCACCATCTAGGTGTAGCGATAAGCTGTGCTGGTTTACAAACTTGCGCGCTGCAGCAAGATAGTCAAGAGCAAGTACTTTACCGCCTATGGTGTTTTCAAGGCTTAATAAGCGAGTGTTGGCAAAATGATTATCATCAGGCTTTATTGCCGCCGCTATTTTATTAAAGCAAAGTGTACCGTCTGCTTCGTTTTCAATTGGCTGGGGTTGTATTGAGCCTAAAACGGCTGCGCCGCCGCCTTCAAATTTATAGTTATGGGCACTTTGGCCGCAAATGTATTCGTCTCCGCGCTCACAATGTGCCATTAACGCCAATAAGTTAGCTTGAGTACCTGAGCTACAAAAAAGTGCCTCCGCAAATTCAAAGCGCTCACATGCATATGCTTCTAGTTGGTTAACACTTTCATCATCGCCATATACGTCATCGCCTACAGGGGCGTTATACATTATATCGCGCATAGCTTTAGAGGGTTTAGTTACCGTATCTGAGCGAAAATCTATCATAGGGTTAATCCTTACTATATTATTATTCGAGTTCTTCGCAAATTTGCTCACGTGTAGCTTTATCAAAATAACTCCAAGCAATAAAACGGCTAACTTTTTGCCCTTGTGCCATATCAACTATTTTATATTGGGCTATAGGGTGTTGTTTTAATTCTTGCTCTAAAGCCGCAATATTATCTTTTTTCGACACCAAAGAGGTAAACCACATTACTTGCTCTGCAACGGCTGCACTTTCTTTAATCATATTAGAGATAAATTGCACTTCACCGCCTTCGCACCATAGCTCGTTATTTTGGCCACCAAAGTTAAGTGTGCTGCTAGGTGCTTTGCCAAGGTTTTTCCATTTACGTTCGCTACCTTTAACAGCGTCTTCGCTGCTGGCATGAAACGGCGGGTTACACAGCGTTAAGTGGTACAGATCTTTACTGTTTATAACTCCTTTGAATATATTTGCGGCATTTTTTTGCTGTTTTAAGGTTATTTTTAAATTATTAAATTGCGCAATTTGTTTTGCTACTTTAATGGCTGCAGGGTCAATATCGGTGCCAGTAAAATGCCAGTTATATTCATGCCCACCTGTGAGCGGGTAAACTAAATTAGCGCCGGTGCCAATATCTAATACTTTAACTTGACGGCCAGTGGGAATTTGCGTTTGGTTATCGTCAGCTAATAAGTCGGCCAAATAATGAATATAGTCTACTCGTCCCGGAATAGGTGGGCATAAGTTATGCTGTGGAATATCCCAAAAATCTACATTGTAATGGGCTTTTAAAAGGGCTTGATTAAGGGTTTTTACCGCTTTGTTATCGCTAAAATCAATACTTTTTGTACCTGCAGGTGTTGTAATAATAAAAGCAGAAAGTGCAGGATGCTGCTCAGTTAATAGGTCAAGATCGTAGCCATTTAAATGTTGATTACGAGGGTGTAGTTTTGCGCGTGAGGTGCTTGCTTTCATGATGATTATTTTTACAACAGGAATAAAAGTTAATTGTAACAAATACCGAGATAAAAACGTGATAATTTTCCCTATGGCTACGAGGTTGTTACTGGTAGGATGAGCTGTTAGCAATTAAAAAGGACTCACTGTGGCAATCACTCAGCAATCAGTATTTATAACATTAGCCGATCAGCAAACACTGCATTTACGTCGTATTAGTAGCGATAAGCCAAATGGCGCAGTGGCGTTTTTTATGCATGGCGCGGTAGAAAACGGTAAAATATTTTATACCCATAGCAACAAAGGCTTAGCGCCTTTTTTAGCCGAGCAAGGGTTTGTGTGTTATGTGGCTGATTTACGTGGTCGTGGTGAAAGTAAACCGGTTATAGACAAGCATGCTCGTTATGGTCAAACCGAAGCTATTTTAGAAGATATTCCTGCATTTATAGATAAAATAGAGCAGTTAGAGGGGAAAAAACCAGATTATTGGCTGGCTCACTCTTGGGGTGGGGTGTTAATGAATAGCGCATTTGCACGATTCCCAAATTATATTAACGACGTAAAAGCCTGTGCTTACTTTGGCACTAAGCGCTCGTTATTTAATAATCACCCTAAAAAGTTACTTCAAGCTAATTTCATTTGGTATTTTATGGCGCCGTTAATGGCTAAAAAGCATGGGTACTTACCGGCTAAACGCTTAAAGTGGGGCAGTGACGATGAAACACAAAAGTCGCATTGGCAAAGTATGCAGTGGGCTAAAAAAACACCTTGGATAGACAGTGACGATAACTTTGATTACGCTAAAGCCGTTGCACAATTAACCTTGCCGCCAACGCTGCATATTGCAGGCGCAAAAGATAAAGCCCTCGCACAACCAATAGATATTCAAAAGTTTATGGAAGAGTCGGGTCCTGGGGTACAAAAAATGCAAATTTATGGACGTCGTTATGGCCATAAAATAGATTACGACCATATTAATATGTTAACCCATCCGCATGCGCGCAATGAGCAGTTTAAAGATGTACTTAATTGGTTTGCGACTGCGCCAAAAGCTTAAGTAATGGCGTTTTGTAGCGTTGCCACTTATCAACATTGTGCAGATTAACCGGTTCACGTATAGCGTGTTTGCTGAGTGTGGTAACCGCGATTTTTTGTTTATAAAATGCCAAGCAATTTTCTTCAAACGAGCAACCTATAAACCTAAGTAGTGCAGTGAGTTGGCCTTTGGGGTCCGTTACTAATTGCTCATAACTTAGGTTATATATTTGCAGTGCCGGAAACGCCTGCCAATGCGCCATTAACTTTTCGTACAAGCTATGGTATTGCTTAAACTCGGTTAACGAGCAAAAGTAAGGCTCGTTTTCGGCAAAATAATTACTAAATACCGAAAATGCCGTGGCATTAAAATCGCGGGTTAAATTAATAAATTTTGCATTTGGAAATAGCATATAAATAAGCCCAATAGCTTGATAGTTGCTTGGCAGTTTATTAATAACAAAGGGGCGAGAAGGGCTTGCTGTTTTTAATTTTGCTATATAAAGGTCGCGGGCCTTATTAATTAACTCATGTGTTAAATGATCTAAACAGTGTGGATAGCTAAAACCGGTTTTTTGTTCTAAAAAAGCCATCACATCACTACTTATACTAATACTTTCACCCATGCTTGAGCACTGGCTATGATTTACCAACATTTGTTCAAGTAGGGTTGAGCCGCTGCGTGGCATGCCAATTATGAATAAGGGGGTAAGGCCACCTTTCACACTTTTATTCGCTGAGCTTAAAAGAGCAGCTGTATTGTATTTTATTATGTCGTCGTAAAAAGCAGTAAGAACTTGGGTATCAAATTCGCTTAGTTTTCGTTGTAATTGGTTAGCTAATACAAAGTAGTTAAACGCCTGATCAGTATCCTCTAGTTTGTCGTAACTTTTTGCCAAAGCGTAATAGCACACCATTTTAAGGCGTAAATTATTAGTTTGCGTTAGCAAGTGATGCAAGTTACTGAGGTAGTTATGTTCTTTGTCAAAACGCCCCAATTGTACCAACTCTAACAAAATATAAGCTGTAACAGGGTAAACGCCTAAGCTCAGTGCATGCGAAAAAGTAGTATGGGCTTTATTTAGCTCACCATACGTTAAATAGTGCTGGGCTAAATAGTAATGTGGGTCGGGGTTATTACTGGCTAAGTTTTTTGCGTACTCAAGCACTTTTAGCGCATCATTTGGTGAATTTACATTATTAAATGCATCAGCAAGTGCGTGTAGAGGTTCAAGCATATAAGGCAGGCGTTCACAGGCTTTTTGTAATAAATATACAGCATCATCATTACGCTCTAGGCGCAGTGCAATTCGGCCTAAACCAAACAGGGCTTCGCCGTTATCAGCATCGGCTTTAAGTATTGTTTTGTAGTAAAACTCAGCATCTTTAAGTTTGTTTTCTGCCAGTAACTGATTCGCTTTTTTAAGTAGCATTGTAACTTTAACATTCCTGTTGATTCTGTCTTGACTATCTATACAGCGAAAAAGGCGAAATGTCTTTCACATTTCGCCTTCACCTTATGACCAATAAGGATTAAAAAGTATAAGTTGCTTTAACGTAATAATAACCACCGTTAATACCAAATGGTGATGTTTCGTAGTATTGACCACCCCAATTATTATTAGGGATAAAGTCGCTAGCGCCACTAAAATCAAGTTTTTCAGCTTCTTGGTCAAGTAAGTTTTGTGCACCTACAGAAAAGCTCATTGATTCGTTTAAAAAATAAGTAATTTCAGCATCTAAGGTAACCGCAGCATCTGCCATTTTAGCTGTTTCGTCATAATCTACATGCACACCTTGGTATTCACCAAAGTAGTTTACGCGGGTAAACGCAGAGAAGCTTTCCCATTGTTGTGCCCAGCTTAGAGTTGCACGATGATTAGATAAGTCATTCTCAAGACGGCTTACTTTAAACGGCCCTGTAATAATGGTTGAGCGGGTAACTTCGGTTTCATTCCAGTTGTACGCTAAGCTAAATGTTGAGCTGCCATTAAGTAACTCAGTTGAGTAGTTAGCCACTAAATCAACACCTTGTGTAGTGGTGTCAAAGTCATTAGTAAAAAAGCTTACCTGTGCTAGGTTTTGTACGTTAGGAATGCCCGAGGCAGTAAGTTTGTCTTTGTCTGCTTGGCTAAGTTCAATTTTATCAGATTGACTAATGCGCTCATCAACTTTAATATTGTAATAATCTACCGTTAAAAATAAATCGCCTAGCGTGTACACAGCGCCAAAAGTATAGCTTTGTGATTCTTCAGGCTCTAATTCTTGCCCGCCAAGTTGTATCGCAATTGGGTTAGTAGGTGGTAATAATGCTGAATCTACTAATACACCGCTGCTAAGGTTTGTTTGTACGTTACTCACATTAGCTTGGCCAACCGTTGGCGCTCTAAAACCTGTGCTGATTGAACCACGAATATTTAAATCTTCAGTTAAGTGATACTGAGCCATTAATTTGTAGTTAGTTGTCGTGCCAAAGGTATCGTAATCTTCAAAACGAACGGCTAGACCCATTAAAAACTCTTCAGTAAAGGGCGCTTCTATATCAACATAAGCGGCGTAGTTACGACGGCTATATTCACCGGCATCAGAGGGTTTAAACCCCGGGAAGCCATTTGAACCAATACCAAAGCCTTGATCGGTAAGTGGCCCTGCAATAAACGAGGCTTCATCGCCAGAGATCACAGTAAAGGTTTCTTCATGCCATTCTAGGCCTGATGCTATGTTTACATCGTATGCTAGGCCAAAATCAAAACCTTTAGATAGATCAAAGTTAAAGTTTTTCTCTAATTGTTCGTATTTACCTGGGCTAAAGTCACGTGGGCTTTCTGGGCCTAAAGACGCATTGATCGTGTCGTAAATAAAGTAGCGAGATTCATTATAACCAACCGTGCCGCTTAAGTCGTAATATACATCCTTTAAAAAGCCATCAGTAAACTGACCTTTAGTACCAATAGTGAGTGACGCATCGGTAATATTACCGCCAAAGTTTGGTGTAAAACCACCCGGCAGCATTTCATTAAATGCAAAACAATCTGGGTTATTTGCCACCCCATTAATATAATCTGGATTATCAAGCACGTTATCATCAATGGCAATAGTTGGGCAGTTGCCACTCATATCACCGGTTAAATCGCCAACGAGTAAAGTATCGCCGCCATCGTTTGAATAAGCACCCGGGCGAGTGTGAGGGTTACGGTAATAAAAACCACCTCTTACATCGCGCTCAGAGTAGTTACCAAACATGTAAAACTCTGAGTTATTGGTTAGCTCTAAACCTACATTACCAAAAATTGAAATGTCGTCGTTAACCTCAGGTGCGCCCCATACTTGAGTAATAGGTGCTATGTCGGGCACGCCGGCATCATTAAGTGCTTTAGCATCAAAGCGTTGTACTGAGCGGCTGGTTGCATCTGCGGTTTTATATTGAAAGCTTAAATTTGCAAAGCCATTGTCGGTAAATGGAAGACCAATATTGCCCGAAACTTGAGTGGTGTCGCCATCACCTTCGTAATACTCGCCCTTACGCACTTCAAGAGAGCCACCTTCAGAGGCATCTTTTAATACAAAGTTTATAACCCCTGCAATAGCGTCAGAGCCATATTGTGCAGCAGCACCGTCACGCAGTACTTCTACTTGCTTAAGGGCAATACTTGGAATAACCGAAATATCGGCACCTTGAGCACCATCGTTAATACCACCACCTAAAAAGGCGATAACAGAAGCGCGGTGTCGGCGTTTACCATTTAATAAAATAAGTGTGCTGTCTGATGGTAAGCCCCGAAGGTTAGCTGGGCGCACTAATGACGCTGCGTCACTAATTGGCATAGAGTGTACGTTTAATGAAGGTATAGCGCCCTTTAATAGCTCTAGCATGTCGGTGTTACCTGACTTGCTTAGCTCTTCACCACCAATAATATCAATAGGAACCGGTGAGTCACCAATAGAGTGAGGTGCTGAGCGTGTACCAACAACAGCAATTTTTTCTAGATTTTTATTAACTTTGGTTGTTGTTTGCGCGTCGGCTGCAATAGCAGAGCCAGATATAAATAATCCGGCTGTAGGGTGGCTAAGGCAAATTTAACTGCCTGGTTTAGCACATTGCTTTTTAATTTCATTCTAAATATCCCCAGTTAGAATAGTTTTGTTAATCATGTTTGTGTAACACGAGTTATTTTTGTAGCGGACTAGTCACATTTCATGGGGAGTAAGGTAATACTTGCTGACTCCTTAAAGCTTAATAAATTAAGCCCACTTCCTGTGAGTCCAGCTTATAGACTATAGAGAAAAAACAAGTAGAGAAATTAATAATTAACTATTATTTAACAATGAGGGTGTTTTGTATGAAATTGCAACAATACAGTGTGTGCTGCTTGTAATGCGCAGTTTGATTAAGGAAACGGTTAAATTAAGGGGAGTTTGAATGAGGGTTTAAGTGTTTTTGTTACTTTATTGTTATTGCGTGTTGCTCATTTTCACGCTTCCAAATAGCGAGCTGCTTTTTATATTCATCCCATACGCATGGGCAACAACTTCCACCACCACAGCACTCGTCCGGCTTAGGTTTTTCTGGTTTTGCGACTGCAGGTAGTATATTTAATTGCATATTAAGATTTTTTAAATACTAAAAAGGCTGTAAATAATAAAGTATTGACCTTGGCATGTAAATTATTCTTTGTGAACTTGAATCCCTGTGTGAGAATACGCCAATGCGATTATATAAAGTCATACACCGCGCACCATGGCGGGTTGTTAAAATTAGTTCCAAGCGCCAGCAATTGCGTTTTCGTCGTGCTATGGTTGCGCTTAAAATTGCGCTTGCGCAAGAAAGACAAGAAACAAAAGAAATGCTTTCAATTTATAAACGCTACACACAAGGGCAAACAAATAAAGCCGAATTAAAGCGTGCAAACGAGCAATTTGTAGATATTTTAAAGGGTTTGGGTTTAGGGGTATTTGCCATATTACCGTTTGCGCCTTTAACTATTCCCTTAGTGGTTAAACTGGGCCGCTTAGTTGGCGTTGATGTTTTGCCTAGCTCCTTCAATATGAATCGTTCAGTTAAAGAGCTTGATCGTGAAATAGCTCAAGAAAATCGAGGATGTAACTAATTTTGTGTAACTGCCTATCATTATTTACTCTAAAAAGAGTTTAAGGATTAGGCGATGAACATG
>NZ_JBEOOE010000058.1:0-9878 GCF_040308885.1 Pseudoalteromonas sp. 120-MNA-CIBAN-0494
GAATTTGAGGAACGACTCAGCAAGCATATTTAAAATCTAAAAACGGGCAGTTACACAGAATCCGTTACAGGCTCAGACGTTATGAGTCTTAGGAGCAATCAATGACTAAATTGGCAATTGGATTTGCGACTATTATTTCTTTAATTTGTATGTTCTTAGCCGTAGCTCCTTTCACTCCTGCGGTAGGTATTTCATTTCTTATGTTATTGTTTGCAGGTTTTATTGGGTATAAAGGTTTTCTTCAATCTAGTTTAGTTTTGTTATTAATTAATACTCTTGCAGTTATTGGTAGTCCTGGCTCCGATATATCCACCGGAGATGCACTTATTTATTTACCAATACTGTTTATTGTTTCGTTTGGTGGTGTTTTAATGGGTTTAAGAAAAGTGCTTAGTAAACAGACACATAACAAGCTATTAAACAGGGACAAATAACAGTTGGCTGTTTTCGTTCCTCAACATTTTAGCCAACAATTATTTGCCCGTTAATAGGGCGTTAGCTGTTTTGCTATGTTCTAGGCTTTTTTCAAATAAAAACATCGACTTTCTTTTTGTCGGTTAACAATAAAGCAGCCTTTTCTTGATATAAATCAAAAGTATCGTCTGATATAAATTTATCAAACGTATTAATTATTTCTTTCATGTAAGAGGCTCTTACTTGATAAGTCTGACGTTCAGGATATTCTTTAGCAAGTCCATCTAATTTCTCTGAACTATTAGAAAAATACTCCATAACATTAATTTTTTTATCAGGATCTACATCCCCTCCACCATAAGAAAGGATCCTAAGTTTAGACTCTAAACTATTCATATCTTCTCTTTTTTTGGATATTATGGGGTTTCCTGACTTACCTAATCTAACTGGTTCATCACTATCGTATTTTTGTGTGTATTCTCGTTCCATTTCATTCACATTTTTAACAATACTATGAAGTTCTTTTATACTCATATTAGAAAAGTTGAGCTCTTCTTTTTTAAATA
The DNA here is from genome assembly GCF_040308885.1 of Pseudoalteromonas sp. 120-MNA-CIBAN-0494. NCBI lineage: Bacteria > Pseudomonadati > Pseudomonadota > Gammaproteobacteria > Alteromonadales > Pseudoalteromonadaceae > Pseudoalteromonas > Pseudoalteromonas sp. 120-MNA-CIBAN-0494. The sequence continues at coordinate 981 of NZ_JBEOOE010000058.1, forward strand.
CTTTTTCATATGCACTTCCCTCAATTAATGATGAATCAAAAGCATTATTGTCTTTTTTTTCTTTAACTTTAGGATCAAGGTGAGTTGTGTTTATATTAATTTTTAAGCCACTTTCGCTTGTTTTAGTAGAAAAGCTTTTTATTTTTTCATCATCACTGTTTGTAAAAATAGATATTTTACTTTCAAATAGAGTAGGTAGTAGATTGGTGCTGATTTTCATAAAAATCCTTTTTCATATGTCGTTTTCTTTTATCGACATAATTTTATAAAACTTAAGCTTTTATTTTAGATTGTTTTCTATTAACGACTCATAGGGCTGAGTCGTTAATAGAAAGTTTAACTAGCCACCAGATCTTACTTCATAAGTAATTCCACCATAAGTAGATCCAGTTGTTGTTTTATTTTCAACTTCCCAATAATAAGTGCCTGCATTAAAGATAGAAGTGGAAACTGCTACGCTATATCCGCCAGCAACTCTATCTCCATTGCTATCAACCAAAGTCACTTTGAAATCATGTCCGTCATAGTTTCTTAAAATTGCAAAACCGTATCTACGGCAATTACCACCATCATAAGTAAAGCTTGCAATAGTTCGAGTCTGCTCCAATTTAAGACTAGTGTATCTAGTGTAAATTGTAGGGCTACAACGTTCATATTCACTGGTTGTTTGCTCATTTTTAGCTGCTTCTTCAAAATCAAGAATAGAATTCAATGATGCAACTTGATCATGTTGCTCTTGTACTTGAATCGAAGATGACTCTGTAACCGAAGTATCAGCACTGATTGCATTGAAAGAATTCTTTCTTAATGGGTGGCCAAAATCACTGTACCACTACAGGATGCGTCTTTAATGACGCGCATGAAAGAGCTTGAAGATGAAAACCGCCGTTTAAAGAAAATGTATGCTGAAGAGCGGCTCAAATCTGAGGTCATTCAAGAGGCTATGGCAAAAAAGTGGTAACGGCTTCTGAGCGTAAAGTATTGGCACATGAAGTCGTTAGCACAAATAAAATGAGTATTGCCTTAGCTTGCCGTACTTTTATGATAAGTGAAACGTGTTATCGCTATACACCGATATTAAGAAATGAAAATCTAAAAATAGCAGAGCTGTTACTCGATTTGACTGAGTCAAAGCGAAGCTGGGGTTTTGGATTATGTTTTTTATATTTGCGTAATGTAAAAAAGCACAAGTGGAATCACAAGCAAGTTTACCGCATTTACCGTGATCTTGAGTTAAATTTGCGGATCAAGCCAAGGAAACGCTTAAATAGAGATAAGCCTGAGCCATTGGCAGTACCAGAAACCATCAATGAATGTTGGTCAATGGATTTTATGCATGACCAATTAGCGGATGGCAGAGCGTGTCGATTGTTTAATGTCATTGATGACTTTAATCGTGAAGGGCTGACTATTGACGCTGATTTATCACTGCCTGCTGAACGTGTGATCCGCTCGTTAAATCAAATTATAGAGTGGCGTGGTAAACCCAAAGCTATCAGATGTGATAATGGCCCTGAATATATTAGCAAGCAACTAGCGCAATGGGCGTTAAATAATGATATCGAATTACGGTTTATTCAACCCGGTAACCCGCAGCAAAATGCCTATATAGAGCGCTTCAACCGAACGGTTCGTTACGACTGGCTGAGTCATTATATTTATAGTGATATTAGTGAGTTACAAGACATAGCGACTGATTGGCTATGGACTTATAATAATGAACGCCCTAACATGGGGTTAGGTGGTATAACACCAATACAAAAGCTGGAAAAATTAAACAACGGAAATTCTACTGCCAGCCTCCATTAAAAATGGGGGGATTACCCGACGAATCTTTAATTATACCTTATCAAACGTTTGTCATCGCATTGGCTAAACAGATGTTGGTATTAATTAACAATATTCGAGAGTATGACTCACAAATAAACTCAATTTTTACCAGTATGGATGACGCCTCAATATTTACTTCACTTCCCGGCACAGGCCCTTGCCTTGCTCCTAGGCTTTTAGCTACTTTAGGGGAAGATAAATCTCGTTTTAGTAGCGCACAAGAAATACAAAACTATGCAGGCTTATCGCCAGTTACAGAGCGTAGTGGTCAAAAAAGCTGGGTACATTGGCGCTGGCAATGTTCTAAATTTGTCCGTCAGAGCTTTATAGAGTGGGCTTCCAAAAGCGTAGGGCAATCTTATTGGGCGGGCATTTATTACGCACAGCAAAAAGCGAAAGGTAATTCACACCAATCGGCAGTAAGAGCGTTGGCCTATAAATGGGTAAGGATCTTATTTAGGTGCTGGAAAACAGGAAAAGCTTATGATGAATCAAAATATTTAAAAGCACTAAAAGAGAAAGGTTCTCCTCTTTTAGTGGTAGAAAAAGCTTGTTGAGTGCCTCAGGGCGTGAAGCGGACATTCAAGCGTAACCCGTTTCTGCCCCAAAACGAGTTTAGGCGACGGTCGCAAATGAGCGATAAGCGATCATTGAGATTGGATAAATTTTAAAAATAACCAATATAGCTTATAAATACAGAAATCCAGACGAATGAACTTATCAATAGCGCAATTAATACTGCTGCGGAGCCTAAATCTTTAGCGAGACCTGACAATGGATGAATCTCTAAGCCAACTCTGTCTATTGTTGCTTCTATTGCTGTATTAACAACCTCTGCGAATATCACAAATAAAACAGAGATTAGTAGCATGACCTTTTCGTAAATACCTATCTGCCAAATCGAAATAATAATTAGCGATAAAGCGAGTAAAAAAAGCTCTTGTTTAAAAGCAGCTTCATTTTTAGCAAGCCATTTAAATGCACGCTGTGAATTTTTAAAAGCTAAAACTACTCGATTAATACCTGACGGCTTATTTGCACTATCAAATTGCATTGGAAACTCTCTTTATAGACTTAGGGCCTTACAGGCGTTAAAAATATCGTATTCAGGTTGGTATTGACTGCTGCTTACTTGAGTTAAGCCAAGTAAAGTGTCAAAAATATTGTCGTGTGAAAATACTTTTGAGCGTTGTAACTCAATACAATGATTAAATTTAGAGTTAGCGAGTTTATTACTCCAAAAAATCATTGGAATATGGGTTTGCTCGCTTGGTGCTAATGCATATGGAAACCCGTGAAGGTATAAACCTTTCTCACCAAGTGACTCACCGTGATCTGACACATATAGGAGTGACTTCTTTGTTTCGTTACTTGCTTGTAATACTTTTATCAACTGGCTTAACACCTTATCTGTGTATGCGATAGTATTATCATATGTGTTTGTTAGTTCAGTTGTACTACAGTTCTGAATATCGCTTCGAGAGCAATCAGGTTTAAACAAACTTTCGTGTTCAGGATAACGACGATAATAAGTTGGTCCATGTGAACCTATCATATGTAGAACAACCAATTTATGTTTAGCGTTACTAGTCGCTATCTTGTCTGCTAGTTTCGTAACTAATATTTCATCAAAACAGTAATGACCATCACATAACGGATGTTCTTTATTCGGCTCAATGTTGTCTGATTTGATGCGAGCACACACTCCTTTACAGCTGCTGTTATTATCAATCCATGTTACTTCAACACCACTACGCTGAATAATGTCTAGAGCATTTTCTTGACTACTAGCAAGCCGAGAATCATATTCTTTGCGGTTCAGTCGTGAAAACATACAGGGGACTGAAATAGCCGTTGCCGTTCCACACGATGAAACATCACTAAAATACTTTACGCCTAACTTGGGAGTATAAGTATTCGTTGCTCTACTATAGCCTTGTAGTGAAAAGTTAGCCGCCCGAGCTGTTTCCCCGACAACCATTACAGTTAGCGAGGTGCTCGTTTTATTTTTTAAAGTGGGCAAGTTATCGAGTACCTTGAAAGGTAATGGTGGATAAAAGTAATTATCCCTCAGGTATTTATAACTTGCTGTATAGAATGCAAACGGGGTGATATAACTTGTTAGCTGTCGGTTGTTGCGGCCAACAGAAGCGTACTCTTTATAAAAGGGTACAGCGATTAAGGCACAACAGAGCAAAGCTGATAGATTTAGCTTCGTAAAACTTTTTAAACGAACTCTAAAACTCCCAATAATTGTGAACTTGGAAAATAAGTAAGTAGGTACAATCCCCAATAAAAAAATAAATAACACAAGCTGAAAGTTCAAGTATGAAAATGCTTCACCTGAATTTGTTTCAACAATATTTTGTAACATGCTCTTGTCAAAAATAACGCCATAATTAAGTGTTGAATAAAACAACAATGAGCAAACTAAAACACTAAATAGAAGTATAGCTTTAACAAAAGTAATTAAGGACAACCAACTTAAAACTAAAACAGTCAATGAGAAAAGCAATAAAGGGACCGACGCGATAAAAAGCCAATTTATATGCCCTGACTGTGTTGCAGCCATAAAAGTATTGTATAAAAACAAGCCATTAAATGCGATAACGATATACATTGAAACTAAGCAAACAAATTGGCTGTAACTTACTTGCCAAGACGAAATACAAAATCTTTTAAAAGCAATTTTCATAGTTATTCCTTATCACTACTTTTATCAGCTAAACGATAAAGCTGCTCGGTGTAAGCTAAGTTGCTAAATAACACATGAGCTAGTGCTTTTTCAGCCAACGTTTGATCAACGTTTAGCTGTTCATTTTTTTCTTGTATTTTGGTTTGTTTGTTATAGCGCCAATAGCTGGTTTGTTGATTTGGCATTAGGATGACAGCGCGATCATTTTCTAGGTATGCAAAATTGTCGTAGTACTGCATCATTGCGCGTTCAACTGGATAACTTTTAGTCAGATCAAAGCCCAGCATAGGGGTTGCTTGGTCAATTCCTAAAAGTGACATCAAAGTAACAGGTAGATCAATTTGACTAACGAGTCTTGGATCGCGTTTACTTTTCATATCGCTGTTTAAAATAACAGCTGGTATATGAAAAGACTTCAAAGGGACAGGTTCAGAGCCAAAAACACGCACATCATGGTCTGCTACAACCAAAAATACGGTGTTTTCCCAGTACGACCGTGTTTTTGCTTTATTTATAAATTTACCTAGTGCGTAATCGGCATACTTAATTGCAAGATCACGCTTATAGTTTTCAGGGTTATGTCCTTTGGGTAGCGATACTTTGCCTTGTGGTATATCAAACGGATCGTGATTACTAGAAGTAAATACAAGACTAAAAAATGGCTCTGTCGAATTACTTAATTTAGTCAGTTCTTTATCTGCTTGATTGAATAAGTCCTCATCACTTACCCCCCAAGAGGAGATAAATTGGGGATTATCAATATGGTTGATGTCAACAATATCGTTAAACCCGTTTCCTAGAAAAAAGCTTTTCATATTGTCAAAATGGCTTTCACCGCCGTAGATAAACTGTGTTTTGTAACCTTCTTGACTGAATACATCCGCTAGTGAAAAAAAGTTATGCTGCGATTTAGATAGTTTAACTACTGAGCGAGATGGTGATGGTGTAAAACCTGTAGTAATTGCTTCAATACCTCTTACGGAGCGCGTGCCCGTAGCATAAAGGTTGTCAAACCCCCACCCTTGTTGATATAGCTTATCAAGTTCGGGCGTAATATCTAACCCACCAAGTTCTCCAACAAATCGGGCACCTAAACTTTCCTCAAGTATTATAACTAAGTTTTTTTTAACACCAGACACAAAAGGCTTGTTGTGCGCCAAGGTTGGAATATTTCCAACGACAAACTGTTTTCGATAAGAAGCCTTTTTGACCGTATCTATAATTTGTTGACGAAGCATTGTGCCATACAAATTACTGGCACTTTTTTCGTTACCCATGTTTTTCAGCGCAAACGCAACACTGTAAGTGGAGTTAAGAACAAGTGAGTTTACTAGTGAATCTTGAGAAAAATAGACTAATGCAGGGTTAAGCGGTCGGTGATTTAATGTACCTCTAGCAGCAAATAAGCAGATTATTAAAGCAGCCATTAGAATGGGTAAATTGGATGCTTTTTTCAGTGACGGTGGTTGTGTGAATGCTCTGCATAAAAGGCGATAGCTATAAACGCTTGTTAACGAGGCCAAAAGCAATGTACTTAACATTGCAAAAAGATGGCCATGCACTAACATTGAGAAGACTTCTTGTGGGTAATCAAGGTATTCAATATATAATCGGTTAGGCCTTACATCATATTGATTGATGAATGCAGGTGTTGATGCTTCAACAATAACAACTACAGTTACAACGCAGCTACCGTAAAGTGTAAAAATACGCTGGAAAAGCTCTGTTTTAGGGCGTGCAACTACATGTAGTATCAGTATAAAAACCCCAATAGTTGCTAAGTATCCAATGCTACTTAAGTCTATTCTGATTGCTCCTGATATGATCGGCCAAATATCACCATCATTTAATCTTGAATGTTGCCAAAACAATAAAGCAATGCGGGAAGTTATAAAGATTGATATCAATATAATAGTAAAACGCAACAAGGGTTTTAAAACGGAAGTATTTGCTGTCATAGTTGTGCTCGATCTTAATAATTGCAGCAATACTAAAAACCGAAACTTAAGAAATCCTGAGTCTAAACTTAATATTGGCTAAACTATGGAAACTTAAGCAAGTCTTAAGTAAAACTTAAGCTATATGGCGTAACCTAATGATGAAGATGCATTTCAGGTGAATGAGTAACACATGAAGTTATTAATAATTGAAGATTCAGCGTCACTAAGGCGTAGTTTACGAATTGGCTTAGCAAATCTAGGCTTTGCGGTTGATGACACCGGTGATGGTGCACAAGGGCTGAGTATGGCGATGACAGGTGAGTATGAGCTTATAATACTTGATATTATGTTACCGAGTATCGATGGTATTACTTTATTGCAAACCATAAGAACCAAACAGCTTGATTCTAAAGTCTTAATTTTGTCAGCTATGCAAGAACCTGAAGACCGTGTTTTAGGGCTTTTAACAGGAGCGGATGATTATCTGACTAAACCCTTTTCATTTGATGAGCTCCACGCTCGACTGCTAAATTTAATGCGCCGTGGAGGATTGAAGATGATGAGTGATATCATAACTATTGATAATTTAGCACTGAATTTACAGTTAAAACTGCTAAAAGTTGCTGACAATGTTATCGACTTAACACCCAACGAGTACAAAATTGTCGAATGTTTATTTAGCAATCAAAATAAAGTGTTTAGTGCAGAAAAGCTAAGTACCTACCTTGCAGGGCAATATGATTTGATATCAAAGAACTCGATTGAAGCCCATTTATCATCTGCTCGCAAAAAAGTAAGAGTTGCAGGAGGGGAGCTGCCAATTCAGACCAAACGTGGTTTTGGTTATATTGTACAAGGACAATAATGAAATCTATTCGCAGTAGATTAGTTGTTACACTTTCGGTAACTATAACTAGCTTTGTTTTATGCATTTTGTTGGCAACCGACATTGCTGTTGATAGTTGGATAGATAATGAGTTTGATCGCAGCCTGCAATCCAAAGCAGGTATGTTAATGACCTTAGTACATAAAACTAATGAAGGTTTTTCGTTTCACTTTTCTAGTGAGTTTTTGCCCGAGTTCGAAGGGGAAATAGAGCCTGAGTACTTTCAATTATGGAGCAAAGAAAGTGTTTTTACCCGCTCAAAAAGTTTAGATTTATTTGAAGTTAAAAACCTACCATATGAAAGCTTAGAAATTGGCGAGTCAAAAATACTCCCTATACAATTATCTGATGGCCGAGATGGTCGGGTGTTTTATAGTCGTTTTATACCACAAGAAAAAGACAATATATCAGTAGACACATATAAAAAAACAAATGATGAGCCACTGACTTTAGCTTATGCAGCGTCTTCTGAGGAAGTTGATTTTGTACTTTGGTTGATTGACGTTATTTTTATAGTCACCATAATTACAGTTATTGTATTTATTCGATTATTTGTCAGGAAGGCGATAGATACATCACTTGCGCCATTAATTAAACTCAACCAAGATATCAGTCAGTTAAGTATTACCAGTGAAGGCTCACAGATATTTATACAAGATCCAGTTAAAGAGCTCTTGCCTATTGTTGAAAGCTTAAATGCTTTTATTAAAGAGAATAGACAACTTTACCTAAGGGAAAAGCGACTTACATCCGATATTGCCCATGAAATAAAAACGCCCATTGCCGAACTTATAAATATGGCAGAAGTTGCTATCAGGTTTCCAAATGAGATTGAGCTCAATGAGGATTTTAAGCCTGAAGCGTTGAAAATAAGTTTACGGCTTAAAAATATCGTGTCGAACTTATTGCTATTACATAAATACAGTAATGGTAAGCTAATCAAACAAGATGCTTGTGATTTAAATCAAGTCATTACCAGAGTCTTAGAAAACACTAATTTATCGCGTGTAAATTTGGAGTTGAATGAGAATGCACCAGCAATTATAAGCAACTTGTTTGCCCTCGAATCAATTATTAGCAATTTAGTTAACAACGCTAAACAATACAGCCCACTAAATTCAAAAATTTTAGTTTCGACAATGATTTCAAAAGAAAAACTTTTATTTTTGTCAGTTACTAACTCCCTTATTGAACCTTTGAGTGATAATGATATAGACCAATTATTTGACCCTTTATGGCAAAAAGACACTTCAAGAACATCGAATGATAACTTTGGATTGGGGTTATCAATCGCTAAAACGCTTAGTAAAGCAATTGATGCGCAATTAAGTGCAGAAGTTAGTGACAGAAAAATCACATTCTCTTTAGCCTTAAACACTGATTAGTTTATTTAGCCCTACATAGAAATAAAGGCTGGGGAATGCAATTATGTGATGAGGCTCCTAAATACTTAATTGTACTGGTAGCTATGAGGATGTAACTAATTTTGTGTAACTGCCTATCATTATTTACTCTAAAAAGAGTTTAAGGATTAGGCGATGAACATG
>NZ_JBEOOE010000059.1:0-9273 GCF_040308885.1 Pseudoalteromonas sp. 120-MNA-CIBAN-0494
CGGGAGCCGGATTTGAACCGACGACCTTCGGGTTATGAGCCCGACGAGCTACCAGACTGCTCCATCCCGCGCCTGTAATTTCTTTAAAACAAATCCGTAATATTTACGAGCCTGCCTTGAAGAGAGCGCTACTATATAGGAATAAACATATAATGCAAGGCTTTAGTTATTATTATTGTTCAAGTGAACAAAAAGCAGGCAGTTGATGTTGTAAGTATTCCCTTTAGTGTGGATTAATCATTTTTTGCCACTCCCAATCAGGGTGTCCCATTACAATGAAGTCTGGGTTTTCAGTACTTTCACGCTGATTATAAGTTAGTGGGTTAAACTCTGCATCGGTAATACTGCCGCCAGCTTGCTCAACTATAATTTGTGATGCGCCCGTATCCCACTCACCAGTAGGGCCGATTCTTAAAAAACAGTCGGCCTTTCCCTCTGCAACAATACATGCCTTTAAAGAGCATGACCCTAAAGCAACAGTAGTAAATTGGGCGTTAAGGTACTGGCTCACTGCTTCAATTTTTTGGCGGCGGCTTACTGCAACCGTTAAGTTATCGGGTGAGGCTACAAATATTTGCTTGTCGCTACCATTTTTACGCTTAAACGCCCCATTATCGGCGCTCGCAAAATAGGTTACCCCTTTTGTTGGCCAATGAATAACTCCCAGTACAGGTTGGTTATTTTCAATGAGTGCTATATTTACCGCAAAGTCGCCACTTTCTAAAATAAATTCTCCGGTACCATCCATAGGATCAAGCAACCAATAACGTTGCCAATGCTGCCTGTCGGCTAATGCTGGGATCGGTGTTTCTTCTGACATAATAGGAATATTGGGTGCTAACGCCTCTAAACCAGCCACAAGCACGTCGTTAGCAGCAAGATCAGCTTTAGTAACAGGTGTGTTGTCTAGCTTTTGCTCTTTACCAATATCGCCATTTTTATAAATAGCCATAATGGCATCACCAGCACGCTCAGCCAATAATATACAAGGCTCTAGTAATTTATTCATCAATGACTCCTGATGCTAAATACTGATCTAATAATAATAAAGCAGCTACACTGCGTGCTTCGGTAAAATCGTCTTGTGTTAATAATGACCGCCAATCGGTTAATGGCCACTTAACAACGACCAGTGGCTCTGGCTCATCACCGGGCAATGTTTGTGAATACAATTGTTTAGCGACCATAATGTGCATGGTGGTATTAAAATGACTTGGCGCTATAGATACCGCTTTTAATCGTTTTAGGTAATCTGCACCAAAACCAACTTCTTCTTTAAGTTCACGGTTAGCGGCTTGCTCTGGTGTTTCACCTGGGTCAATTAACCCTTTAGGAAAACCCAGTTGATAGTCGTTAATACCAGCGCAATATTCTCGCACTAGTAGTAATTCGTTATCTTTAGTTAACGGCACAATCATTACTGCACCTCGCCCGCCGCCACGAATTCGCTCATATTGACGTTCTTCGTTATTAGAGAATTTAAGTTCTAAAGATTCCACGGTAAATAAGCGACTTTTAGCTACAACTTTATTACTGAGGATTTGCGGTGGTATTGGGTGCTTTTTCTGTGTCATTGGCGTTAATTTGCTATCATGGCAGTTGTGCTTAATCATAAACTTTTCACAGGGAAAAGCCCATGCTAAATTGGTCAAAAATCGATACAGTTTTACTCGATATGGATGGAACATTACTCGATTTACATTACGATAGCCATTTTTGGCTTAACGTTATTCCACAACAGCACGCATTAGCAAAAAATATTAGCTTTGAAGCAGCGCAAGCGGATATTTCAAAACGCTACCAAGCCGTTAGCGGAAAAATACAATGGTATTGCTCAGATTATTGGGAGCAACAGTTAAACCTACCTATTATGGAACTAAAGCGACAATCTAAGCACTTAATAAAAGTGCGCGACGATGTGCCGTACTTTTTAACTGAACTTAAAAAAGCAGGTAAAGAGTTAATTTTACTTACTAACGCCCACCCTGAGTGTGTAATGCTTAAATTTGAGCAAACTGCAATTGATAACTACTTAGATGGAGTCGTATCGACTCATGAATATGGGGTAAGTAAAGAGCAACAAAGCTTATGGCAACAGGTGCAAAGTGACTTAGGATTTAACAAAAGCCGTACGCTTTTTGTTGATGATAGTGTTCCTGTGCTCAACGCAGCACGCCAATATGGTATTGAACACTTGCTTGCGGTTGCAAACCCAGACAGCCAGCAACCACATAACGATATAGCCGATTACTTAAATGTTACCGACTATCGCAAGCTAATTTAGTTGTAAGGATAACGAACTACTAAGCCATAGCTGTTGGATGCATTGAATTTTGGTAGCGCCCATCATAACCTGATACATCAGTGTCTGTTTCAAAAAGAAATAGAGAAGCTATAGGCATACCAGGAATCAACTTATAATAAAATTCACTCATATTAATTAATTCCAGAGTAATCTTCCCTCTGTAACCAGGGTCGATTTGACCATCACAGACGTGAGCAAATAAAAAACCACGGGCGATTGAGCCTTTTGTTTGTATTAATCCAAACCGATTATTAGGTAATGAAACCTCTTCTTGTGTACAGGCAAGCAACTTACCGTTAGGTGGAAGAATAATATTTTGTCCTTCACCCAACGTAGTCGTCGTTGTTTCCATTTTTCTGGGCGGAGTGAAAGCTTCACCATTATAAGGCGCATATTTAGTAAACTGATTATCTAAATGTAGCCCTATTGACGTTGTGTCAACCACAACGTCCTGATTTCGTCTAACCACCGCATTATTTTCAACTAGCGCCTTAAGTGCGACTTGCGTAAGGATCATCTTCTCATGCCTTTGTAAGTAGATATGTTAGAGAAATTGTTATTACAGATGTTAAAATAGATACGACTCCCGTTATCACATGTGGGGTATGATTACTAAAGAAGTCTTTAAACTTGCTTGTATCACTAGGTTCAATATTTACAGCATTTCTTGTACTGTTACCAATAATTGGATGTTCCGTTGTCAAAAATGTGAGGGAACAAAATTTATCCTTTGTAGATAGAGATACTTTTTTATTGCCTACGTTAAAAACCGGTATGTGTAACTTTCCTTCGAATAAAGGATCTACCTTAGTATTAGCAACAAGAATCCCCTTGGCACCAAGACTGCCTTTAGAAGATAGAAATGCAAAAGCGTTGTTCGGCATCTTTATTGTCTGTTCTGTACAGATAAGTAAACAACTATTTGGCGAAATCACAACTTTATCTGTGATATGTCTCCAATCAGTATCTCCTGCTTTCTTGTACATAGAACCGATACTAAGATCGACGGAAACTTGCTCTACCGAGTCAGAGCATAAGGGAGCTATATCTATTTTTCTATTTTCTAAGTCCTTTGCAAGTATCATAAACTATCCTTAGTATTCTAGTTAGCTTTTACCTGAACTACCAAAACCACCTTCACCGCGCTCAGTTGCATCAAATTCGTTAACAACGTTAAAACCTACTTGTACAATTGGCACAAATACAAGTTGAGCTATTCTTTCACCTACTTCAACAGTGTATGTTTTAGCGCTGCGATTCCAAAGAGAAATAAATATTTGTCCTTGGTAGTCTGAGTCAATCAATCCGACTAAGTTCCCCATGACTAAACCATGCTTATGACCAGAACCAGAGCGAGGAATTATAGTCGCGGCAAGGCTATTATCTTTCATATGTACAGCAAAACCAGATGGAATAAGCTCAACTTGCCCTGGCTCTAAAACTAGTTCAGCTTCAATACAAGCTCTAAGGTCAATACCAGCAGAACCTTCAGTTGCATATTTTGGTAATGGGAATTCAGTACCTAGACGGTTATCTATAATTTTTAAATCAATATTTCTCATTTTTACTTTCTACTTTTAATAAGTTTATAAACAGAATAATACAGATAAAATGCTTGTTGTGCATTGCTGTATATTTTCATTAGTGTGCTAACTATGTTTATCTTGAAGTCGTAAACTCATGCCATGAGTTTATTAGGTCTATAAAATCTTCAAAACCACAACCACTGCTTAGGCCATTTTCTTCAAGCGCTAAATCGTCATCTTGATAAGCCATAAGATCTTCGCTGTCTTGGTGCAGAGCATGGGCTTCAAATAGAGCTTCGTCTTTCGTTAAAATTAAATCTATTTCTTGGCCTTTTAGTATTAAAGGCTCAAAGCTTGAACTCACCGATGCAATAAGCGCTTGCACCATAGCTATTTTATCTTTGCCTATTTCTTCGTTTAACCAGCGGCCAATTATGGCATGCTCGCTACTTATTTTAATGCGTAATCCGCTAATTGGATCGCGAATAAATTGATATTCCATACGTATCGCTTTTAAATCGTTAGTTGCGCAATTATATACGTAAATAGCTGCAGACGCTAAAAAGCAAAATAGCGCCAAAAGGCGCTATTTTATAAAGCTTTAATATTAATTACGTCACGATCTATAACGTGCTGCATCAATAATTGCCCAAACATATACAATAGCGGCAATTATTCCTGGCACAATTAAAAACCATAATGCCGCACCACCAAAAAATAATATAGCGAATATAAGCGCGGCAAGAATACGCCCTTGCACTAGCTGCCCCAACCCCGGGAAAAATATATTACATAATGCTGCGATTACGTTACCGCCTGAACCTTGTCCTGACATACTAACCTCTGTAGTTTATTTAATTTTTATATTTTAGCTATAGAATTACTTACACACTCTATGCCAATTTAATAAATGTTACAAATCATATAGTTGTATTTTTATCAGTTTAACGCTGTGGTGATTTTTACTAAATTGAGGTCAAATTAGCAATTTTTATTATATCTTTTTAACCTTTTCCATTTTTGATTCGCTATCAAGCTACTAGTTTAGAACATAATTTTATGAATAGCTGTGTATAAAAACAGTATTTTATTTAGCCTAACAAAAACACCTGCTATACTGCCCGCATTATTGATTAAAAAGGCGTAACGATGGACGTTTCACAATTACTCGATGGCTTAAACGACAAACAACGCGATGCCGTTGCAGCCCCACTACAAAACATGCTGGTATTAGCAGGTGCTGGGTCTGGTAAAACACGAGTGTTGGTTCATCGTATTGCTTGGCTAATGCAAGTTGAGCAAGCCTCAGCGTATAGTATTTTTGCGGTTACCTTTACTAATAAAGCAGCTAAAGAGATGCGTACTCGCGTTGAAGAGACGCTAAAAGCGCCGGTTGGTGGTATGTGGATTGGTACTTTCCATGGTTTGTCGCACCGTATTTTACGCGCGCACCACCGTGAAGCAAAATTACCCGAAGCATTTCAAATTTTAGACTCAGACGATCAGCTACGTATGATCAAACGTTTATTAAAATCGATGAATATTGATGATAAAAAATGGCCCGCTAAACAGTTTGGTTGGTACATAAGCGCTAAAAAAGATGAAGCACTTCGCCCTAAAGATATTCAAGCCTACGATATTAACGAGCAAATGATGCTGCGCGTGTACGCGGCGTATCAAGAAGCATGCGACAGAGCAGGCTTAGTCGATTTTGCCGAAATACTACTGCGCAGCTACGAAGTACTCAAAAATAACCCTACACTACTGCGCCATTATCAACAGCGCTTTGCACACATGTTAGTAGACGAGTTTCAAGACACCAACACCATACAATACGCATGGTTAAAACTACTTGCTGGCGACTCCAATAGTATTATGATTGTTGGCGATGACGATCAGAGTATCTATGGTTGGCGCGGTGCAAAAATAGAAAACATTAAACGTTTTTTAACTGACTTTAGCGCAGAGACCATTCGTCTTGAGCAAAACTATCGCTCTACCGCCACTATATTAAAAGCCTCAAATGCCCTGATCCAAAATAACTCAGAGCGTATGGGTAAAAGCTTATGGACCGACGGTAACGAGGGCGAACCTATTTCTATTTACGCCGCATTTAACGAGCTAGACGAAGCGCGTTTTGTAAGTAGTAAACTGCGTAGTTGGTTAAATGCCGGCAATGCGCTGCAAGATGCGGCTATTTTATATAGAAGTAATGCGCAATCACGTGTACTCGAAGAAGCCATGCTACAAGAAGGCCTAAAGTATCGTATTTATGGCGGCATGCGATTCTTCGAACGCCAAGAAATTAAAGACGCCCTGTCGTACTTACGCATAATAGGTAACCGTCAAGACGATGCTGCATTTGAACGAGTAATTAATACTCCAGCTCGTGGTATTGGCGATAAAACGCTAAGCCATATACGCGACTGTGCACGCGCCGAATCGTTACCACTTTGGTATGCAGCAAAAGCAATTGTAGAGCAACAACATTTATCTGGCCGCGCTTCTGGTGCAGTGAGTAAGTTTGTCGAACTAGTAGAGCATATTGAAGATAAAATTAGCGATCTAACGCTACATGAGCAAGCTAAGTACGTTATTCAAACTTCTGGGTTAATGGCAATGTACCAAGCCGAAAAAGGTGAAAAAGGCCGTGCCCGAGTAGAAAACTTAGAAGAACTTATTAGCGCTTGCGATCAGTACGAATTGCCTGAGGAAGAAGAATATAGCTCTCCTCTACAAGGCTTTTTAGCGCATACCTCGCTTGAATCTGGTGAAGGACAAGCAGAAGAGCACGAAGACGCCGTACAAATGATGACATTGCACTCAGCTAAAGGTTTAGAATTTCCGTTAGTGTTTATGGTTGGCGTAGAGGAAGGTATGTTCCCTTCTCAACAAAGTAATGAAGAGTCTGGCCGTTTAGAAGAAGAACGCCGCCTTTGTTATGTAGGTATGACCCGCGCTATGGATAAACTATATATTAGCCATGCCGAAAGCCGTCGTTTATATGGACAAGAAAAATACCATACACCATCGCGCTTTTTACGGGAAATTCCCGAGGACTGTGTTGAAGAAATTCGTATTAAAACCCAAGTATCTCGACCACCCGCTGCAGGGCGTTTTAGCGCATCAGTTAGTCACGCTGCATTTGAAGATAGCGGCTTTAACTTGGGGCAACGTGTACTGCATGCTAAATTTGGTATTGGTACAGTACTTAATTACGAAGGTGCGGGTGCGCAATCTCGCGTACAAGTCAACTTTGATGATTTAGGTAGTAAGTGGTTAGTAACGGCATATGCAAGACTACAAGCTATATAAAAAGCAACTCATACAACTAGAACAACAATTAGCTGGCGCGCATCACCGCCAGCTAGTGCTTGTTACTGGCAATGATAATTGGTGCTATGAGCTGACAAACTCACTAGTACAAAATACTAATACACTTACTCTATCTAAACATTGTGCACTTAAAAATGCTCAATGGCCTGCACACATTCACCAAATATTAGGACAAGAATTTACCCACGCCATTTACGATGGCTTTAGTGGCTTATACCCCGATAAGTTGGCCGCAATTGCTGGTACAGTTAGAGCTGGCGGAGTATTGTTTGTATTACTTCCTGAGCTGGGTAACCTAAATAACTGGCAAGATCCCGCATTAAAAAGTGTCCAGTCTCATGGCCACAGCAATCAATATAGTTTATTCAATCAGCGTTTCAGCTCTATTATTAAAAGCTTACCGGCCTTGCATTACAGTGAAGAATTTGGCTGCATCAATAATAATTATAACTATGTCCTGCACAGTAATATTGATTTTGAACCGCAGAAAAACTGCGTAGCACAAATAGTAAAAGTAGCTCATGGTCGCGCCAATAGACCGCTACTGATCAATGCAGATAGAGGGCGAGGAAAGTCAGCCGCATTAGGCCTAGCAGCCGCAAAATTAGCTGATAAAAATGTAATTATTTGCGCCACTCAATTTAGAGCAACACACAGCAGCTTTAAACACTTAGCTGCACAGCTAAATGTTAATTACGATCCATTACAAAAACAGCTTGCTAACATGCAATATATTGCGCCAGACGCTCTGTTAAATGAGCTTCCCGAGTGTGACATACTCTTAGTAGATGAAGCTGCTGCTATCCCAGTGCCTATGTTATTAAGCATGTTAGCGCATTATCCTCGTATTGTATTTGCAAGCACCTTAGTAGGTTATGAAGGCAATGGTAGAGGCTATACAATTCGCTTTAGTCAATATATTAAAAACCACTACAAAGCTTCTAAAGTAATTACTCTTGATGAGCCATTGCGCTTTGCTAAGCACGATCCACTTGAGCAGCATATTCGCAGTTTATTAGCACTTGATGCACAGTATCAAGAGACTAATAGCAATAAATCGCAGATTCCTAAGCATAGTGAAGTAACTCAGCAACAACTCGTAACTGATGAAGCACTATTGTGCCAAGTCGTTGCTTTACTTGCACTTGCTCATTATCAAAGTAGTGTGAATGATTTACGCCAGTTGTTAGATGCGCCATCGCAACGCATATTTATCAGCAAAATAGACAAGCAATTAGTGGGTGTATGCTTAATCGCGATAGAAGGCGGTTTAAGTGAAGAACTTACTGAGCAAGTTATAAGTGGTGAGCGCCGCCCACAAGGGCATTTAATGGCGCAAACACTTGCACAACTGAGCTTTAACAGTGATTTTTTAACTCATTTAAGTGCGCGAGTTGTCCGTATTGCAATTGATCCAAGCTCACATAATTGTGGCCTAGGAAAAGCATTACTGAGCTATAGCGAGTCACAAGTAAAAGAACAATGTACTTGGTTTGGTGCTAGTTTTGGTGCCACTGCACAATTGCTAAAATTTTGGCAAAGCCTAGGCTTTAATGCTGTTAAATTAGGTTACCAACGCGACAAAAGCACTGCTGAGCACGCAACTTTAGTTGTTAAATCTCTTAATGCACCACAACAAAGTTTACAGTCACTGATTAAACAGTTTCAATACGAGCTGTTTTATGGCCTATTAAGCCACTTTAAGTCATTAGAATGGCAACTGGTTAGCACATTACTGCGCTCATTTAATGATGAGGTAATAGCTTCTGATACGTTAAGGTTATTTACACAGCAACTCAGCAGTAACCGCTTTACTATTTCACCCACTCTCTGGCGTTTAATTAGCCAAAATCCTGTTATAATTACTAGGATAGCAGCCAATCAGCAGCAACTTTTAATTCAAACAGTTTTACAACACCATACCGATGAGCAACTTATTAAAAATTTAAATCTCAGCGGCAAAAAGCAATTAGAACAACTGTTTAGAAACACAACAAACATACTCGCAAAGCAACTTTCTTCATAAAGCCATTTCACTTTTCTGCAGACGTAAAAAAGCCCGAATCGTTAAATTCGGGCTTTCTACAATTTGGAGCCTGGCAATGT
>NZ_JBEOOE010000060.1:0-7474 GCF_040308885.1 Pseudoalteromonas sp. 120-MNA-CIBAN-0494
TCGCTCAAAGCAGACTAACAGCTATATTCCAGAGGAGATTTTGATGACTAAAGTTCAGCGGTAATGCAGGAATATAAGCACTCTCTTTATAGCATAAGCTGCACTAGCTCTTTACTTATACTCAATTTTATTAATAAACCACTCTTTTACCCCAACTGGCGTTTTCACTTGAAACTCATCATCAACTTCCTTTTTTAGCATCGCTCTGGCCATAGGAGAGTCAATAGAAATGTAATCGTTACGACCATAGATCTCATCAGGGCCAACTATGCGAAAAGCTTTTGTTTCACCATCATCATTTTCAATCTCTACCCATGCCCCAAAGAAAACCTTGCCGGCTTGCTGAGGAGAGTAGTCAATAACTTTGACGGCTTCGATGCGCTTTCTAAGGAACCTAATTCGAGAATCTATCTGTCTAAGTAATCTTTTATTTTCTTTATAATCGGCATTATCTGAACGATCGCCAAGGCTAGCAGCCCAAGCTACTTTTTTTGTTATTTCAGGTCTGTAGTCGCGCCAAAGATAATTAAGCTCTTTATTTAGCTTGTCTAATCCTTCACGCGTTATTAGATCGGTATACAATTAGTTTGCCCCATCCCACTATTACAAATACTGCAATGCTTTTTTAACAGCATCTAAAGTTGCAACCGGGAGAAAATTATCTTTATCATTACTTGATAATATACTACCGTTTGGCCCCACTTCCAAACCTGCTCGGCGCATAAACTCTTTAGATATGAGGTATTCAAGAGCTTCTCTTTCTAAGTCAGTCAATTTTAAGTTTGGTGACGAAGACGACCCACCGTCATAAAATTCTATGACTTGATCAATCGGTACGATCTCCTTTACTAATTTTTCAGCTGCTAATTTTTGAGAGTAGAGAATGTTAGCTTGCAGCCTAACTACAGGGTCTTTTAATTTTTCTATCCAAGTGAAGCTTTTTCCTTTATTTAAACTAATAGTTGACTTATCAGGTTGTAAGCTTGAGTTTGCAAAACTCGCTATCAAGGTTCGGTATGGTTCTCCTGTCTTGTTACGTATACTTTGAGCTGCTGGAACACCACGACCTTTGCCAAGACGTGCAATAATAGAGTAACCAAATTCATTTAAGCCGCGTTCTTTTTGTTCTGTACAGACTTGAAAAATTGCATCTAATGAGCTTTGGACACGTGAAGATGTTTGCTTTTTAAGTTGTTCATGTACTGTTTTAGGCGATAATTCAGTCATGTTAATCTACCTGTTTTAGTGGTGTTGAACTTGCGAATAATGATTTAATATCCATCAAGGTCAACCTTTCTTTTTCTAAAAAGTCGTTTAAAGCTAAAGTACCGTTTATTAGCTTATCAAGCTTCTCCCAGCTTTGAAGTCTTGACAGCATAAGCTGTGTCATTTGGTTGCCAACCGCAAGCTGCTGCTTCTCTGTTAGAAAGATAAATTGAGGATTCATTCCATTGTTCAGCAACATCCTATCAAGAGCCTGGCTTCTCCGTGTAACTGCTAGTTCATCACTACAGCTATGATAAAGTTCAGCATTCTCACATACTTCTGAAAGTTGCTGAAAACTGCTAACATCATCGAGTTCAAAGCTAATTTCAAACTCATTAGGTACTATTAGCTGAAGCTTTGAATCCCCTTGTTGCTTATCGTTATTTATTACCTTTTGACAATTAGTCAGGTGCTTATGAAGCGAGTTCATATCAGCCATATATAAATCTAACTTTTTAGCTCTAGTTTCAATTTCCGAATTTAATTTGCGTCTGAGAGCTTGAAGTTGTTGCTTTTCATCTTCTAATTGCTGATTTTTTTGTTTATACAACTCATGTGAAATAACATCTACTCTACTAGCTGCATTATTTAGCTCTTCTTCTAAGCTTGTAAAGCGATATGATTGAGTGTTAACGGCTAGACTAACCTCATTAAAAAGTGCTGAAAGACCCATCATAAAAGCTGGACCTGTGACAAAAAACCTGCATTGAATACAATTTTGTTCACCTAGGTAACCTGCATTCACAGGGTGATATATATTTGCCTTTGTCGCAACTGCATCACCGCCTTCTCTACAGAACGCACCGCCAACAGGGCAGATTCCAAAGTCTTTAAACAGATAGCTAGAAGCAGGTCTACTATTGTTTAAAGTCTGCAGAAATTCAGGGTTGTTTCCAAGTAATTGCTTTTTACATTCTTCAATTCGTTGGGATTCAATAAAGCTTTTTAAAGTATCCGACCCATTGCTTAAGGCTTGTTTCTCACCAAGTTTCAGTTTTTCGCGAATATTAGCTCCCGTTTTATCACTTTTTAAGTAGTAAATCGACATCACAACAGATGAGTGGCCAACTAGCTTCATGATGACTTCGAGTGGCATACCAAACTCATAAACGTATGCATTAATTAAACTCACACGCATAGAGTGAGGAGTATATTCAGATTTAAATAAGCTAAGAGCAATGCCCTCTTGCTGCTCAAGTTGAAGATGACATTCTTTGAAACTTTTTCCAGCATAAGTTGCAGAAGTGAGTTGGTCTTTCGAAGCAAAAAATAGTGCTGCTGCAAGGCGGCTTGCTAAACGAGAGCCAAACAAACCAGGCTCTTCATTTTGATAACCTCTGAACAAAAAACAATTAATCCCTTTTTGTTTTCTCTGTACCTCATTTAAATTAGTTCGCCTACAATCAAACCACTTTGTTGGTTTTGAAATGGGGTTATACTTTTCTTGCCACTTTCTCAACTTAATGAGCCAATAAGCTAATTCGATTGGCATAAATGCTATGGTATAACCTTCACCACTAAAGTGAGTTTTATTCGAAGTATAATGGACACCAAAGTCATTATCTTTGGTTTTGTTTATCATACCTTGTTGTTTTGTTAGACCCGTTAACTTATTCCGATTTGGTTTCCAGATAATTGATCCATTTTTTATATCCGGCACTTCTGCATCTGCCTCACCCGAGTCACAATAAACAATTTGTCTTCCTCTTGCAGGTAACTGCATTAATGCATATGTATAAGTCCAGTATATTGGCAGCCAAAGGAATGTTTTATCTCCTTCCTGCCTGATAATACAATCAGGATCTGTAGTGTCAATAAGGGATAGGTCATTGATTTGAATCCAATCTGCTGAGGTTCTGTGGAGGTGTTTGAGATCTGAATAGTTAGTCTTATTTTGAATCTCATTAGGAGGAAATATCCACTCTCTAGCACTTTTTACAAACTGATAAGGCAAAGCTAATTTATTTGTTTCATTGAGTAAAACTGGTGCTATTTCATCATCAAAGTTAATTCGGGCAAAGGGGTTTCTTGCTCCTTTAATTCTAGAAATTTCTCCCGTTTCAGGGTCTTCAACAGTTAAAAAGTTAACAATAGTCCAATTTAAAAACTCATTAACTGAAAATAACCACTTTTTCTTACGTAAAACAGATTCCTCTTCAAATAAATCTAACATTGGTTGTATATTAGTTTTTTCTCTTATAAGGAATTCTAAAGGGGATACTTCATAATTGTTAGGTTCAATATATTCACGAACAAACTCACATAAATCTTTGACCTTTGTATCACCAGCTTTAGCAGATTTCAAAAATTCAACTATGAAATCTGCCCAAAATTTCCATTTTGGATCAAAATATTTAATTTGATATGGTCTATTTGTTCCAAGAAAATTATATGCGTTTGTCCAGCCACATGTTTTATAAGTCTCTTCTGGCGACGAAGGAATTCGCGGATCATGTAGTTTGGTGCGCATATCTTTATAATCTTTTAAAGTCTTACATTTATATTTTAATACTATTAAACGTAGTTCTTCATATGAATATGGCCGGGGGATATTTAATAAATCATACCAATCAACCCAATCTTCAAACTTTTTATCTGGCTTGGAAGGTAATTGTTTATATTTTTTTTGTACCTCCCGATACTGCTTCGAGTTACTAATATTAAGTATTTTGCATGCTTTTTTGAGTATTTCTAAGTTATCAACGATTTCAGGTAAGACAAAATCTTTCCAATTTGTCCAACTAGCAGAGTAATAGCTGTCAGGATTCTTAGGTAAGTACAAATCAGCTAAAGGACAGTTTTTATAATCGGCAAAACTAATAATATTTAAAGTTTGGATAATTTTCTTAGCATCTTCATAAGACTTAAAACTTTTCTTTTTCAATCCAAGAAACTCTATCCAATTTATCCAATCATCTGCGTATAAAGCAAAAGGTTTTACAGCTAAACGTGGATCTTCTTTATATCTGGCCTTGTATTCTAGCAAAGAGGATACTTTTAGTGCTTTCGCTGCATTATGAGCTTCTGTATAAGTGGGATAAAACTTGCTCGCTACTTTAAGAAAGTCTTGCCAAGACTCCCATCTATGGGTATAGATTTGTCGTGGAACTGATGGTAACTTCAAGTCTTTTTTATAGTTTTCTCGATATTCAGCAGCTGTTTTGATACCTAATTTAATAGCTGACTGCTGTGCCTCGTCATAGCTATGAAATTTAGGCGATTTTCCTAGAAAAGTATGCCAATTAATCCATTCTTTGCAATATTTTCCATCGGGCTTTGCTGGTAAGTTAGGATCTAAGTGATATTTACTTTTGTACTCTTTCAGGGAAGTGATATTCATTGCCTGCGTGGCTTGCATAGCTTCAATAAGAGTTAAATATTTTTCTTTCTTTGGAGTATTTAAAAAAATTTTCCAGCCAAGCCAGTCTTTTAAGTAAACTTGGTCTGGACAAGATGGGAGTTTTGGATCATCTAAACGTTTTTGTTTGTATTGAACTAATGTGGTGGCCCCTAGTTTTTTTACAGCAACTTTAGCTTCCTCATATGTCAGATAAAACTGTATAAGCTTTTTACCTAAAAAATCCCCCCAGTTTATCCAGTCTTCTTCATATACATTATCTGGTTGTGATGGTAGTTGAAAATCTTCTTTAAAACGTTTCTTATATTCGACGCTAGATTTAATTCCTAATGCTTGAGTGGCGCTCTTAGCATCTGCGTAAGAAGTATAAAATTTGTAAGTCTTATTTAAAAAGTGGGGCCAACCACGCCAACTTTTGGCATACTTTTTATTAGGCATACTAGGAAGCATTGGATCGTTGTGATAGTTCTCACGGTATTCAGTTACCGAAGTTATACCTAGTTTTAGAGCAGCTTTTTGAGCAAGCTCATAGCTCTCATAAAATTTTATATCTTTTCCTAGAAAACTAAACCAGCCAGGCCATTCATCTTTATATTTTCTAGTTGGTTTCGCTGGTAGCCTGGGGTCTTCTTTATAGCGTTTAACATATTCACTACTAGATTGAATCCCTAAAGATATAACTGCTTTTTTTGCAGAGCTTAAATCAAAGTAGGATTCATCAAATGTATTTAAAAAATGCTGCCAACCCTCCCACTCTTTAAAAAACACCTTGTCAGGGGAGAAAGGTAGTAGGGGATCATTCCTACGACACGAAATGTAGGCTTTTTGGGTCTTAATTCCAAGATCTATAACAGCTTTTTGAGCTAAGCTATACGAAGTATATACTTCTTTTTCCTTACCTAAAAAAGATTTCCACCCTTTCCATTCGCTTGAATAAGTTATTCCTGGGACCGATGGCAACTGTGGGTCTTGTTTATATTGTGCCATATATTGAGTACTTGTCGTGATACCCAATACACTCACTGCTTTTTCCGCGAGATCAATAGAGCTATAAAAGTTTTGATTAGTATCAAAAAAATCTCTCCAACCTTTCCAGTCATCTTCATAGTAAATATTTGGTGCACTAATTAGTAAAGGGTCTGATTTATATTGCCTCTTATACTCTCGCCTTGTAGTAACGCCTAGTGCTTGTATTGCTTTTTTAGCATCAGATAATGTAGCGTAAAATTCTTTTTTTGTGCCAAGAAAGCTCTCCCAACCTTCCCATTCATTTTTATAGATTTTATTGGGCGTATTAAATAGCAGCGGATCTTCTTTATATCTTAGTTTATATTCTTTGGAGGTTTTTACACCAAGCAATTGTGCATGTTTTTTGGCTAGTGCGTATTCTGGATAAAAGTACTTTTTCATATATCATTCTTTCTCATTATATTACGAATATCGGTATCATTAGGTTTCAAATAAACCAAACAACTGAAATTACTTTTATGGTGCATAGCTTTTTGTATCTCTAGCTGATTGAAGCCTGCTTGGTTTAAACTATATCCATAAGAATGCCGATGAGAATGTGGGCTAGTACCGAAGCACTTTCCAGCATCAAGTCCAATTCGCTCGACTCCACGTTTGTACTTTTGGATAAAGTTCTTTTTAGATTCAGGGTCTCCATTTGAGTTAGTGAAAAGGTATGGATGATTTCCAGTAATTCTTACTGCTAGATATTGTTCCAGTAACCAAGCCAGTTCTTTAGCCTTGTTATTTGGAAATATCATGACATCGAAAGAAAGATTTTTATTCGTTAATAGAGGCTGCTTCCATCCTGAATAAAGCCTATGAGAGCGTTGATATTCATTGCGTGGTTTTTGTCGAAAGCGAGTATTTAGATACTCGCGTCGATTGGAGAAACCTAGCTCTGGACTAGCTCCATCGCTTGGGTGAAAAACAGAAAAAATTGCCGTACTATTTTTAACATCAATAGTAATATCTCGAATATATATGTGAAAGCATTCAGATAATCTTAGTCCACCATAATGCATTAACATAACTATTAAGACGCAGCCAAAATCAACTTCTCGTGTTCGATGATTAAGAAACCCATACTTCAAGAAGCGCTGAAAGTGCTCTTCTGGAAATCGATTTACAGACTCAATAGATAGTAAATGATTCATTGGCCCTTGAATGCTTCGTATCATTTCGAATCTATTTTTAGATGGGTTACTCAGATGATTTAAAAAGCAATTCGATTCACGTTTATAATAAGCACACCAGCGCATTCGTTCTTCAGCTCTAGTAGCTTTTCTTAATGGGTTTAGGTTAGGAAGATCATATCCATAGATTTCATCAAGATAGTCACAATAACAATTAATATGACTCAATAACACATTAACATCTTCAACCTTTCGCGGGGACCAATACAAATTCGAGGGATCATTCTGAGAATCATCTATTGAGCCAAAGCAAAGAACGTCAACAAACGAACGTAATAGCTCAGTTGCTGATGTGAATGTACTTGAATGAGCATTCATAAACTTAAGCAGTTGCTCAACCGCAAACACATTTCGTTCAAGCCAAGACTGAGATTTATTACGTTTTGTATAAAGAAATCTAAGATGTGAAACTAATATACCTTTATCTGTTATGAGTACTGGCAAGCTAACAGCCAAGACAGATTGATTTGCTTTATAATCGACACGCCGTTTTAGAATATAAGCCAAAATACTAATCCAATAAGTTGTACTATTAAGTATATAGTTAGTGACACTAAGATAACTAGGTTTAGAGTATTTATATTGATTTAGCAAATTATATTACTTACTTAATGATAATTAGTATGCGAAACACAGTAGTACTAAT
>NZ_JBEOOE010000061.1:0-6599 GCF_040308885.1 Pseudoalteromonas sp. 120-MNA-CIBAN-0494
TTTACCGACCTAATGCCGTGGAATGTGCAGCTAGACTTCGATTATAGCTAAGCGCACTGCTTAAATGCGCGCTTACGCTCTCGTAACTTTTCGGGATCTTCCGGCGCCTCTTCATCTGGACGCGCTTGATTTTCACTCGGATTCACTGTCACAGCTTCAACTAAATACTCATGCACCCCATTTGTAATGTGGAAGTCAGGTGCAGCATTCCCTTTAATTTGAGTGAATTTATCGTGGAAATAGATATATAGATACAACTCCCAAAGACGAGCGTCAAAGCCATGTGTTTGAAATTCTTTTATATAATGACCATCAGGGTCATCAAAAGTATACACTATTTCCTTTATCAAATTTCGAGCTGCTTCCATCCTAGGTTCTTCAGCTAAAGCTATATAGATGGGATTCAACTTTCCTCGCTCAACTAAAGGCTCAAAAAGTTCATTGGTTAATTTAATTTCATCCCCTTGAGGGTAAAAAGATTTACCATCATTTTTATATTTTTTAATAGCTTTGATTAGTTCATTTCGAGCACCTAGTTCACTAGGTTTAAATGTTTTGCTTACTTCTAGCGCCCTAAATATTTTTCTAGTATCACGCCCCATAATGACAAAGCCATAATCATTATCGATTGCATCTCTAAAAACAGTTGCTAGAATTTTTTTATCGTATGCAATAAACCACTGTTTTTCATCTGCTGTACTTCTCGCCATAGGATGACGTGAAAAACAAAAAGCATCAAATTGACGTCTAGAAATACTCCTCACTCCTGATGGCAACTTAACTGCCTCATCAGTTTTTTTACGTCTCTTTTCAAGCCTCTTCTTTCTTTTCTGATCTCGAGACAACTTAGCTTTTGCCATCAAATACCTCTGAACTCAATTAAAAATATAACTCCACCTTAAGCGACAAAATATTGTTGGCTAAAATATTGAACGGAGTGAAAATAGCCAACTGTATTTTGTGATTTTCACGCGCCTAAAAGAGGTAAATGTTTACGCTGCTGATAGGTTAAAGCTAACTCTAAACAGGACTTGATTGCTGTTTCTGGTAACACTTGCGATAAGGACAGAACTATTGTTCTGTTTCCCTGAAACACCAGTTCTTCACCATACAATTCTCTAAATGTATCGACTAACTTAGTTTGGCAATTAAAGAACAGGTAATAATTATTAGGAGATTTCAGCTTCCAGTCCATTCTTAGCGGGCTACCTGTTTTTACACTATGGCTAGGTTCACCCCATTTTAGAGTTTCATCGACTTCACCCAGCTCCAAATCAGATGCGATTTGAAAGACTAGATTTCTTAGCTCCTCTAGCCTAATACGAGCATTTTCCGGATATTCATCAAAGCGTTCTTTGACTACCTTGTTCACTGGAACCTCCTATTCACATAACGAGCCTGTAGAATAACTCCAACAGCCAAAATCAATTAAAAAACTAGCTCCTGCAATTAGTTCTAAGCGTTTTTAGAGCATTAGGTAATGCATTTGGGACCCATAAAACAGGATGTTTTTCTTAAAAAAGAGTAATTCTACAGCCCCAACTTTGAAATAAGGGACGCAGCAGGCGGCTTAATTTTTTGTTATACACATCACTGCTCGGTGGTTGACATAAGTGTCTTAAGCCCATTGTACCAAGCTAAAAAAGCAACGGTACCATGAGTCTCATTTTTAAAATATTGTTGCTCCGAAATAGCATCATTATTATCAATTACAGATGAAGCAAAAGTAGCACCCCATCTATAATTGGTCAGCCCGATATCTCCCAAATGAGAATTGTTTGCGAAAGCAAAGTAAACTCGAGAATTGAAATTTATATCTCTATTGCCGGCGTTCAATGCCCGATTTAAGTAATCATTATCCCATAGCGATGTGGGATCTATGATTAAATAATCTGTAAATACAGATGGTGACTCTATAAGAGTGTTTGCTGCGAACAAACCGCCAAACGACTCACCAACTAACAATCGCTTGTTGGACGTCCTATATGCAGTGTCAACGGCGGGTATCAACTCTTTTTCAAGAAATTTAGCGAACTGATTAGCGTTTCCTGTTTGCTCGAATGTTTCCAAAACGCGGTCTTTAAACTTCCACTCTATAATCGATGACGGAGTTAAGTCACGAGATCTATTTGTATTCGGAATGGCAATTACGATAGCTTCTTGAACCTGATTCTCCAGCGTTTCTGTACTTAAGGATTCAAGTACACCGACAAACCCTTTAAATCTATGGATATCGCCGTCAAGAAGATAAATGACAGGGTAGGTATTTTCGCTTTTTTCGTAAGATGGGGGTAAATAAACCATATAAGGTCTATTCTCAGCCATGATCATCGATTCTAACGATGTGGATGTGCCTAATAAAATTGAGTCATCCGCGAATACTGGCAAGGTAAATAACAAGATTGAGAACGCCGATACCAAATTTTTCATAATAACTTCCCTGATGTGTATAATAATTTTATAGTGCGCTCATCGCGCATATTTCTTCCGACTGAACGCTCATTTATCTACTTTATATAGTTTTAACAAATAACCTAAAGCATTACTACCACTAAGTTTTCTAAAACTTTAAAGAAAAATTAAATAGAATAATATGCGCTCAGCGCTCATTTTCATGAATATATGCGCAAAGAGCAGTTTAACCAATCAATTAACAACAATATTTAGCCTCTTTCAATGACCGCTTATCGCTCTATGCTGCCACCTAAAAAATTAAGCTTTAAAACGCAGTAAGCGCATATAAAATGCGCTTACTGGGAGTAATTTACTTTAAGCTAACTTTTAAAGTTAGTGCCTAAAGCTTGATACTAACGCGGGTATACCTGGCAGCATGCCTACCATGGCCATTACGCTGGTTAGTAGTACAAACATGACCAGTGGAATGATCCAGCGGCTCATGCGGGTGAGTTCTTTACTTCTTTCTTTACAGCCAATAAAGCCTAAGTTGTCTAGCAATATGGTGAGTGACCAACCAAATGCTGGGTTAACTAAGCTTGAAGCAAATACTACAATAGCAGCTGATTGGGTGGTTTTACCTACGCGGGTCATTTCCATGCCGGCTTCTAGTAGTGGAATAAATACCCCTACTATTAGCGCTACACATAGCACTGGTTGCCAAATTGCAAGGTCCATAGGGTAGCCCCATACGCCGGCAATAATACAAAATAGTGCGGTTAAAATAGCGCCTGCTGGTATTGGGCGTTTAGCAATGGCTGCTGGCACTATGTAAGTGCCCCACGATGATGCAAAGTTAGCGCCGCCCAGTAGCGAGCCAAAGGTTTGCCTAACTGATGCGCTAAGCATGGTGTCGTCTATGTTCATTTGTACTTTTTCGGTACGTTTTGGGTAGCTTATTTTTTGAAATACCTGATGGCCTAAAAAGTCCGGCGACCACATAGCAACAGCAAGCACTGCAAATGGCAGTACTACTACAAAGCTTTCTAGAGTAGGTAGGCCTAACATCCAGCCGGTGTCTTCGCCCCACCAGTACATAGGGTTCATGTTTGGCAGGCCCGGTGCAGTATGAAACTCAAACGGTGCGCCTAATGCAAAGGCTATTGCGCCGCCTAAAATACAGCTAAGTGGTACGGCTAACCAACGCTTTTTAAAATGCTCTAACATGGCATATAAAATTATAGTGGAAAAAATAACAATAAAGGCAATGTGGGTCATATCGATGGCTTCGGCCCATGCAAACAGCTTTTTAACTTGCGAGGTTATGCCTATAAACCCTAGGTAGAGTAAAAGCCCGCCACATACGCCTTTACTGGTTAGTTTAGCCAGTAGGGTTCCGCCTTTACTTATTGCCAAAATTAAACCAAAGGCTGCTATGAGCAAGCCAAATGCCATAGGGTGGCCCCCTGCTGCAACTACAATTGGAATTAACGGAATTAAAGGACCATGAGTACCGGCTAAGTTAGCGGTAGGTAAAATAAAGCCTGAAAACAAAATAATAAAAAAGGCGACGATAAGTAATTCGTAACGCACGTTTTCTAAAACAAAAGCGTCGCTTAAACCCAGTGGGCTTGCAAACGTTGCGGCAATAGCGGCAACCATAACCACTTTACCTATGGTGGCAGCCATTGCAGGAATAGCGTCTTCAAATTCGAATCTGTAGTCTCTAAAGGGTAAGTTTGGGCGCCAGCGTTTAGGCTGCATAATTTGCAGCTCGTGTTCTAGGTATTCGTCTCGGCTATTAAACTCAGAGCTAGGCTTGTGTAGATTTTTATAGCTATTGGTAGCGGTTTGAGTATCCGCTCCTGGTTTGGCATCAGATGAAATATCATCTTGCGGCGTGGTATTCATGGCTTCTCCTGCAACATAGTTGCTCACTCAAAATAAAAATACAGCTTTGTTTAAAGCAAATAAAAATTGAGGCGGCAGGATAAAGCAGCTAGCAACAGATTACGATTAGTCAAAGGTCTTGTATGAAACTATTTAGTAACATTTATATACCTATAGCTGAATGTAGTATTTGATGTTAAATGTGATTTTTATTGTTTTTAAACAGATGGTTAGCTTATTTTTATAAAGGTTAAAGTGCAATGCGTTGTTTTTTAGCACTTACAGCAATAATAAAAATTAAAATAATTTTATCTGCATTTATATTATGTTGTTTAAGAAAATAGGGCATTTAGCCATGCTTTAGCTGATAATTTAACTAAAGTTTGGTTATTGATACAAAAATAACGCAGCAAAATAATAACGTGTGGCTTTGCATCTCTCTATAATTAGTAGGCTATTGCATGCGAGCTTAATTGCTTTAACAAGGATAAAAAACAGTTTACTGTTTTTGTTAGCGTTCATCAGATAGAATCCGCCTTATGATTTTTACTTGTTAAGTATTTTCAAAACCGTAACGTTTAAATAGCGAGACCTTCTTATCCTTTTAGAAAATGATACAAAACCAATGAATGATATAACGATAGCAACCCACAACGGTACTTTTCATGCAGATGATGTTTTTAGTGTAGCTGCACTTAAGTATATTTATCCTTCTTTTAAACTTATACGCACCCGCGATATGGAGCTTATAAGCAAAGCCGATGTTGTGATTGATGTAGGTGGCGAGCATAACCCAGAGACAGGCCGTTTTGATCACCACCAACGTGGCGGTGCCGGGGCGCGTGAAAATGGTATTCCTTTTTCTTCATTTGGTTTAATTTGGCAAAAATATGGCCTTGAAATATGCCAAGGAAGCCAAGAAACAGCCAATGCAATTGACTCTGGTTTAGTCTCTACTATTGATGCAATTGACTGCGGCCATGTTGAAGGCGTTGCTAAAGGCATTAGCCTTAGCCAAACTATTTCAATGTTTAACCCAACGTGGCAAGAAGAGAGTAACTTTGATGCCTGTTTTGATGAAGCGGTTGAGTTTGCATCGCGCATTTTAACTCGCTTTATAGCTGCGGCTAACGGTGGCATTAATGCAAAAGCAATTGTTGCTAAAGCGATTGAAAATGCAGCTGATCCACGCGTAATTGTGTTAGAGCAATACACACCGTGGAAAAAAACCGTGCATGCGCTTTCTGATAAAGCATTATATATGGTTTATCCTTCGCACTCTGGCCAGTGGATTGTGCAAACTGTACCGGTTGAGCCAGGATCGTTTGAAGACCGCAAGTCACTCCCAAAACCGTGGGCTGGTTTATCTGATAAAGAATTTCAGGACGAAACTGGGCTTGAAGATGCTGTTTTTTGTCATAACGGTTTATTTATTGCTGGCGTAAAGTCGTTTGCAAGTGCGATGAAAATGGCAGCAATGGCGCTAGAAGCTTAGTAATATAGGGCTTTAAAAGTGCTAGTCGCTAAAATTAATATTTACGCGCATAAAAAAACGCTAGCAAGTTAAGCTAGCGTTTTTAATTATGCCTAAAGCCTAAAGCCTAAAGCCTAAAGCCTAAAGCCTAAAGCCTAAAGCTTTATTCTTTAACCGCTATGGCTATTTCTACTTCATCAGCACTTTTGTAATATTCGTAGTCGCTGCTGTAGGTACGGGTAAAACGACAGTCGTCTGAGCTAAAGTATTGCCAAATTTCGCCCCACAGGTCGATTACCGCATCGGGCATTTCACCTGTCCCGTTAAATACTAAATAACTCCCTGCCTCGGTAGTTACTTTTACTGACTTTTGATCTCCAATCGATAAGTCGTCGCAACAGGCTATTACATCAAATTCACCGGTTACATCGCTTTCATAGTTAGTGTAAACACCATACGTTTTTGTATTTTTTGTTAGCTGTTGTCCATGCTTTTCACCAAATTTTTGCCAAAGCTCCGTTATTTTTGCAGTGCCAGAGTTCATTTCATCGGCGTTACACGTTCTTACCTTTAAACCAGTTAAAGTTATACTTGGGAGTTGCTTTACTTGCATTATGACCTTCCTTACTTCAATCACTTAGCTTTAACGTAACTATAACGTAACAGAAAAACCATTATGGACTGTAACTATTTATAAGTCCTTTAAATTATTTAATTTGAACTCTGGTTAAGGGATTTATTATTACAGCAATTATAAACTCTCTTTTATCAACTTTTGCCGTAAAACACCGTTCCTTTAGGTCGGTGATATAAGGCAATAGTCGCGAAGCGACTAAGTGGG
>NZ_JBEOOE010000062.1:0-6312 GCF_040308885.1 Pseudoalteromonas sp. 120-MNA-CIBAN-0494
GCGCCTTTCACCACCACCTAAATTAACTCGCTTTGGCTCATTAGATTTAGATGGAGCACTTGGCGCTATTGGGTAGAAGAAGGGATAGAAACACTTGGTTATACTTTAATTTTAATTTCAGCTATTGAGCTTGTACTTTTGTGTCGTAAACAGCTTAATAAACAGCATCACCATGTTGGCAATGGAGTAACTGACTAACCCAACTTAATTTTTTTGAGGTTAAGTTTGCTAATTGGTTTCATAAATCAATATACTAAGCTTGTTTGCAATTACTCGTATTTTGGAATTTATGATCAAAGATATACTACTACACCCAGTTCTTATCTCAGTGGTGGTGCTCACTATCGCATTTAGTTTAAAAGTACTTGTTGATAAGTTGGCGCGATATAGAGCAGAAAAAAAAGAAAAAGATACTCGCTACATTGCACACAATATTAAGCACTTTATTAACTTTACTATGGTTTTGTTACTGCTGTTTATATGGTCGACTGAGATTCAAAACTTTGCACTGTCTATAGCCGCTTTTGCCGTTGCTATTGTGCTTGCCACTAGAGAGTTTATTCAATGTGTAATTGGCTTTTTTTACTTAGTAACAACCCGCCCATTTAGAATTGGCGACTGGGTACAAGTTGGTGAATATTATGGCGAAGTAGCAGAGACCAACTGGATTAAAACCACCTTACATGAAATTGATATGCGAACTTATCAATTCTCTAGAAAAACAATATTTATTCCTAATAACAAATTAATTACCAGCCCAATAAAAAACTTAAACTTTGTTAAACGCTTTGCTACTCATCATTTTAATATTGTGCGTAAAGACAGCTTTAATCCGTACCCTATTTACGAAACTCTTCGCAATAAAGCCAAGCATTACTGCGAAGAGTTTGAAGAAGTGGCGAGCCGGTATAACTCTATTATCGAAAGAAAATTAGATGCAAAAATTTCAGGCCCAGAACCCGAAATTCACTTTGGTACTACTGAGTTAGGAGAATTTAGAGCAAGCTTCACCCTATTTTGCCCAACCGATAAAGCACTTGAAATAGAACATAAGTTAACTGAATGCTTTATGGAGCTGTGGTATAGCGAAGCAACTAAAAATAATATTAAGGGTTAAAGGTCTACTACTAAATTAATAGAAGTCGAACTTATTAAAGTGACTTTTTATCGAGGAAAACCCAGAGTTCAGAGCGAAGCTATGTCGCTGGGTAGCTCACTTAGGCGAAAGAGAAGAAATATGACTATCACTCTACTGCCTACTAATAAGGCTGCAGTAGAGTAATTATTCACGCTTATAAAATAAAAGTAGCCACCTTATCACTCAAATCAGCAGCGCGATCTTTAAGTACTTTTGCTTGGCTTAAATGGGTCAAAGCCGACTCAGTGATCTCATCAGTAACATCTTTTATAGCAACCGTATTTTGCGTTATTTCATTTGTTACTTGTGTTTGTTCTTCGGCTGCTATGGCTATTTGTCCTGCCATATCAGAAATTATATTAACCGCTTGAGTAATTTCTTCGAGGGCTTTCGCTGCAGCATTAACGTCATCAACACTATTATTAGCTAACCTTTTACTACTATCCATTAAACTAACAGCCTGCTTAGTCGTGTTTTGTAAAGTTTCGATAGTAGTATAAATTTCAGCAGTAGACTCTTGAGTGCGGCGAGATAGAACGCGTACTTCATCGGCAACAACGGCAAAGCCGCGACCGTGCTCACCGGCACGAGCAGCTTCAATAGCCGCATTGAGTGCTAATAAAATTTTAAGTAAATATCGTGAAACAAACAAAAAAACCCCGCATTTTATATGCGGGGCTTTTTTTTGTTAGCTAAATGGTTAGGTTTACACCATTGCAGCTTGTAGCTTTTTCATCGCTGTTTTTTCTAACTGGCGAACACGCTCAGCCGATACACTGTATTTTTCAGCAAGTTCTTGTAGCGTTGCTTTATCGTCGGTTAACCAACGTGCGCTTACAATGTCTTGCGAGCGTTCATCTAGCGTTTTAAGAGCGCTAAACAAACGAGTATGTGATTGTTCTTGCCATTGTTGCTGCTCAATATCGTCAGCTAAGTCAGCAGTGCCATCAGTTAAATACTGTACTGGTGAATAGGTGCTGCTTGGTGCGCTGTCGTCGTCATCACCTGTAAGGTCAAAGCCCATGTCTTGGCCGCTCATGCGCGATTCCATTTCACGTACTTCTTTTTCACTCACACCTAGCTCGCTAGCTACTGTGCTAACTTCTGCTTGGTTAAACCAACCTAAACGTTTTTTATTTTTACGAAGGTTAAAAAACAATTTACGCTGTGCTTTAGTGGTAGCAACTTTTACGATGCGCCAGTTTTTAAGTACAAACTCATGAATTTCTGCTTTAATCCAATGCACTGCAAACGATACTAAACGCACACCCACTTCTGGGTTGAAACGCTTTACCGCTTTCATCAGGCCAATATTACCTTCTTGGATTAAATCTGCTTGTGGCAAGCCATAACCCGAGTAGCCTTTTGCAATATGCGCTACAAAGCGTAAGTGCGACATAATGAGTTGCTTTGCAGCACTAAGATCACCTTCTTCCTGAAGACGTGTTGCCAGCTCTTGTTCTTGCTCTACTTTAAGCATAGGAATAGTGCTTACCGCTTGAAGGTAACCGTCCATGCTTGCGCTTTGCTGTCCAACTGTAAGTGCCATTGCGTATAAATCTTTACTCATTTTTCACCTCGGTGATAAACATTTGAAACCATCTTAGCACTCTTTGCCTAAGAGTGCTAACCCCAATTTAAAACTTTTCTTAAGTATAAATCAAGTGGTTTTTTGTATTTTTTAAGTCTACGCTAAGCGACTGAATAAGTGATGAATTAAGCCTGCTATAGCTTTAAAGCACTTTTATAAAAACTGCTTTAAAAAGAATAATATAAAAATGTGACCATTTTATGTCAGACTTTATCTGGCTCAATTTCTTTTATATAACGATTAACCGATAAGTACGAACCAATAAACCCTAAGCTAGTAGCAAGCAGTACCAGCGAGCCAAATTCTTTTAAGGTTAAACCAATTAAAGAAAAACTAGTTTGGTAAACGCTTGCCACACTACTAACGGCAGTTGATAGCCACCACATCATTAGCGCCACACATATAAATGCAAATAACCCGCCTATAACGCCATACCATATTCCGGTCCATAAAAAGGGGGCGTGAATAAAAGTATTAGTAGCGCCTACCAGCTTCATTACTTGTATTTCTTCTTTTTTATCCATAATAGACAAACGAATAGTGTTACCTATTATTAGCGTTACCGAGGTAAGCAATAGCAGCGCAATGGTAATAACACTTTCTTTTAATAGGCTTAGCAATGCATTTAGGCGCTCAAGCCAAGCTATGTCGAGCTTGCCAAAATCAACTTCTCGCTCACTTTCAAGCTTAGTTAAAAGTACTTTTGCGGCATTAGGTTGTCTGTGTCGCGATGTTGGTATAACGAGCACAACATCGGGTAACGGATTGCTATTTAAATAGCTTAACGCCTGACCAAATCCAGATACTTGCTTAAACTCTTGTAGAGCTTGCTGCTTAGAAATAAAGGTCACGCTTTCCACTTCTGGGTAGAGTGCTAAGCGCTTTACTAAGGTTTGGGTTTCTTGCTCGTTCATGCTTTCTTTTACGAACAAAGAAATTTCGCTGGCCTCTTCAAAGCCACTGCTTACCTGTTGCACATTTTTAACCACTAAGTATAAGCTAGCTGGCAAGGTTAAGCTCAAACCCAGTACTGCAATAGTCATTAACGACGCTAGAGGTGTACGCCACATTTCACCTAAGCTATGTACGCCTTGGCGAAAAATATTAATAATAAAAAAATAACCGCCAGCAAATACTGATTTTTTTTGTTTATCGTTACTATTTTGACGACTTTTAAAAAGTAAACTCATAATGCGCCCTCGGCTAACGGATCTTGAATCATACGACCATCTTTTAGGGTTAAGCTGCGATACTTCATCCGGGCCACTAATCCTAGATCGTGGGTAGCAATAAGTACGGTTGTCCCATGGTTATTAAACTCTTCAAAAAGACGTAATATTTCCATTGAAAGCTCAGGATCTAGGTTACCCGTAGGTTCATCTGCTAATAATATTGGCGGGGAGTTAACAATTGCGCGGGCAATACCCACACGCTGCTGCTCGCCACCAGAGAGCATAGATGGGTGGCATTTAATTTTATCAATCAAGCCAACCTTATCAAGCGCGCCATGCACACGCTTTGCAATTTGCTTATGGTGTGTGCCTTCAATGATCAAGGGCAGTGCTACGTTATCAAATATAGTGTAGCGCTCTAATAAGCGGTGGTTTTGAAATATAATGCCGATGTCGCGACGGGCATAAGGAATTTGCCGTGAGTTTACTTTGTTTAAATCGATACCGTTAATAAACACACTTCCAGCAGAAGGGCGTTCCATTAAGCTAATTAGCTTTAACAGCGTACTTTTACCCGCGCCACTGTGGCCGGTTAAAAACGCGAGTTCACCAGGTTTAATATGAAAATTAACTTTTTCAAGAGCGCGATGCCCGCCTGGATAGGTTTTACTTACTTGCTGAAAATTTATCATTTTTTATTATGCCAACACTATTAAACATCAATAAAGCTGGTATTCCTCGCAATTAAAAAGGGATCAAGCTCCCTCTTTTGGTAAATAAAAGTTCCACCTTTTAAAGGTGTGTTATAAACCACACCTACAGAACCGGAAAATCAAAGTACAAACATGACCATTTGGGTGAAGCTTTCACTTTATGAACGTCGCGCTGATCACTTTTCAACGCTTGTACTAATAGCTTGCTAAGCTTTAAGCGTCGTCTTCATCTTGGCTAAATAGCGCATCAATAAAGTCATCGCTTTTAAAGGCACGTAAATCATCAATACTTTCACCCACACCAATATAGCGAATTGGAATGTTAAACTTATCTGCTACCGCAAAAATAACACCGCCTTTTGCCGTGCCATCTAGTTTTGAAAGAGTAATACCGGTTAAACCAACGCATTGATTAAACAAGTTTACCTGGCTAATCGCATTTTGCCCTGTGCCTGCATCAATAGTTAACATTACTTCGTGCGGCGCATCAGGATCAATTTTTTTCATTACTCGCGCTATTTTTTCAAGCTCTTGCATTAAGTTGTCTTTATTTTGCAAGCGCCCTGCTGTATCTGCGATTAATACGTCAACGTTACGCGCTTTTGCCGCTTGAAAAGCATCAAAAATAACAGACGCACTGTCAGCACCAGTATGCTGTGCAATAACAGGAATACTATTACGTTCGCCCCATACTTGTAGTTGCTCAACCGCTGCGGCTCTAAATGTATCACCCGCAGCAAGCATGACCGACTTGCCTTCGCTTTGAAATTGCTTAGCCAATTTACCAATGGTCGTCGTTTTACCTACACCGTTAACACCTACCATTAATATAACAAATGGTTTTTTATCGGCTGGAATAACCAACGGCTGCTCTGCAGTTTTAAGCATTACGGCCATTTCTTGTTTCATTAGCTCATAAAGTGCGTCACCGTCTTTTAATTGCTTACGGTTTGCCGCATCAGTTAGGCGGTCTATTAACTTCATTGTGGTATCAACGCCTAAATCGGCGGTGAGTAATTGCGTTTCTAGCTCTTCAAATAAATCATCGTCTATTTTTTTACCGCTAAATATGGAAGCAAAACCAGAACCAATATTAACGCGAGTTTTTAATAAACCTTTTTTAAGGCGAGAGAAAAAACCTTCTTTTTTAGGTTTCTCTACTTTTTGAGCTGCTTCGCTTGCAAGTTCATCTGCAATACGCTGTTGCTCTAAACGCTCAGCTTCAGCTTGCTCTGCTGCAATACGCTGCTGTTCTAACCGCTCAGCTTCTGCCTGTTCATCTGCAATACGTTGCTGTTCTAATTGCTCAGCTTCTGCTTGCTCTGCTGCAATACGTACTTGCTCTAAACGCTCAGCTTCTGCTCGCTCTGCTGCAATACGTGCTTGTTCTAAACGCTCTGCCTCTGCTTGCTCTGCTGCAATTCGCGCTTGTTCTAAACGCTCAGCTTCAGCTTGCTCTGCTGCAATGCGTGCTTGCTCTAAACGCTCAGCTTCTGCTTGCTCTGCTGCAATACGTGTTTGCTCTAAACGCTCAGCTTCTGCTTGCTCTGCTGCAATACGTGTTTGCTCTAAACGCTCAGCTTCAGCCTTTTCCGCTGCTGCTTTTTCTTGATCAAGGCGTATCTGCGCTTCTTGCTCTGCTAAACGCTGCTGTTGCTCTAACTGTAATGCATGAGCATCGGCTTGCTGTTTTGCGAG
>NZ_JBEOOE010000063.1:0-5872 GCF_040308885.1 Pseudoalteromonas sp. 120-MNA-CIBAN-0494
ATGGCTGCGGCTACAGCGGCTTTTTTGTCATCAACGGGTGCATCGTTTTGCGGTGTATCGTCTGTTGTATTGTCAGCATCGGCTAATGCTTTCGCGGCCTTTTTCGCTTTGGCGCGAGCAATGGCTGCGGCTACAGCAGCTTTTTTGTCATCAACGGGGGCCTCGTTTTGCAGCGCATCATCAGTTGTACTTTCAGCATCTGCTAACGCTTTAGCGGCCTTTTTCGCTTTGGCGCGAGCAATGGCTGCGGCTACAGCAGCTTTTTTGTCATCAACGGGAGCCTCGTTTTGCGGTGCATCGTCAGTTGTACTTTCAGCGTTTGCTAGTTGTCCGGCCTTTTTAGCTTTAGCGCGAGCTATGGCTGCGGCTACAGCTGATTTTTTATCATCAGGGCTTGCTGGCTCATCACTTTGTGCTTTTTGCTCTTTATATTGTCGAGCTTGTTCTTTACGCAATGCGCGTTCTTTTGCTACTTCGCTATTATCAGGTTCAAGTGCATCGCCTTGTTGCTTTTTAGCTTTAGCACGGGCAATAGCAGCGGCTACGGCTGATTTTTCATCGCTATTAGCTGATTTACTTTTAACTCTTGCTAAAGCATCGGCTACTTTTTGTTTTTCGTCTGGTGTTTTAACTGCAGGCTTACGTTTATGGCGATTTTGTCGCTCAGCTTGTTCGCGATCAAGGCGTTCTTTTCGCGCATCAAAACGCTCTTTAGCACGATCTGCTTTAATTTTTTCTGCCTGCTGCTCTTTTATTTCTACCTTGGCTACCCGGTAGTACTGCACTAGCGGTATTTCACTTGGGCAAACGTAGGCACACGCGCCGCATTCTATGCAGTCAAACAAATTGTGTTCTTGTAGTTTGTCGTATTCTTTTGACTTAGCAAACCATTGTAATTGCTGAGGTAACAAAGAAGCAGGGCAAGCATCCGCACAGGCACTACAGCGTATACAGGCTTTTTCTGGGCCGGGCTCTGCAAGCTCTTTATGATCGGGCGCGAGTATACAGTTAGTGGTTTTTACCACGCCAATACGAATTGTTGGTAGGGTAAAGCCCATCATCGGGCCGCCCATAATTACTTGTTGCTGTGGTACAGGCGAAAAACCTTGGCAATCGAGCAAGTGCTTTATTTCGCTGCCTAATAAAGCCCATACATTTCCGGGTTTATGAATAGTATTACCCGTTACTGTGACTACGCGCTCAATTAAGGGTTTACCTTCATAAACAGCTTGTTGTATAGCAAATAAAGTACCGGTGTTATGTACCAGTATACCAACATCTGCCGGAATGCCATTATTAGGTACTTCGCGATTAGTAAGCAGTTTAATAAGCTGTTTTTCGCCACCAGAGGGATAAATAGTGGGCACTTTTTGCACCAATATTAAGCTATTATGCTCCGCTGCTTGTATCATTGCAGCAATTGCTTCTGGCTTGTTGTCCTCTATACCCACAATGCATAACGTAGGATTGAGCAGTTGTTGCATTAGCTCAATACCTTGCACTATTTGCTTGGCATGCTCGCGCATTAGCATGTCATCAGCTGTTATATAAGGTTCGCACTCAACCGCATTAATAATTAAAAACTCGATAGGTTGCTTAGTATCGGCTTTAACATAAGTTGGAAAACCAGCGCCTCCCATACCACTAATGCCCGCTTGATGAATAATATTAACAAGTTCATCGTGGCTTAGCGTTGCTGGGTTTTTAATTGGGTTAAGCTCGCACCATAAATCTTTACCATCGGGCTCAATTATTACACTAAGTTCAGGTAGGGCCGAAGGGTGCGCCGAAGGCATTAACTTTATGTCGGCTATTGTGCCTGAGGTTGGCGCATGCATAGGCACCGACCAGTTAGCTTTAGGTATGGTTAAAGCTTGGCCTTTTAAAACGTGCTGACCTTTCTCAACAATAAGTTTACCGTTAGCACCTATGTGTTGTTTAAGTGCAACTACGAGTTTGTCGGGTAATGGCAAGCGAGTAATACTGGCACTATTAGAGAGTGATTTTTGTTGTGGTGGGTGAACGCCGCCAGGGAATGGCCAAACGACCCCTTTTTTTATTTGTTCAAGTAACTTATCCACTCAAACCTCTAATCTATTTGTGTAACGGGAATTGCATTTAACTGCCATTTCCAGTTTTGTTTAGTTTCGGCTACAGGGAGCATATCAATGCAATCTACAGGGCAGGGCTCTACGCACAAATCGCAGCCAGTACATTCGTCAATTAATACAGTATGCATTTGTCGAGTTGCACCAACAATGGCGTCAACTGGGCATGCTTGTATACACTTGGTACAGCCAATGCATTCGTCTTCGCGAATATATGCCACAGTTTTAATTGGTTCAGCTTGCTCTCCGCCAGCTAAGGGCTTGGGATCAACGCCCATTAATTCGGCGAGCTTTTTCATAGTAGCTTCGCCGCCAGGTGGGCATTTGTTTATTTCGTCGCCATTGGCAATCGCTTCGGCGTATGGCCTACAGCCAGGGTAGCCACATTGGCCGCATTGAGTTTGCGGTAAAATGGTATCAATTTGCTCAACAATAGGGTTACTTTCTACCCGAAAGCGGATAGCGGCAAATCCTAAAATTAGGCCAAAAACTAATGCCAGTGAGCCTAGTGCTATTAATGCATAAAACAAGGTCATATTAAAACTTCACTAATCCGGTAAATCCCATAAATGCCATCGACATTAAGCCTGCGGTAATTAAGGCAATAGAGGCACCTTTAAAGGGGGTAGGAACATCGGCCGCTGCAAGGCGCTCTCGCAGGGCAGCAAACAATACAAGTACTAACGAAAAACCAACTGCGGCACCAAAGCCATAAACCGCCGACTGTAAAAAGGAGTGATCTTCTTTAATGTTAAGTAATGCAACGCCTAGCACAGCACAGTTTGTGGTTATAAGGGGTAAAAAAATACCCAGCAAGCGATATAAAGTAGGGCTTGTTTTACGTACTACCATTTCGGTAAATTGTACTACTACAGCAATCACTAAAATAAAGCTCATGGTACGTAAATAGGTAATATCCAACGGTATTAAAATATATTGGTTAACTAAGTAGCTGGTTACAGAGGCAAGGGTAAGCACAAAAGTGGTAGCCAAAGACATACCTATAGCCGTGTCTAGTTTACTCGACACGCCCATAAACGGACACAAGCCTAAAAATTGTACTAATACAAAGTTATTAACCAGAACAGTGCCAATCAATAACAATACATATTCTGTCATGTGTGCCTCGCGCTATTAAAATCCAATGCATTATCCATTTTTCTGCCGAGATAAACAACATGTGGAGTAGTTATCAGTCAAATAAATAGGGTAAAATAATTAACGCATAATGAAGATGTAAAATTACTGTAATTTGTTTGTAGAGTTTACTTAACGTTATGGTTTTAGTATGGGTTTAAAGTACTAGGCAGTACTGAAAATAAAGTAAAAAAGAGCAACAAGTGCTCTTTTTATTAATTAAATAACCTGAACTTGGGTTAACTACGCCCTTATATCAAATGTCTTTAGGTTTTTCTATGTAGTAACCTTGTACACCATCTAAGCACAGGGTTTCTATAATGTGCTTTTCTTCTTGGCTTTCGACCCCTTCAGCAAAAACACTTACACCAATCCTGTGTGCTAAATCGACCATTAAGCGCATAAAATATTGATTGTTTTTATCATCTTCTAGGCCGCGGGTATAACTGGCATCCATTTTAATAAAGTCTGGTTTTAAATCGCGGAAAAACTTAAACGATGTTAAGCCAACACCAAAACGCTCAACTGTTATGCGAGCACCCACGCGATGAATCATGTCAATAAAGCGTTTACTCGCTTTAATGTTTTGTTGTAGCCCAAATTCACTTACTTCAAAAACAAGTTTTGATGCAATATGGGTATCTTTTAATAATCGGCGTTCTAACCAAATTACAAACTGGTCGTTGTGCGCACTTGAAGGCGTAACATTTAAACCAAAAAACTTTTCTGAAAGATTTCGGCTTTTTATTTTCTCGAGTGATGAGTCAATAATTAGCCTGTCGATTTCTATAGCCATGTCGAGCTTTTCGGCCATAGCTAAAAATGAGGCTGTAGGCAGCATTTGATTATCTTCGGTTTTAAATCGCACCTGAATCTCAGCATACGCTTTAATATTTTTGCCCAAAGGCATAATATTTTGCATTACTAAATGCACACGCTTTGCTTCAATTACTTCATTTATAACTTTGCGCCAATTTTGATTACCAAATCCAGCACTTACATTATTAATTAAATCGCTTTCACGTTGTACATGCCAAGCGTTAGCATGTTTTGATTGCGCCATACTCATGGCGTTATCTACTACCGAAAGTAACTCACCAAGTGGTTTTGCTTTTTCGTAACCCACAATACCAGTATTAGCTACTGAGCTGAGCTCTTGGGTTTGTTGATACTGAGTAAAGCGAGATTGTAAGTTTTCACCAAAACGTTCGGCTTCTTTTAGCGGTATATTAGGTAATACAGCTACAAAATCAGAACTATTAAGTCTAAATACTTGGCTGCCAGTGTAGGTGCCACTAATGTGCTTAATAATATCAGCCACACCTTTAATGTATTCATCACCTTTTTGATAACCGCGGGTTTGGTTAATAGATTGCAGTTCACTACACCTAATTAAAGCGAGTGT
Organism: Pseudoalteromonas sp. 120-MNA-CIBAN-0494; assembly: GCF_040308885.1. Lineage (NCBI taxonomy): Bacteria > Pseudomonadati > Pseudomonadota > Gammaproteobacteria > Alteromonadales > Pseudoalteromonadaceae > Pseudoalteromonas > Pseudoalteromonas sp. 120-MNA-CIBAN-0494. The sequence goes on from NZ_JBEOOE010000063.1 coordinate 4,651, forward strand.
ACCAAAAGTGCTTTTTTCGCTGTTTTCTATATTTTTTTCATAATACTCAACAAACATATTCCGATTGCCTAAATCGGTTACACCATCTTTATAGGCTTGGTGTTTTATTGTGAGTGCTGCGTTTTGCAGATCTTCATTTTTACTTTTCAAAAAGTGCGATAAACGATTAAAGCTAGGAACTAAGCTCTTTCCTTGGCTTTTGAGCCTGCTTGTATCAAGACTTACTTCTAGGTCATGATCTAACTGGTTTTGATTTATATAAACATCAATAACATCAGCCACGTCCATACTAATTCTTTTATTTACTCTATGAGAAAGGGTCTTCATTAACGCCATAGGAATAAGGACTAAAAAAGTACTAACAAGCACAATAATAAAAAACGCGCTTTGTGATAAGTGTGCAAAACGTTGCACATTAAGTGTAAATTCTACTTTTATATCAGTATTACTACCGCTTACAAACTGGGGACGTACCGAGTTAAAATTTGTTTGTACAAATTCGGCAATAAAAGGCAGTGCAGGGGAATGCGTTACTTTAAATACTTCAGCTCCTTGATTGTCTCTGAGGATGAAGTTTGCAAAAGTATCGTTATTAGTAATAGCGCGTTTAAAATTGTTTGTTGATATATCAGATAAAGTTAAACCATCTATATAATTTTGGACTGTAGCTTGTGCATTTTTTTGCGCTTCGTTAACTGTGTAATTAAAGCTAATAGCTATAAAATAACTACCAACGGCAACACATGCTAACCAAGAGAGTATTTGTATTAATATGAGTTTTTTAAAGCCTGCCATTTTTTCAATCTTTTAATTGTCAGAAAGGGAAGGAATCAAATCCTTGATTTATAAACTAATCGTAACACGAAAATTGAGTGAATATACTTTAGTTATTAATCAGAAAGGGTAGTAGATATTGAGAGGAATGTCTATGGAATTATTAGCAATTGGCTCCCCCTCCCCGACTCGAACGGGGGACCTGCGGATTAACAGTCCGTCGCTCTAACCAACTGAGCTAAGGGGGAACTAAAGTAGTGCTATTTTATGATTTGGCTCCCCCTCCCCGACTCGAACGGGGGACCTGCGGATTAACAGTCCGTCGCTCTAACCAACTGAGCTAAGGGGGAACTACTATCATAAACATAAACTTGGCTCCCCCTCCCCGACTCGAACGGGGGACCTGCGGATTAACAGTCCGTCGCTCTAACCAACTGAGCTAAGGGGG
>NZ_JBEOOE010000064.1:0-5873 GCF_040308885.1 Pseudoalteromonas sp. 120-MNA-CIBAN-0494
AATAGGGGGAAGTCCCAATGACAAGTGTGGCAATTATGCTAGAAGTTGCTAGCTCCGCGTAGCGGCTTTGTTCAACATCCTTGTTATTATTCTTATAAATCGCGTTATAGTTCGCCCGCAAAGGCTTTTTGGCTTAGAGAGTTAAATTCTTGCTCACTCAATCCATCACTTGCTTTAACCTTATTTGAAAGAGCCCTTACAGAGAGATATACTTCTTTGAACTTTTCCTGAGTATTTATGTCGGGTAAAGGTACTTGTACATCTTTGATCTTCGCTAATGTGAGTCTTGTAATAGCTGCACCTGCCATATTCGCAGTTAAAACTAATTTTGTTCTTGGATGATTCAAAAACATGCATAAAAACTCTGAGTTAACTAATTCAAAATTTGGCTTTAAGAGAGCCAAACTTGAAAGCATACTGAACTCAAAGCCATATTCATTTATTGCAGCAAGGCCCGTCGTTGCGCCATCTTTAATGTAGAGAACATCATTTTTTTCAGGATTGCACCTAGAGAATATTTTTTTATGTTCTTCTTCCGACACGTACCAAGGTTTAGCATGAAATTCTAACCCTGTTTTCTTCAAATGCTTTGCTGTTACGTAAGGCACGCCTTTTTCAACTATAGGCGGTGAATGATGAGTGCCATCTGTAATCTTTCTGCACAAAGAGGCGAGAGGCTTCAATTCCCAGCCTTTCGGATTAGTGACGGGATCGCCGAACATATCTAGGAAAACGCTACGTAGGAAGTCGTCGGCGAGTTGGATGGCTTGATGGCGTTTGCGGCGGATGGCGTCGGCTTTATCTAAAATCGCGGCAATGCGTTTTTGCTCGTCCAGTGGTGGTAGAGGGATTTCAAGTTCTGCTAGTTGTCTGCCTGTTAGTTGAGGTACAGCAGATCCGGTATTTGCTCTTTGAAATTCACAATTAACTCGTAAAGACGTTAAGTAATAATGTAAGTACCTATTGGATACTTCATCTTTACAGCGAATTATCATCATCTGAGCATTAATAAAGCCAGTATCAAATTCTGTATTAAAAATACAACAGCTCCCTAGAGTTCCCCTAAGTGTAATGATCAAATCATTTTTAAGTAACTTACCACGTCCGAGCGAGTTAAACTTTTCTTTTGTAATGAAGTTCTTTTGACTTAAATCTATTTTATTTTCAACGATATTTTTTGTGCTTAAGAATAGAATACCTTCTTCAACGATCTCTTCACCGCTAGGGTAATTGCTGGATCTGTCGCCATTAATCAACTCCGCAACATCCGACAACTTTACAACCGGCCAACTCACAGCATTTTCTCCAGCTCTTTTAAATCAGCCAGTATTTCATTTTCTAAACTCACTAGCTTACCTAATATTTCTTTTGGCGGATCGTAGCTTTCTTCCTCGTATACCACTTCTTTGTAGCGGTTGATTGAAAGGTCGTATTTATTGCTGGTTATGTCGTCTTTACTGACCCAAAATGCCTTCTGGGTTTTATCATTGCTATCACTTGTCGCTTGTGATTTATCACGAGCTTTAAATTCGCTGATTAAGCTTGGTAAATCGTTTGCTTTTATTGGAGTACGTTTATCATCTAGTGAGAAACCATCGGCTTGCACGTCGTAAAACCATACGTGGTCGGTGCTGCCGCCTTTGGTAAATATGAGTATGGCGGTAGATACACCGGCGTAGGGTTTAAACACGCCACTTGGCAGTGAAATTACGGCTTCTAGCTGGTTGTTGTCTACCAATAATTGGCGCAGTTGTACGTGCGCTTTTGATGAGCCAAATAGTACGCCGTCGGGCACGATAGTCGCCGACTGCCCGCCCACTTTTAACATGCGCTCTATAAGGGCAACAAATAGCAGCTCGGTTTTTTTAGTTTTTACTTTACGTAATAACTCAGGGCATACGTCTTCTTCGTCTAGGCTGCCTTTAAATGGCGGGTTGGCGAGTATTATGTCGTACCCTTCTTTTGCCTTTTGCGGGTAGTGCTCTTTAAAGTTTTGGCTTAGGGTATCTTGGTAATGAATGCCCGGTTGTTTAATGCCGTGCATTACTAAGTTCATGGCGGCTACGCGCAGCATGGTTGCGTCAAAGTCAAAACCGTTGAACATGTGAGCATCTATGTGGCTGCGCTGCTCTGGGGTAATTAAATCACCTGAGTAGAGAAGGTTTTCAAGCGGTTTGCCGCTGTCATCAAGCTGTATATTACCATTTACGTCGAGCACTGGTTCGCGCTCGATGCCCTCGGCTGATGTGTATTTTTGTAATAGGTATTCGTAACTTACCGATAAAAAGCCACCGGTGCCGGTAGATGGGTCACAAATTTGGCTGGTGGTGCTTGGGTCCATCATTTCGACCATAGCGCGTATAATATGGCGCGGCGTTCTAAACTGACCGTTAATGCCTGCGGTGGTGAGTTTACTTAATAGATATTCGTACAAATCGCCTTTGGTGTCGGAGTTTTCAAGCGGTAGGTCGTTTACCATTTCAACCGCTTTTACCAATAGGCTTTGCTTTTGAATCATTAATTGCGCGTCTTTCATAAACTCGTTAAATACCGCACCTTCTGGCGATACGTCGTCTGAGGTTTTTGAAAAAAACGGAAACAGCTCATCTTTAACCAGTTTGTATAACTCTTCTGAGCCTAAATGGCGCAGATTTTGCCAACGTAAATGTTGCTCGGCGTCGCTAAAGCGGCGGTTAAATGGTTTGTTTGTGCGGGCGCTTCGTTTTTCGTCGGCTTGCTCGTTCATGTCGAGCATACGGGCGTACATTAAAAAAGTAATTTGCTCTACTACGGTCAGCGGGTTAGTTATTCCGCCTGTCCAAAATTCTTCCCATAGTTTGTCTATTTTACTTTTTAAAGGTCCGGTGATCATAGTGTTCCTATTTTGAGCGGTTTATTGCGCTCATTGTGTTAATTAATTTTTTATATCACATTGTTGGATGGCGCTTTGCCCTATCAAACATCGTCGGATGGCGCTTTGGCTATTCAACATCGTCGGATGGCGCTTTGGCTTATCCAACATCGTCGGATGGCGCTTTGCCTTATCCAACATAGTCGGATGGCGCTTTGGCTTATCCGACCTACGCTTTGTGCTATTTAATTTTGGCTTAATAAATTTTCGATTAAGCGAATAATGGTGTCTTTTTCTTTAGGGTTTGACTCAGCCACTAATAAAGTAATAGCCGCTAAGCCTGTGTCGTTTATTACGGGTTGGTAATGCTCATTTAACAGGCGTTGATTACGATTTAAAAAATCGACAAATAAAAATGCTGCGGTGCGTTTATTGCCATCACTAAATGGGTGGTTTTTAACAACAAAATATAATAAATGCGCCGCTTTACTTTCTATGCTTGGGTAGGCAGGCTCACCAAATACACTTTGATCTAACGCGCCCCAAATTGCATTTAGGCCGTTGTTACGCTCTTGTGCAAATAACTTGGTGGCTTCGCCTTTGTTTATAAGGTTTTGCTTAAGCTGATCAATCGCGATTTTTGCATCATTAAGTGGTGTCAGTGCGCCGCCTAACTCCCCTTTTGGTGAATTAAGCAGTCCTTCATCATACTGTTGTAGCCATAAGAAGGTTTGCGTGTAACTGGCAATTATATCTACAAGCCCTGCACCAAACTCACTGTTTTGTGGCAAAACAGCAATACGTTTAACGAGTTGTAATGCGTTATCTAGCTCTGTTGCATTTTGTGCTAATCGCTCTTGGTTTAAAGTGTAGCCTTTTAATAAATGCTGCTTTAATGTTTTAGTCGCCCATTGGCGAAAGCGCGTTGCTTGGGTTGAGTTAACGCGGTAGCCCACGGAAATAATAGCATCAAGATTGTAAAATTTAGTTTTTGATTTTTGTGTTTTCCCAGCTATTGCACCGTGTTCAGTGGTTTGTTCCAAAATGGAACTAACCACTTCTTGCTCCAGTTCACCAGTCTTAAAAATATTAGACAAGTGCTTTGTAATAGCGGGTCGCTTCGTTCCAAATAAATCAGCCATTTGCGCTTGAGACATCCAAAGCGATTCATCTTTAAATTGAATATCAAAAGATAACGAACCATCCGGAGTTTGGTATATAACAACACCTTGATTAGCCATTTACAATCTCACCTCTTTTTCAACAGATTGGTTTTTATCACCCAATTGTACATCAAACTGCTTAATAAATTGCTCTATTACGTCGGCTTGTTGCTGGCTAAATACGCCATCGAGCCCCATATCGTGTATTTGTGTAAAAGGTGCGTCGTAAAGCTGGGCTATTTCAATAGAGCCGTGGCGAATTAGGTGGTTTTTTAACATACCAATAAAGCGCTGTTGCTTGGCATTAACATGGGTGTGTATTTGCTGCACAAAGGTTGTAAAGCTCTGCTCTATGGCGTTTTTGTCCATACCGACTATGGTACGCAATATTTTATCTAAGCTAGCGGTTGATTCGGGAAAAAACTCTTTTAATGTATTTAAATCAACACTTGGGTTTTGCGTATGCACTAACGAGCTTAATTGCGCTAAGTCGGCTTCGGTTACTTGTTCGCCATTGCGAATTTTTTGCAGAACGCTGTCGGTTTCAAATAACGGGGTGAGTGTTTTTTCAACCTCTTGTCGGTATATTTGATAATCAATAGAGACTATTTTTGTAAGCCTATCAGCTTCGTGTATTTGGTTTGCGTCTTCTTTTATATCAAGCACAAAGTCACTTTTTGGCGGTGTTATGTCTTTATTACGCAGGTGTATAATACTGCGTAAATTAATGCGGCTTTGCTCAAGCGCTGCATGGGTTAAATACTGCCAATATTGCTCGGTTTGTATTTCTGCTATTGCAGGTGCTTTGCTACGTACTTCGTTTAAGTGCATTTGTAGCGATTCAACTTTGTTCATTACATTTTGTTTAGCTAAATCAATTTGGCTTTCATCGGTAATTAACAGCGTTTGAATGGTGGTTAGCTCAGAATCAAATTTATACGCTTCACTTTGCCCCATAATGTTACGCCATTGCATAAGCGGCGCTACTTCTTCTAGCAACGTTTGTACATCATCAGGGATAAACTGATTAAGGCGTTTTAGGTCTTTAAAGGTTTCGACCACTTGCCAGTTGTCGCGCACCGATATTGATTCCATTGGCAGTAAGCAAATATCGTCGTGAATTAATTTTATTGTTTGATCAAACACATCCATATTGGCTTTTTTGAGGGCGGTTTGTGCAAGGGTTACCCGCGCTTCAAATAGCTTTTGCAGTAACGATTTAGCTTGTTTTACGTCTTCTTCTTCTGGGTTTTCATCAAAGTATTCAAAATTTGCCCAGTGGTCGAATATTAAAAAGTGAGTTTTGTGCTTACCTGGGCCATATAGGTTTTCGCATAAGCGTGTGCCACGGCCAATCATTTGCCAAAATTTTACTTTTGATTTTATGGGTTTGGCAAATACAAGGTTTACACATTCTGGTACGTCTATGCCGGTGTCGAGCATATCGACCGATACGGCTATGCGTACGCTGTTTTCGTCGCTTGATTTAAAGTCGTCTATTAGCTCTTCAGCGCGTTCGTACTTTGAGTGAATAACGCGGCAAAAATTAGCACCATGCTGCGGGTAAAGCTCGCTAAACAGCTGCGCCATTAATTCGGCGTGGGCTATGTTACGGGCAAATACTATTGTTTTACCTGGCAGTTGGCCGTCTTTATCGCGCAGGCCTTTTTCCATTAGGTTACGCAGTATGAGCCTGTTGGTGTCTTTATTTTTAATGGCTTCGTCTATTTGTTTTGCATCAAAGTCGAGCTCGTTCGGATCAATGCCTTGCTCTTCTAATTGGTGAGCGTCTAGCGAACTACACCTATGTTTTAAAATTCCAGGGTAACAAGCTGTCGATATCGGGCTCAGGCTGGCAC
>NZ_JBEOOE010000065.1:0-4660 GCF_040308885.1 Pseudoalteromonas sp. 120-MNA-CIBAN-0494
TTTCATACATTAACCGACACTTGAGTCGGTTTTTTTATGCCTGAAATAAAGTGAAATTATTGTGTGGCCGAGAACCGAGCACTCGCAGGTTCACTCTTACAAGATACGTCCTGCGCCCACCACTTTCATACATTAACCGACACTTGAGTCGGTTTTTTTATGCCTGAAATAAAGTGAAATTATTGTGTGGCCGAGAACCGTGCGGTCACAGGTTCACTCTTACAAGATACGTCCTGCACCCATTACTTTCATATATTAACCGACGCTTGAGTCGGTTTTTTTATGCCTGAAATAAAGTGAAATTATTGTGTGACTGAGAACCGTGCGGTCACAGGTTCACTCTTACAAGATACGTCCTGTGCTCACCACTTTCATACATTAACCGACACTTGAGTCGTTTTTTTTATGCCTGAAATAAAGTGAAATGTAGGTTGCTACCCAGTAAACACCGAGTTTATTTATTCGTCGTAGACGCAGAGCCTAATCACCATATCAATTCAAAGCCTGCTCAAGCCCACTTAACCCCTTTCTAAAGCTGCTCTTTATCACTACCTATGTTATTTTAAGTACCTTGTTTAAAAGGATCTGACTGTATGTTTAAAACCCTATTTATTACGTTGTTTTTTATTTTTAGCGCTACTTTAATACTCAGCGTACAAGCTGATGAAGCTAAAGGTTCAATTGTTGTGGGGGCGCAGCAATACACAAAGTATTTACCGCAGTTAAAAAATAAGCGCGTAGGGCTGGTGGTTAATCAAACATCAACAGTAGAAAAAATCCATTTAGTAGATAGCCTGCGGGAAAAAAACGTAAACATAACTAAAATATTTGCACCTGAGCATGGCTTTCGTGGCGATCACGATGCGGGGGCGCACGTAAAAAATGCCGTTGATAGTAAAACAGGTATTCCACTTATTTCCATTTACGGCAACAATAAAAAACCGAGCGCCGAAGTTTTAGCTGATGTTGATGTAATAATTTTTGATATTCAAGATGTGGGAGTGCGCTTTTATACTTATATAAGCTCTATGCATTACATGATGGAAGCAGCTGCCGAGCAAGGGGTGGAGTTTATTGTACTCGACAGACCAAACCCAAATATTGCTTATGTTGATGGGCCCATATTAGAGCCACAATTTAAGTCATTTGTAGGTATGCACCCCATTCCTATCGTTCATGGTATGACTGTGGGCGAGCTTGCAAACATGATCAAAGGTGAAGGCTGGATCAATCAAGCTACTGTTTTAGAGCTTAACGTGATCCCAGTTACTGGTTATACGCGCGCAACTAGCTATAGTTTACCGATAAAGCCAAGCCCTAATTTACCAAATGATACTGCTATTTCGCTTTATCCGTCCTTGTGCTTTTTTGAAGCCACGCCAATTAGTATTGGCAGAGGTACCGACTTTGCGTTTCAGGTTATAGGGTATTCACCGATTGCTTTAGGAGAGTTTAGTTTTACCCCGCGTGCTATTAAAGGCGCGGCACTAAACCCTAAATTTAAAAACCAAGCTGTGCAGGGGCTCGACTTACGCCAAGCCACCACTAAAGGGTTAGATTTAAGCTACTTAATAAGTGCTTATAAGCAGCTTAATAATGATATTACGTTTTTTGAGCGCGCTGATTTTATGGATAAGTTAGCAGGTACCGATAAGCTGCGCTTAGCTATTGAGGCGGGGCAATCGGCACAACTAATAAAGCAAACTTGGCAGGCGGGGTTGATGCAATTTAAACAGCAAAGAGCACCTTATTTGTTATATGAGTAAAAGGCAGCTTATGTACTTATATTTAAAAAATAAAAATTATTACAGTATAAAAAAGTTATTAATAGTGGCTTTAAGTTTTATGCTGGGGGCATGTAGCTCCTCTGTAGAGCCGCTCGAGCCCAAGGCGCTATTAACGCAAAGTAAACTTGTTGAGCTGCCTAATGCGCAAGTAATTGTTACCTTTCCTGAGCCAAATCCTAGTAGCCGTAAGTATGTAAATAATCGCGGCACGTTTAAAGCCTATAAAGGCCATGGGCAGCTGTTAATTCAAAATCATAGTGCTAAAAGTGCCGACATTTATATAAATAATCAACTGCTTAATATTAAGCAATTGCTCGGCGCTAATACTGTGTACCAATATAGTTTAGCAAAGCTAACGCATAACGGGGTTAACACCTTTAAAGTTGCAAACATTCAACCAGCGGGAGCAAGTTTAACGCTGCGCTTTGCGTTTCCTACTTTAAATAAAGCATCGCATCAGCAGGCTAATTTTAGTGAGGTAGATGCATTAATAGAGCGAGATATTAAAGCGGGTTTTCCTGGTGCTGTTTTAGCGGTAGTAAAAAATGGTGAGTTAATTAAATTAACTGCTTATGGCGATGCAAAACAGTATCAACAAAATGATTTAATGCTATTACGCCCAGAGCCAATGCAAACCGATACCTTATTTGACTTAGCCTCTAATACTAAAATATTTGCTACCAACTTTGCATTAATGAAGTTAGTAAGCGAAGGCCTATTAAATATTAATAAGCCAGTGCAATTATACTTACCAGAGTATCAAGGCGATGGTCGAGAGCAGCGACGCGTAAAAGATTTACTCACGCATAGCGCAGGCTATCCGCCGGTGTTTGACTTTCATCGTAAAGACAGTAGCAATGGCGATGTGTTTTACTCACAAAATAGCCATACTACAAAAAAGCTCTTACTTACCAGTGTGCCACTTAGCGCAAAATCGCTCGGGCAGCATGTTTATTCAGATATTGATTACATGATTTTAGGAGTATTGGTTGAGCGTATAACCGGTCTTTCACTTGACGATTACCTAGAGCAACAAGTATATGCGCCATTAAAATTGCATAACACTGTGTTTAACCCCCTTAAAAAAGGCTTTAATGCTCAGCAATTTGCCGCTACAGAGCTGGGTGGTAACACGCGAGACGGACGAATCAAATTTGATAATATTCGCACCCATGTTTTACAAGGCCAAGTACATGACGAGCGTGCGTACTATTCTCTAGGTGGCGTAGCAGGGCACGCGGGGTTATTTAGTAATGCGCCAGATTTAGCCATACTTTGTCAGCTACTATTAAATAATGGTGGTTACGGCGATAAGCAGCTTTTTAGTGCAAGTGCTTTAGCGCAGTTTTTAACCCCACAAAGTAGCGATGAAACCTACGGGCTGGGCTTTAGGCTTGCTGGTAATAACCAAGCAAGGCGTTGGCACTTTGGCCCTTACGCAAGCGCACAGGCTTATGGGCATACAGGTTGGACAGGCACAGTAACGGTAATTGATCCCGTTTACGACTTAGCGATTATTTTATTAACTAATGCGCGGCATACGCCAATTACAGGCTCGCAAAAAAGTTATCAATTTAGTGGTAAAAATTATGAAACTGCACAATATGGCTCGGTTGTTTCATTAATATACGAAGCGTTATTAAATCAATAAACTGACAGTATAAATAGCATATATCAATGTGCTTAGTGGTTTACTTAAATGGTTTTTGACTGTAAAACTTAAGCTAGATAACAAAGTGTAAAATATTTACCCCGTAAATAAGCACACTAAAATAAAGGTTAATTTATGTCTTGGTATTCTATTTTACCGCCGTTAATCGCCATTGCTGTCGTATTTTGGCGCAAAGAGGTCATTATGGCGCTGTTGCTTGCAGTGGCTTCGTCAGAGTTTTTACTCGCATTACAGGGGGAGGGCAGTAGTGTATTTAATACCTTTTTAAACACTATTGAACGTATTGTTAGCGTAGCAAGCTCGCCCGGCAATACCCGTATTTTAATTTTTAGTATTTTGATTGGTGCTTTGCTTGCCTACATTCGCGAGTCGGGTGGAGTAGCCGCTACCGTTAATATGTTAATGAACAAAGGTATAGCGAAAAGTAAGCGCCAAGTTGGCTTTTTAACTATGTTTACTGGCATTGCGGTGTTTATAGAGTCAAACCTGAGTGTACTTACTGCGGGTATTTTATCGCGCGGATTATTCGATAAATTTAAAATGAGCCGCGCCCGCTTAGCTTATATTATCGATAGCACCAGTGCGCCGGTATGTATTTTAATATTACTAAATGGTTGGGGCGCATTTGTACTAGGGTTATTAAGTAACTACGAGTTAGGTGAATCGGCTGTATCGGTACTTTGGGGCAGCGTAGGCTATAACTTTTACGCCATAATCACGCTTGTTATTGTTTTTTACACCATTGCGTTTGATAAAGTACATGGCCCAATGAAACAAGCTGAGCAAAAACTAGAGCTACAAACAACTGACTTAAAAGAAGAAGTAAAAGGCTCTAAAGCACGCTTTATGTTAGTGCCCCTTATTACGCTGATTGTTAGCATGGTGGGCTTTATGTTTTACACAGGTAACGGTGTATTGGCAGAAGGTAGTGGCTCAAAGTCGGTATTGTATGCAACCGTTTTAGCCATAGTTGTAGCTTACTTTTTAATGCTAGCATCACGCCAATTTAGCCACCATAAGTTAGTTGAAACAGGCTTTAAAGGGATGGGCGAATTACTGCCATTAGTAGGCATTGTATTGTTATCGTTAACTTTAGGAGCAAGCTTAAAAGAGTTGGGTACTGGTATTAAGCGACAATTACGGTGGCCGGTCTAGCGACAATTATCTTGGCCGGTTGATCTGATAAAGTTCGGTATAGCAG
>NZ_JBEOOE010000066.1:0-4383 GCF_040308885.1 Pseudoalteromonas sp. 120-MNA-CIBAN-0494
ACTATGAGGATAGTGGATGTATTACTGATTAGGATTTGGACAAAAACGTTTCAGAGCCGAATGACGGCTCTGTGCCAGAAGCAGCCGTTAAATAGTATTGTTAAAATCAAAAACTCTGACTCCATTGATTGAAAAATCACACATCACTAGACACTATGAAAGTACCACTACTTTGAGAAAATGGTAGTTAAGAAGGAGGCTTGTTATTAATTATAAGCTTTACAAAACATCCAAATTGTTAATCCAACAAGAGAAAGTGTTGCGCATATAGCAATGTATAATTTGATTTCAACCTGGGTCTGCGCGCTTTCAATATCGCTTTTGGCTTTTCCTATCTCCGGAGCCTCATCTTCGTAAGTTTTAGCTAATGCATTGAATACACCGCGATATTCCTTACTCATAGTACTAATTGTTGAAAATTGACCGAACAAATTAAAAATTAGTAATACCGCTAATACTGACACTGTAACAATAACAGACACATTTTTTGCGAATGCCATCGTTTCTAAGCCACCTATTTCAATTTCCTTTATTTGAGTGGTTGCAAACCAAATACCCGCCGGCAGGGATAAAAGTTTAGTCGCTATATTGTCAAAGACCCCATGAATTTTGCTTACATACTCAGTACGCTTTTCCAAATATTCCTTACGCACTTTATCAAAAGTGTAATTTTCTACATAGCTTTGGTAGCTTAAAAGCACATTCGACACCAAAGAGTCCATATGTTGTATCAAATAGCTAAACCGCTGCCTCAACGTATTATCTTTAAGAAACGAAACTAACTCCCTGCACATTAAGCAAGTGATTGCTTCTTTGTGTAAATCTTTACTCAGCAGCTTCTTAAGGGCATCAAGGTCAATCGAGTGCGTTAAATCAGACTCCTTCAAAACAAACTCGAAATTCAAAGGTCGCTCATAGAAAATGGTACTATCTCCACCTTCAGTAGATTCAGCCAACTCTTTTACAAACTCATAGGCCTTGTGCACATTCAGATAATTAACATATTTTTCGTCTCCACTATCTGGTGTCAATAACGTACTAGTGTTAGTGAAAAAAATATATTTAACTGGTGATTTTACACGTAGCTCATTAGCCAGAAGTTCATTCCATTCAGAACAAATTGAATAGTCTGACTTGATTTGTTGTGCGGTTAGCTCGATGTAAAATCGTATATTATTTTCAAAGTGTGCTGGCTTAAGTTGGCTGAGGTTTGCGCTAGAAAAGGGCTTCCCATCTTTATTAAAGTCGTACGAACCTGTAGTTAATCCCGCATCAGCTAGTAACTCCAACTTATCTTTTAGTTGTGGTGTAAGACGAAGCCATCCTTTAAATTCACCGTCTTGAAGTTCTTTTTCATCAAGTGCAGCGAAAACTACGGCATATGCGTCGAGAATTTGGGTGCTCATTAGTTATCTTGACCAAGATCGTCTTCTAGCTCTTCTTCAATCGCTGCACGCAAAGAGTCAGGGATTTCTGAAAAGGTAAGCTCTCCATCGTCATATTTTACAGTGGTGTTTAGCATACCTCTATCAAAGCTAATCGCAATACCCTTTCCTCTACCAGAAAGTTTTTTGTAGCTTTTTAGTACCTTTGCGTCAATAGCAAGCTCTTCAGGCAAATCATGTATTTCTTTCGCCTGCCTAGCAAATTCATCTGCACGATCTGGAAAAACATGATTTGATACATGGCTCAATTGGACTTGATTCCCAAGTTTTTGTTGCTCTTTAATGTAATCATGCGCTTGTGCAACTTTTTGTGACACGACATCATCGTCCATGCCACAAGCGTTCTTTGCGTAATCTTGTATAGCACTTTTTAATTTCTTGGTTTCAACAGTTGCTGCCAGCTTATCTCTTTGACACCCGATAAATTTTTCAAAATAATCTCTCACGTCGGCTGCTAAGCCTGTTCGGAAGCGAACATATCTTGTGCTTAATTCACTTTTCCATTGAGTAAGGTTGATAGCGGCTCCTAAATGAAGCCTTTTCAAATCTAAGATTTCACTGGCTACAACTTCCAGATTAGCTGCTACATCGATGCCTTCGGTTTTATTCAAAATAGCTACAGCCAACCAATCATCATCGTTTCTTTCATATTGATAAAACACCAGATAACCGCCTTTAACAGAATGTAGTTGATCACCTACGATGACACTTTCATATTTGTTCGCCAATTCTTTTGTCATAGCAATAAAGTCAGAACATTTACATTCATCGTCGTAGTACTTTTTTAGTTTCTGCTCAAAGGCAGGTTCAACTTCATTATCTCCATCTACACCAAATTCGCCGATATTGAGATGAGCATTTGAAAAAAGTTCCAACAATCCGTCCGTTAGCTGTGCTGTCATTCCTTGCGTGCTATTCTCATTATTCCTGAGTTGCTTTGAAAGTCGTTCACCATCTTTGTCACGTTTTACAACATGAATAATTACGTGTTTAATTGCCATACATCGCCTGTTTATTTTTGGACAAGGAACTTTCAAAAGAGAAGAGAAAAGCTAATCCTTGCTTTATATGAATCTAAATCATTCAAACTTTAAATTGTTTTGCCTACACAAAGCAAGCCCTAATAAGCGACATGGGGCAGGTAAGAAGTTTTATCAAAGACCGCTTTTCGCTCTAAGTCGGACTTCGTCAAGTTAGCCTTAACGACAGAACTTTTTAAAAATCCAAAATTTATAATATTAACTGCTACACTTTCTATTATTCTCGATTGCATCAATCTCAGCTTTTTTTTCAATAAACCTCTCTAATGGGTTCCAAGTTTCGTAACATTTTTTTGGCATTGAGTATTTACTCCTCAAAGTTTCTGCTATTTCATTGGCCTCAATTCCAAGAAGTGCATATTGATATTGCCTAGCCCTAAAAGCATCTCTGTAATCAGGTGCTCCATCACCATATTCCGCTGCTATGGAAATAACTTCTTTTGCGTAGTTAAGGCGATTAGGCAAGTCCAATATTCTATACATCAAGTCAAACCTCATTGACTGCCACTTTCCATCTATACCATCTAAGTCGATAGTAGGTGTTTTACTATTTGTCACTAAGCAACCTTGCTGATCTTCCACTCCATTGTCACATACCACCTCAAAACACCCTGAAATAAAATGGTCTAGCTGGCACGAAACTCTTACAGCTAAATATCGAGCATCATTCCTTTTTGAGCGCCATTCATTAAAAAATTCTCTGAGGATAGTTAGTAAAGCCCCTACAAAGACACCAGCTATTCCGATCAATAATTTTTCCATGCTAAGATCGATTCCTTATAAAATTTTAGCAGTTCCCAACTGTAAGCTTTGCTTTCACTATATTGCTCAAACTTTCCTGAGTTAGAAAAGAGTCTTTTTCAAAATGAGCCTTTCGGTGGTCTTTAGGACATAGTGCAATAACATTTATAAATGAATCATCGCCGCCTTGACTTAAAGGGAGGATATGGTGTGTTTCCAAGTATTTATCGCCGCTGTTTGTAATGAATCCATCTGATAAACAGTACTCACACTTACCATTTGATCGTAGCAATACTTTTCTTCGTATAACACTTGAACGGGCATACTCAACTCCATACTTTTCGTATTCGTATTTTGGATTTTTAATATTGTTCGCATCAAACTGGTCAGCAAGCTTAGAAGGTTGGTAGCTGTTGCCTCTTTCGATAATGCAAGCTCCAGTTTTGTCATCATAACCAGTCACAAACCACTTTTCTTGATCCAGTTCTCTTTTAAGAACCCCTTTAGTATTTTCGTTTCCTTGGCATATTACAACATCAATAGATAATTTCTTCTCATATGCCAACCCTATCGCATAGTCAATTTCAAGCGAACGTTTCTTTCTCCCCTTTTCTTGCTCCTCAGCATACTTCTTGAAGCTATGCTCTTGATAGATTCTCCCGTTGATAATTCGCATTTCTTCATACCACAAAAAGAGAACAATGACTTTTTTATCATCACGAACAAAAGACCAATTATAGCAATATTTTGGATTTGACGACGGGCTACGCTCTTTATTGGTAAGTGATTCACTCCAATCAGCCATATCAAACTCTAATGCGGTTAAAATATCATAAACACGCTGCTTCCCAGATGGCCTAAGTTCACTGAGCTGTATCATAAAGTTTCTTCTTTTATAATATTCATAAGGTCTCCAACAGATACTATTGACTTACAGGATTGTAGTGGTCAACTAACTATCGTTTAGCATACAGCAATACCATCATGTGGTTAAATTTTTGACCATGAAAAGGTAACCTCACAAATTCATAGCATCTTGAGGGTAAATTTAAACTGTAAAGCTAAAATAGACACTTAGTTCGTAAGCGTCTAGCGAACCACACCTAGCATCGATGTTCTGATTATCTAAAAATACCTGCTCAATGATAAATTCGGAG
>NZ_JBEOOE010000067.1:0-3621 GCF_040308885.1 Pseudoalteromonas sp. 120-MNA-CIBAN-0494
GTGGTGGGTGATACTGGACTTGAACCAGCGACCCTCGCCATTCGTTATAAAGGGCGGCGATGCTCTTTTTCTTTCAACTGAGCTAATTACCCAAAAGGACTTTTATATTATTTTAGTCTTTAATGGAGATATTAAGAAGTGTTTATATGTGGTGGGTGATACTGGACTTGAACCAGTGACCCTCGCCATTCGTTATAAAGGGCGGCGATGCTCTTTTTCTTTCAATTGAGCTAATTGCCCAAAAGGACTGATATATTATTTTAGTATTTTATGGAGATATTAAGAAGTGTTTATATGTGGTGGGTGATACTGGACTTGAATCAGTGACCCTCGCCATTCGTTATAAAGGGCGGCGATGCTCTTTTTCTTTCAATTGAGCTAATTGCCCAAAAGGATTTATATATTATTTAAGTATTTGATGGAGATATTACGAGATACTAAGAAGTGTTTATATGTGGTGGGTGATACTGGACTTGATGCCAGCGACCCTTGCCATTCGTTATAAAGGGCGGCGATGCTCTTTTTCTTTCAACTGAGCTAATTTCCCAAAAGGACTTATATATTATTTTAGTATTTTATGGAGATATTAAGAAGTGTTTATATGTGGTGGGTGATACTGGACTTGATGCCAGCGACCCTTGCCATTCGTTCTAAAGGGCGGCGATGCTCTTTTTCTTTCAACTGAGCTAATTGCCCAAAAGGATTTATATATTATTTAAGTATTTGATGGAGATATTCCGAGATACTAAGAAGTGTTTATATGTGGTGGGTGATACTGGACTTGAACCAGTGACCCTCGCCTTGTAAGGGCGATGCTCTCCCAACTGAGCTAATCACCCACATATAAAATAGGTATAACGCTTAATTAAATGCTTTAAACATTTAAACTGTAATTTGGTGGGTGATACTGGACTTGAACCAGTGACCCTCGCCTTGTAAGGGCGATGCTCTCCCAACTGAGCTAATCACCCAAATTACATTATTAACTATCAAGGGTGATAGTTAACACTGGACTTTAACCAGTGAACACTGCCTTTACTTGTAAATAGCGGCGATGCTCTCTTTTTTCTAACTGAGCGAATTACCCATTTAGATTTTTGTAATATACACCATTTTAAAAATGGTGGGTCGTACTGGACTTGAACCAGTGACCCTCGCCTTGTAAGGGCGATGCTCTCCCAACTGAGCTAACGACCCATATTACATGCTACTACCTATACAGATAGTACTGGACTTTAACCAGTAAACTTCGCCATTACTTGTAAGTAGCGGTGATGCTCTCTTTTTGTAACTGAGCTAACGACTCATATTAAAATTTTAAAACGCGACTATTATATAATAATAGGTTTTATATGTGGTGGGTGATACTGGACTTGAACCAGTGACCCTCGCCTTGTAAGGGCGATGCTCTCCCAACTGAGCTAATCACCCACATATAAATTAAAACGCTACTATTAAAATAAATAGTACTGGATTTTAACCAGTGAACACTGCCTTTACTTGTAAATAGCGGCGATGCTCTCTTTTTTCTAACTGAGCTAATTACCCATTTAGATTTTTGTAATATACACCATTTTAAAAATGGTGGGTCGTACTGGACTTGAACCAGTGACCCTCGCCTTGTAAGGGCGATGCTCTCCCAACTGAGCTAACGACCCATATTACATGCTACTATCTATAGATAGTACTGGACTTTAACCAGTGAACTTCGCCATTACTTGTAAGTAGCGGTGATGCTCTCTTTTTGTAACTGAGCTAACGACCCATATTACAATTTTAAAACAAGACTATTATATAATCATAGGTTTTATATGTGGTGGGTGATACTGGACTTGAACCAGTGACCCTCGCCTTGTAAGGGCGATGCTCTCCCAACTGAGCTAATCACCCACATATAAATTAAAACGCTACTATTAAAATAAATAGTACTGGACTTTAACCAGTGAACTTCGCCGTTGCTTATTAGTAGCGGAGATGCTCTCTTTTTCTAACTGAGCTAATTACTCATATAGAAATTTAGATGTGAACACTTATAAAAAGTGGTGGGTGATACTGGACTTGAACCAGTGACCCTCGCCTTGTAAGGGCGATGCTCTCCCAACTGAGCTAATCACCCACATCTAAACAACAACACAATGCTGCGTTGTTGTGGGGCGCTATTATAGATAGAGTTGTAAATGTGTCAACACTTGAATGATAAAAATGTGCTGAGTGGGGGTTTTATAAACAACAAGTAATGTTTGGAGTTTGTTTTATCGACAAATCAATGCTTAGTGTTTAAATAAACGCCGTATTATCTGTTTAGGCTTAGATAGTTAATATCGAAAATCAAGAAAGTAATAAGCCAATCTATTTTAACTTAGTTGCTGTGGTGTGTTTATTGATCATAAAGTGCAGCTTATATAAAGTAATCACTTAAGTTATAAATTTACGCCGTGATTAAATCGCCTTTAAATTAAACCAATTTTAATCCGCAAAAAACCAATGCGATCTAATAGTGCGTAAAGTGGTTATTATGCCAAGGCATAAAGTAAGGATACGTCATTGAACGATGAACTAAATATGCCAAGTTGAATTTGCATATAAATGTATACCTTTTCTATGCTCAATAAAAATTAAAACAAGCAGAGCAGGGGTTATCTAATCATCCAGCCATAATTTATAATACACTCAAGGGGCTAATTTACTGTAAATTGCCCTTTTTAGCCTGCTTGGTAGCCAGTTTGTTGAAAAATAAACCATTTAAATAAAGCAGAACAAAAAACTGTTGACTTTATTTTGGGTGGTGCATAGAATGCGCCCCGCACTAAGCAATACACGACGTGTTTATCACAGCGTGTGTAAATAAGTTGGGGCTATAGCTCAGCTGGGAGAGCGCTTCGCTGGCAGTGAAGAGGTCTGCGGTTCGATCCCGCATAGCTCCACCAACTTATTAGTGTTTGTCCTAGGGTAGCAGTTTTCTGTGTCCCCATCGTCTAGAGGCCTAGGACACCGCCCTTTCACGGCGGTAACAGGGGTTCGAATCCCCTTGGGGACGCCATTTAGCTTTAATTAGTTAAAGGCGGTTTTACCGAGAAAATAGCGTCACAATTAAAGCTCGAGTCTTTACTTGTATTAAGCGCAATTACCTTAAAACTCAGGATGTGAGTTAAACTAATCAATTGTCCTAGTGATACATTTATGTGTCCCCATCGTCTAGAGGCCTAGGACACCGCCCTTTCACGGCGGTAACAGGGGTTCGAATCCCCTTGGGGACGCCACTTACTATTTATAGTAGGGTAGTGTTATTAAAAGCTCGCCTGAAACGAGTCTAAAAATTCAGTTGTCCTAGTGACACAGAAAATGTTTCTGAGAAGATAATGCCATTCGCCTCACAGGCTCGGTCTCATCTTACACAGAAATAGCAAATCAATGATTTGCAAACCAATTTCTGCGTCCCCATCGTCTAGAGGCCTAGGACACCGCCCTTTCACGGCGGTAACAGGGGTTCGAATCCCCTTGGGGACGCCACTTACTATTTAATAGTCAGTGCAGTGTTATTAAGAAAGCTCGCCTGAAACGAGTCTAAAAATTCAGTTGTCCTAGTGACACAGAAAATGTTTCTGAGAAGATAATGCCATT
>NZ_JBEOOE010000068.1:0-3474 GCF_040308885.1 Pseudoalteromonas sp. 120-MNA-CIBAN-0494
TTTGCTCTTGGCCATGATCTATCAAACAAGAAAAATCCCAATACACCTTCTGGTTGTTAGAATTTTCTCGCTTACTGTACTTGCCATGTCTACATCCTAGGCATATTTTCGTGCTCTCTAGCTCTCTCAGTGGCTCTGTGATGCGCTTTGGTTGCTTCTGTCCTGTATCGGTCGCTAAACTGTTCAAGGACTCGTGTAGTTCTCTGAACTGCTCCTCGTAGTCTTTCTGTAACAGTTTCAGTGATTGCAGCAATTGTTGCTCTAGCTCGGTCATTTTTTTCTAGCTCCTGTTCCAAATTTTGTCCAAATCGATTACGTCCTGGATTGGTGTGTCCAGGTGCGCTTGAAACAGCATTCCCGCTAGAAAAACGAGCAGCAAGGATACGATCAATAGCGCTATTTTTATTCGTTTGTACTGGCTCAAGTGGTACTGATTCAGCTCTTGAATAGCGTTTTTCGTTTCGCTCTCGCTTTTTTTCACTTCCATCTTGATAAACTTGTTTAAAGTCTTGAATTCTTTGCTCACGGCCTGCTTGGTAAGCTCGGTTTGCTGCTTCGAGTTCGACTCTAAGGTCTGCGCCAGCTCTGAAAGATGATTCATAAATAGCCCCTTTTAGCCTGATATTTTGCCCACCCTGCGGACTTTTGATTGAAATTGTTTTAGATGCTTTTCTGGCTATTTCAAAGCCTGCATTTTGCAAGGCCGCGATAATGTCATCTCTATTTTTAACAAGCCCATTTTTAGCCATGTTCGTTAAAGTGCCCGTAATACTTTCAACAGCTTGTTTTTTATCCCTCGGTAAATCTCGAGATTGCGTCAAAATAGATTTGTTTTTTGGGTCATGTGGATCTTTAAATTTGCCTGCATCATTGATGAGCTGTTGCCATGCATTCATCATTTTATTTTCGCCGTTATGAAAATAAGGCTGGTAACGTTTGCCACTTTGCAGCTCTACGTTTGGAATTAAAAAGTTAAGCTCTAATCGGCCTTTATCCATATGCTGAATCCACGTTATGTCATATTGATCGCGGTCTAACCCAGCAAAAATAGTGCTCTCGAATGAATTCATGATCGTGTTTTTATTTTCAGGAGTTATGTCTTTTTCTGCGAATGAAAGGCAGCCTGATGTGTAGTTCCTAGCGAAATTTAAACCATTTATATTTTCAACTGTTTGCTCAAGGTCACCCCGTATAACACTCGCCAATTTCCTATCACGATTTTTACCCATGAGGTAATTAGCTGGGCCACTTCCCCCTCCTTTGCCCCGTTTAAAAAAACGAACTATCACTTTTGAACACTCCAGCTCTGCCGTATTTGTTTTAAGTTTTCATCGATAGATGAAAGATAAGAAATAATTTGAAGTGAATCACCGGCTTTAATTTCGGAGCTGTTAACTTGCCGTGCGATTTGATTAATATTATTCCCAATACCTGAAAGTTGCCGCTGCAAAACAGGATCAACTTTTGGGTATTCTTTCTTAACCGACACTTCTAAATTTAGAGAAACCGATCTCATATAATCGGCCAACATTGAAAAACCCGCTTTTTCTTTTTGGCTCTTCAACGCTGAAAATTCACTTTCATTAACTCTAATTTTTATAGATTTAGTTCGTTTTTCATCGGTCATTTTTCCACCTCATTTTGATGTTCGGGTTATAAAATCGCACACGATTTTTAGGGGTTAAGGGGAGAATCCCCTTACCAGTCACAAGGGAGAACGAGCGGAGCGAGAGACCCCCTTGTGCATACTGGCTTTCAGTGTTTCCTTCAAATCACCATTAGTGTTTTCTTAAAGATTTTGAACGCATGATTTAGGTTAAGGGTATTGAGTGAGGAAAAGTGAAACAACAAATAAGTGATTATTTATAGAAATAGTTGGTGAGATTAGGCGTGAAGCTCACTGTGGACAAAGTTGGACAACAAAGGAACGTTGACCAAGCTTTGACACACAGCCGCTTAATAGATAACAGAGTGATTTGAATATTCGCTCCGCTGCAATAAGGGATTTTTTGATCTCTAAGAAAAACCCAAAAGGGCTATTATCTGATATGGCTTATTCGATCACTAAAACGCTTCTTTTAAATAAAGACTAACTGTACTTGCTGAAATACCTAAATCTTGGGCTATATCTCGATTTGAGTACCCTTGCCCTTTTAACTTTATAACCTCAGGCTGTAGCTCAGATTTAGATTTACCTGTTTGCGTTGGTCTTTTTGAAACCCTGCCGCCTTTTGCGCCCTGCTTGGCTTGCCACTCACTAAAGCCGGTTGCGCTAAAGTTCTTATGCGTCCAACGTGCTACGCTCTTGGCTGTTGCTTTAATTTCACTGTGCGGCAATGGCTCTTTGAACGTTTTTTTATTGTAACCCTCAGCCCTAGTTAAACACGCTTCTAGCCAACGTTCGTACTCCGACCACCCCTGCCTAATCGCTTTGTAAGCCCACGTACTAAGATAATCAAATAAGTTACAGTTACGTCCTAGTCCGTAGTCAGGAAGCCGTTTACGGCCACTATAGGCGCTCAAATCGACATAATCA
Source organism: Pseudoalteromonas sp. 120-MNA-CIBAN-0494 (assembly GCF_040308885.1). Lineage (NCBI taxonomy): Bacteria > Pseudomonadati > Pseudomonadota > Gammaproteobacteria > Alteromonadales > Pseudoalteromonadaceae > Pseudoalteromonas > Pseudoalteromonas sp. 120-MNA-CIBAN-0494. The sequence continues at coordinate 2,537 of NZ_JBEOOE010000068.1, forward strand.
GCGAGCCAATCTAAATCATACAAGCACGGCTCCCATGTAGAGACTTGCCAATGTGGATTTAAAGGGTTTTTACAAATAAGGCCAGCGTAACCTATATCGGCACCGAGTTTTTCTCTCAGCGCGCTCTCTACGGCTGCTGCGTAGCGAAGTGGCGCACTACGACCATCAGGGGCGGTTCTGATAGACACCTCAAGGCCATAAATCAAATGTGCATGGCCGTTTTCACGGTTGGTCGCCACAATGTTAGGCGCTGGTGCGCCAGAGTCGTACCAATCCAAAGAAGCATTCGGTTTGTCTACGTCAAACACTAACCAATATTTATGCGTCGGGCCATTCGCTTGGATGTAACGTGATTTTATCGCGTTCTGGGCACGCGCAATCGCTAAGCCATTCGCGAACTCATCGGTATGGTACGGTTTTTTGGGTAAACGCTGCTCAAAAAGAGAGAGCTGTTGTGCGCTATTATTCAATTACCACCGCGCTTATGGCGGCTTTGACTTGTGAAGTGTTTTTCATGTGTTATTATTCTTCCTGAGATTTATCTCGAACCCTGATTATTCATGCCGTCCGCCAAGTTGGTAATGAATATCGGGGTTTTGTTTTATTAGGGCTTAGGTTACGCCAAATAACCGAGCTGAGCAAGACAGCTTAAAGTGCCTGAAAGCATCTTAAAAAATGCCTTTCAATGAAAATACCGCCTGAACCACAAAAAGTATCACGACAACCCATACTGAATTTTATGTTAAATACCTTTTCTCGGCTAAAACAGCCTTAAAACCTACATTTAACAGCGATTTTAAAGCCGTTCACCCGTTAATTTAAGGGTAAGTTACTTTTCGTAATGCGTGCACTCTTCAACACTTTGCTCTTGGCCATGATCTATCAAACAAGAAAAATCCCAATACACCTTCTGGTTGTTAGAATTTTCTCGCTTACTG
>NZ_JBEOOE010000069.1:0-2652 GCF_040308885.1 Pseudoalteromonas sp. 120-MNA-CIBAN-0494
CCAGCCTGAGCCCGATATCGACAGCTTGTTACCCTGGAATTTTAAAACATAGGTGTAGTTCGCTAGACGCTCACCTTAGTTCAATTCAATAAACCAATACTGCCCAAGTGAATTTACTATTCAGGCTAAAAGCCAAAAGGGTAAAATTTTGACTTAATGCATCATAATTCTTGACTGGCCGGTTTTCGCTCACAGCAGGCTTCAGGAACGTGCCATGAGCGGTCATTGGTACTAACTCGTTTATACCTCATTGTGAGTTTCGACATTTTTCTACTAGCTACTCCTCAGCATCAATTGACTTACTTTTCCTTATGCAACACAGTGTACTGGAGGAGGTGAAGCATCAATTTCCTCTGGTTCAACTAACTATATGATTCGTAAGTATATCTCCCTAACAGTATTCATAGTAAAGATTACAATTAACAAATCATATCTCAAGTGTTTAACAAAAGTTTATTGAAATATGAAAATTATTAAAGAATATATACAGTCAGATGGTAAAAAACTAAGACTTAGCGAAGAGGCTGTCACGCATGTCTATGAAGGTAACTTTGTAGTAAGAACTCAGCAAGGTGATGACAATATGACTGTGCTGAGAGGTGGTTTACATTCCTGTAGCGGATGGAACACCTTTAGAAATAATTATAACAAAGAACTTTCTCACTTACACTTTTTCAACAGTAACATTCACAAATACTGGTATTACGCTAGAGAGCTTAGCAATGGAGTTATCACGTTAAGGCTACCCAGAGACTTATTTTCGGGTAAAGCAGCTAAAATAACAATGTATCCAGACGATTATTATAAATCTGGCTACCTATGGAAAACTCTTTTCCCTAAGCATTTTGATAGAAATGCTGTCATCGAGGCAATTGATGAGGCATTAGAGAATGAAGATATAACTCAACGAAGTAATGGTCAGATCATAGGTTACATCAATAATGATGAACCAATGAAAACTATGAAAATAGTTATTCAGTTCAAAGGAACGGAAATTAAATCAGCCTTCCCTGCATGGACTCAACCAAATAGTGGTAACGTGGGAAAACCTTTCTCTCACTATGATAATATAGGATTTATAATATCTCAGTCCACTGAGTATTTTGAAGATAATTATGATTTACAAAACGAAATGAAAATTTCAGTTTTCGGAGAGAAAATTTCTCCTGATTATCTTCCAGATTACACACCAATGATTTTTAAAAGACGAACAAAAATAAATGAAAAAATCAAAGCTGGTGAGTGGATTAAGTCTAGAAGGAAAGAGCTTTCATCGATGAGGTTAGATGATAAAGATAATGATAGACTATACGAGTATATTAATGACCACACTATATTAAAATATTATCCAGAAATAACATCTGGTGCATATTCAACCGCGCTGGATTTAATTTTCGGAGACGAGAGCTTTCACAACTCTTTTCAAATAGTACAAAATATAGTCGATGGTATGTATTATCTTCTTTGTAGCAATCAGAAAGAAAGACTAATTAAAACCATTTGTAATGTGCTTGATAACATGGTGACGCACACCAACTTTGATCAATTGCTAAAAAAGAAAATTATGTCTACAGTCATTTTGATTGTCACTTATCTAAACGACTCAGAGCTATCTTACAAATTCATTCTAACACTTTCAACATCACCGATTAGACGTGAAGCATATCTTGAATATAACTTAAATTCTATAAACAAAAAGAAACTGCAAGTTCCTACAGAAACATACCCAGTAGAATTGGACTTTATAGATAACCCTAACCTAGACTTCCAACTAGAATATAAGGATTTTATTGAATTTCTTAAAGAACTTTATAGTGAAACATATACTTTAAATTTTGACGAGGAAATGCTAAATAACTTACTAAATGACGTAATTGACAATCAAGAGAAGAACTACAAATTTTTAATAAGTGATGCATTAAAATACTTCAGTAAGGAAGATTTCTTATCATTGTCATATCATTTTGATAAAATATTAAACTCTGCTCAAAAATATGAGCTTGGCGATTCATCTAAATTAATTGAAAGTTGTGGGTTGATATTAAGAGATTATTGTAGGATTCAATTTGCACATAGGCAAAGAATTAATGCAAGACACCTAAAATACAATGATTATGTTTCTGTTATATCTATTGATTATATAGATCATAACTTACTTTATGGAAAAATCCTCAAGCATGAGCGCATATCAAATCATTTGAACCTAACTAGATTTACAGATGGTATGTTAAAATTTGCTCTAAAAACAGAAGACAAAAATTTCGAAACGGATATTCATAACTTCAAGGCTCGTATAGGTAAAGAAAAACCACCTTTGCCAGAGATTATGTAGCTTATTCATATCGGGCAATACAACTAATTGAGCATAATAAAATTAAACAGCACAGGCTTTGTGCTGTTTCTTGAGGTTATGAATCATCTGATCTAAATCTTTAACTTAGTGAATTAATTGGGGGCAGGTCATACCTTTTGCCGAGCGGATTTTGCCATACTTGAATTAATCTATCTTTTGCTAATTTAGAAAAGTCGTTGACTCATTCTGTCCAAAAACGAGTTTTTCCTGACCGTCCGCTATTCGCTCAAAGCAGACTAACAGCTATATTCCAGAGGAGATTTTGATGACTAAAGTTCAGCGGTAATGCAGGAATATAA
>NZ_JBEOOE010000070.1:0-2427 GCF_040308885.1 Pseudoalteromonas sp. 120-MNA-CIBAN-0494
TTACCGACCTAATGCCGTGGAATGTGCAGCTAGACTTCGATTATAGCTAAGCGCACTGCTTAAATGCGCGCTTACAGATATTTGCTCTGGTATCAAAGCTTTGCATAAACAGTATGCTATCGACTTAAAACAGGTAATAGGTATAGGCTGGAGCCAAGGTGGATACATTTGTGCGTATACAGGGTGTCACAGCAACGCATTCACTAAAGTAATTATTGGAGCGGCAATCAGTGATTGGTATACTTACCAGGCAGTTACCGATATTCCTGACTTCGTCAGTGATTATTTACCGATTAACACTGCCCGATTAGAAGCATCGGTTATCAATTCACCGCCCACTCATAAACCAGACATGCTCATTATCCATGGAACAAATGATTTTCGAGTGCCCATTCAATGTGCTCAACAACTCAGTGAATATGCATTTAAAAATAAGATTACCCATAGTTCATTATTCATTGAAGGAATGAAACATCGTGTAAATAAACCATCTGAATTAAAGTCAATATGGACAAATAGCTTAGAGTGGATAATTAATTAGCTATCTACTCTAAGCTCTATTATTTTTTAACTTTGAGACTTTAAATAGGGAGTGAATGCTTCAGAGTGATGCTCTGAGAAGGTGCCATCTAAGTTCTTTGTAATAAATAAAGCTGCTATATTATGTTCATTCGCTAAGTTCATTGCCTTATCCAACCCCATAATCATAAAGGCTGTCGATAAACCATCTGCAACCATGCAAGATGGTGAGATTACAGAAGTCGAAACCATTCTATGTGTTATAGGACGTCCCGTTTTAGGGTCAATCAGATGAGAGTAACGTACATTATTTTCTTCGTAGAAGTTTCGATAATCACCAGCTGTTGCAATCGCATTATCTTTGGGCGTAATAACACGCTGAATAGCACGCGTCCCAGACACGGGATTTTCCACCGCAATGACCCAGTTTTTATTTTCTAAAGAGGTCCCTTTAGTGCGAATTTCGCCACCAATTTCCACCAAGTAGTCATGGATACCTTTACTATCAAGTAAGTCGGCAACAACATCCACCCCATATCCTTTGGCCAGCGTAGATAAATCGAGGTATACATCTGGATTTGCTTTTCTAACCGTTGTTCCCTCTATTGACAAAAAGCGGATGCCAAATTTATCTCTTGCTTGCGCTATCATTTCATCGGTGGGCGTTGTTTCTGGACGGTTAGCAGGGCCAAAGCCCCACAGGTTAACTAATGATCCAACCGTGACATCAAGATAGCCATTACTGAAGCTTTCTAGGCGAATGGCTTCGGATAGCATTTCGCGAAACTCGTCGGAGGCTGCAATGGGAAGAGTTGATTTTTTAGCATTGAACAATGACAACTCGGAGTCTTCCATATAAGTCGAGGCAATTTCATTAACACCAAGCAGCGCTTTATCGACTTTTACCTGAATATGTTCTACCTCAACTGCATCTGACATTGCTTTAAAGGTGATATGATAAGAAGTCCCCATTGTTGTACCTGTCAATTGAAACTTCTTCTCTTGTGCAGGTGAACACGCCGAAAGCAAATTCACAAAAATTAGTGCGATAAAAATAGCGTATATATGCTTAAATTGACTCATTGCAACTCTCCTTAGATAAATGGCTCATTATTAAAGCCAAGCTTTTAAATGATATGACCCATCTTATCTCTTTTTACGGATAAATAATTACTATTATGTGTGCAAGCTGCAATTTTATGTGGCACTCGTTCCGACAAATTAATACCTAGCTCTTCAATCGCCTTGAGTTTAGCTGGATTATTTGTCATCAGCCTTAATTCAGAAATATTAAAATGGTCACACATAAATTTTAATATTGAATAATCTCTTTGATCAGCATCAAAACCTAACTTTAAGTTTGCTTCAACAGTATCAGCGCCATTATCCTGTAAATCATATGCCTTTATTTTATTTAGTAGCCCTATTCCACGTCCCTCTTGACGTAAATAGAATATAACCCCTCGTTTTTCCTGCGCAATTAGCTCTAATGCGGATTCTAGTTGAAGGCCACAATCACACCTCAAACTAAATAAAGCGTCTCCAGTCAGACACTCAGAGTGAATCCTTGCCAAAACAGGCCCCTCACTACTCAAATCTCCCATAGAAATCGATACATGTTCTTGATCATTATTGATATCTTTAAATCCATGCAGAGTAAATTCTCCCCAGCGAGTGGGTAACTTTGTTGACGCGACATAACAAAAAGACAAAACCAAAAGCTCCAAATAAAATCATGGATGGGTAAGTATTCCTTACAATAAACCACTTAACGCAATTTTATTTTTATAGAGATTACAGAATGAACATCATTGAAGGAAAGTAAGCGCGTAATTAAACCCACATACCAATATTAATGCTACCTATGCATAATTTACTCAGCATATTAACCTGAGGTAATTATGAATA
>NZ_JBEOOE010000071.1:0-2394 GCF_040308885.1 Pseudoalteromonas sp. 120-MNA-CIBAN-0494
AACGTCTTAGTATTTATACGTTACGTTGCTTGTATCGTATAAATACCTTGTTGAACGAAGCATGCTCCTCATCCAACATTTTTATTGGTATGCTTAATGCTATAGGAATTCTCTTTTTTAGGGAAGTTGTTGATTGCAGATTTATTCGACACCCTTTTACTACTAGACGGGTTAGTTACTGTTTATTAATTACATTTCTACGCTTTTTTATATCGTTTCTGCCTGCTTATTGTCTACTGTCATCCTTTTTATTTATTTTGGGCAGCACCACATCTAAGCTGATTCTGTGTTACACCAACTTAGTTAACGAGTTGCTTTTAACGGTTCGACTTACTATTCATCCACTATCCATTATTACGCCTCCCGTCGCTAGGCCGTCGATTTTTGCATCCTTTATACAGAGGCTTTTCATTATCAACTGCCCTTGCTTACATGATGGGCACGGCCAATTAACTCTCATCGCACCTGCTGTATCTGACTTTCCCTTATTTTCAGTCTCATGCTTGTCTGTTTGTGCGCTGATAATACCCCGTTTTTTTGCTCTACACGCACTGGCTAAAAACCCGTAGTGCCGTATTCGCATAAACCCACTTGGGAGCACATGCAGTAAATAGCGCCTAATAAATTCTATGCCTGTTAATGTCATTCGCTTTATTTTGCTGTCTCGGTAGTCTTTATAACTAAACGTGACATCATCTTTTGTTACTTGCTTAAGCCGTCCTTCATGCAACATGCCTTTACGTGTGTAGCGTCCAAGGTATTTCAACACTGTTTTCGCTTCGGTCAAATTCACTTTGCTGTGTACACACCATGATTTTGTCATTAACAATTCGTTTTGAGGTATCGTTAGTTTATGCGCCCTAATGGCTGCTAGCATTTTTGCTCTAAACACGACTGCTAAGGCTTTTACTGCAAATAAATACGACTTTTTAACACCCCGCCATTCACCTGACGACGTTAATACGCCACCTGGAATCAAACAGTGTAAATGAATATGTTGAGCAAGGCTTTGCCCCCATGTATGTAAGACCGCAGTCATTCCTAACGTGCCTTGTAGCTGTTTTTTACGCTGCGCAAACTGACTAAGGGTTTGCCATACAGCATGAAATAAACAGCTGTAAATCTCACGCGGATATTGCCTTGCTAATCCATTTAGTTCATGAGGGAGTGTAAATACCAGATGAAAATAAGGCGCATTGATGACATCCTTACTTTGTTGTTCACTCCATTGATCGCTAACATGTCCTTGGCACTGCGGACAGTGTCTATCTCTGCATGCGCAGTACACCGTTTTATTATGATCGCAACGATCACACTGCCATTGCTGAGCGCCTAACTTTACGGTTCGACAGTCCTGTATATGCTGACACACTCGCTGTTGTTGATAGGTTAATGCATGGATTTTTTTATAGTTACTGAGGTGTTGCGCTAAGACATCTGCGACATGATGCATCGTTGCCATTTTAATTTCCCTCCCACGCAGCCATTAAATCATGGCTACTATGTGCCATCTCTGGCAACCAATGCAAATAACGCTCTGTCGTACGAATACTCGTATGTCCGAGCTGTTTTTGTAACTGATGAAGCGGCATACCAGCTTCAATTTGATGTGTGGCATAAGCATGGCGCAAGCTATGCGCGGATACATTTTTTGTAATTTCAGCCCTCGTTACCGCACGTTTTAATCCACGACTAAACGTTTTTGCATCAATCGCTTTTTCTTTATCCCAGTTGGTACAAAACAGTATACTGCCAAGGGAAAAGCCTGCTATGTAAGCGTTTAACCGCCTTGCTGCACTTTTAGGTAATATGACACGACGGTCTTTATTGCCTTTTCCTGCTCTAACCCATAGGCAGTCTTGGCTAAATTCAATATCAACAACCCGTAAATTCAGTAATTCACTTATTCTGAGTCCGCACCCATAGCAAATACAAAGCATGACTTTTTGTTGTGCAGATGCCATATTTAAGAACAGGCGATGAACCTCATCTCGTGTTAATAATATCGGTATTTTGTGTGCCTTTTTAGGCAATACAATATCAATGCTGAATGAGCGCTGTAGTACATATTTATATAGAAAATTAACGGCATTGAGTTTTAATGCAATCGTTGCACGCGACAAGTGCTGTGTTAGGTTTACATACCTAAAATACGCCTCAAGCTCTTCCTTATTAATTAAGTCAGGCGATTTATCGTAGTAATGTGCTAACTGAGCAAGTGCATTTATATAAGATTCTTCGGTACGTGGTGAGTAGCCTCTTAAACGGATCTCGTCTATGACGCGTTGTCTTAATGGGGTCATTGGTTTTCTCCGGTGAATAGGGGGAAGTCCCAATGACAAGTGTGGCAATTATGCTAGAAGTTGCTAGCTCCGCGTAGCGGCTTTGTTCAAC
>NZ_JBEOOE010000072.1:0-2370 GCF_040308885.1 Pseudoalteromonas sp. 120-MNA-CIBAN-0494
TGAGGATGAAGCGTTAATTACTGTAGCAAAAGCGCGTTTAGCTGCTCCCAAAGTAGGTGTCAAAACCTCGCTAGATACCCTATGAACATTACGCAAATTTAATGCTCGATATCTAATGAACCACCTTTAAATAATCATATGGTAAATATTAATGAATTACTAAGAGAAGAGTAGCTACTTTGATTTGGCTCTAATTTGCCAGTAGTGTTACTTTTCTTCTTACTAAGTATTTTTTAAAATTTAAAAGAGGGCAGTTACACCAGGCTCATTATAAACTTGAGGAAATCGACTTCACCCCATTTTGGCGTTTTATACACCATAATTATTAATTGCTGATAACTATATATTCCCCAAGCCGTCTAAGCCACTACCTAATTCAGCATAATTAACCTATCACTATGAACCTGATTAATAACACTAGCCATAATTTTAATATCGCAACAAATTCATATAGCTTTGGTATTTTTTAATATTGATAGTTCATGGATATTTTTAAAATATAGCCACAGGTAAATTGCTATACAAAGGGGCGCAAACATGAATAACATATCACGAAAATTAGCAGATTCGCTTGAGCAATTACAGCAGCTTCAGGCGTCAACCGCATTATCATGATAATACGATTGCTGAATTTTTTGCCACGATTAAAAAGCGAATAATTAAGTGTAAGAGATACCCACACGATAAGATGCGAAAGCTGGGAAGCCCAAACCAACCTCAAAAACTAAATATTCTGTCGACGCTTGCTGTAAAAAGTATACTGATATATCCTAATCAGGCTCCAAGATGTCAAATAAAAGTTAACTAAATGTTTTTATAAATCAAAATTTCTCTCCATATGATTCATAAGGTATAGGCTTTTAAATCACAATTAGGTATAAAGTGATTTATAACGGAAGAAGGTTTAAATCACATGTATCATTGGCAACAAAAAAATTGGCCTCAATTTGAATATGACACAACACGCTTTGAGGCAAGTGTCAGCGAGTATTCGAAAAAAGCTTACAGTATTGAAGGGGCATTATCGCAAATACCGTTAAGTGACCATAATGATGCATTTGTCCACTTACTAGTGGAAGAAGCATTAAGCACCAGTGCCATTGAAGGTGAAAAACTTAACCGTGAAGAGGTGCGCTCATCAGTTGCTCGTTTTCTAGGGTTAAAAGAGCCAGAGCGTGGTGGTTACTTCCCTAAAGAAAAAGGCATTGCGGCAATGCTTGTTGATGTGCGCAAAAGCATTAAAAGTGCTATGTCTAAAACCTTACTTTGCCGTTGGCACACGCTACTATTACACGGTAGTGAAGATTATTATGTAAATCCTATTACAAAAGGCGATTATCGAGACTCGTCCATTGATGTAATAAGAGAAGACTTATACGGCGACAGTGAAATCATCTACAAAGCACCCGGTAATAATCGCACTGAGGTTGAACATGAAATGGATGCTTTCATACAGTGGTATAATAGCGCCAATTGTTCAGGCCCTATAAAAGCAGCAGTTGCTCATTTATGGTTTGTCGCTATTCATCCGTTTCAAGATGGGAATGGCCGTGTTGGTAGAGCCATAGCCGAGCATGCGTTATTTCAAGACTTTTCGAGACCGCCGCTTTTTAGTATGTCGAGCATGATTAATACTAATCGAATGGAGTATTATCAACAGCTTAGAAATACTAATGCTAGCTTACAAATTAATGAGTGGATAGCGTGGTTTGTTGAGCTAGTTAGAACTTCGCAAGATAAGTCACTTGAGTCCGTTGAATTTGTATTGCAAAAATCAAAATTTTGGGCTGAATATGCAGAGGTCAAACTCAACCAACGCCAAGAGAAAGTGATGAAAAAAATCTTCACTGTCGGCGCTGACGGCTTTGTGCGTGATGGTTTAACTAATGAAAAATATCGAGCCATAACCGGTGCGCCACCGGCAACCGCTACAAGGGATTTAAAATCATTGGTTGATAATGGCTTACTCTACCCATCAGGTGAAGGTAAACGTGGCTTACGTTACTTTGTGAACTTCCCGCAAGATAACAACCTGTTTGTAGGTAAAGAAAATGATCCATTGGTGGATGATATTAGCTTAAGCAAAATCTTAAAGAAAATAGAGCGTAATATTGAATATTTTCGTGGTGAAAAAAACTCAGGCTTAACAAAGCTTATTGATGAATATAAGGCTCTATCATTAGATGATAAAGTAGCGGATCGAAAGTTAGAAAAGCTTTTAGGACGAAACAGGTAAATTAGTTAGACCCTCTTTTGGGTCTGACGGATATTTTGTTTGCTCTGTTGGAAATGTGGCTGCTGATACAATTCGAAAATACATTCAAGAGCAGGGCTAACTATTCCGATTCATCCCATCGACGCCGCTTCGCG
>NZ_JBEOOE010000073.1:0-1848 GCF_040308885.1 Pseudoalteromonas sp. 120-MNA-CIBAN-0494
CGCCTTTCACCACCACCTAAATTAACTCGCTTTGGCTCATTAGATTTAGATGGAGCACTTGGCGCTATTGGGTAGATGCGGTGGCTTTTTATGCCAGTGCAGAAAAGGTGTTCGATCCATCTATTCGTTTTAAACCAGTTGTTGTGCTAACAAACAACGACGGCTGTATTTGCGCTATCTGCCCTATTGCCAGAAAGCTCAATATTCCAAAATTCCAACCATATTTTAAAATTAAGCACTATTTAGAGCAGCAAAATGTGGTTGTTCGCTCCTCTAACTATGAGCTGTATGCTGATTTAAGTGAAAGAATGATGACGGTTATTAACCGGTTTTGTGATGACCACTATGTGTACAGTATCGATGAGTCGTTTCTGCGCTTTACTGGGTTTTCTCGCCTTATTAATGACTGGGCTGATTATGGGCAAACAATACGTCGTGCCGTTTGGCGAGAAACGGGCTTACCTGTGGGTGTTGGGTTTGGGCCCACACCTACATTGGCAAAGGCGGCTAATCATGCTGCAAAAAAACTGCCGGGTTACAATGGTATTGCTGTTTGCGTATTCCGGTGATGGTGAACACCGATTCCGGTTTTATCGTGAACACTTAAATTCCACGCATTGGGTTCATGACATTTTTAACCTAAGTGTTCACGATGGTCAATTTTAGATTGAATTTTTCTCATAGACTCCCCCTTTAATTTTATCCGATGAGCATTGTGCATTAGTCGATCTAAAATGGCATCGGCTAAGGTATTATCGCCGATGGATTGATGCCATTCTTCGGTGGGTAATTGACTGATGATGGCGGTTGATGAACTGCCGTGCCTATCATCCATGATCTCCATTAAGTCATTTCGTTGTGCCGCTTTAAGTGGCTCAAGCCCCCAATCATCTAAAACGAGTAAGTCGATCTTAGCGAGTGACTGTAACATTCGACTGTAAGTGCCATCTGCTTTGGCTTGTGTCAGCGCAAGCATCAACCTTGAGAGTCGGTAATATTTAACGCTGTAGCCTTTCATGCATCCTGTATGCGCAAGTGCACAAGTGATATAGGTTTTACCGCTACCGCAAGGGCCTGTGATGAGTAAGTTTTGTGATTTATTCAGCCAATCACATTGCAGTAGCGATGCCATCATCGATTGATTGAGACCTCGCGGGTGATGATAATCTATGTCTCTGGCGTTAGCGGCTAATTTAAGTTTTGCCGCTTTAAGTAAGCGTTGGTGTTTTCGGCTCTCTCGGTCTTGGGCTTCACTGTCTGCTAGCAGTTGTAGTCGCTCATCGAAGGACAACCCTTCATAAGTACTTGGTTGTTCCATTTGGCTCACTAAGGCGTTGGCCATACCACTGAGTTTGAGTTGACGAAGCTGAGTTATCGTTTGTTCTAACATAGAATTTCCTTACCTTAATGGAAGCTTTTAGGACCACGTGTTACCAGCAATAACCGCGGTATTGCGCATGAAAATGGGGCTATTGAGAGCCCTCATGGGCACCTTAAATCGCAACTGGAGCAAGCATTAAAAATCCGTGGTAGTTATGACTTTCAGACAAGAGAAGTCTACGAATCGTTTGTTGCCGATATTGTTGCTCGCCGTAATCGCCTTGTAAGTGATAAATACGCAGTAGAGCAGCGACAATTACATGCTTTACCAAAGACGATGAGCGTCAGTTACACCGAGCATTATCTAACGGTGTCACGTACGAGTACTGTTTCATTGAAACGTGTTACCTATAGCGTCCCGTCACGCCTTATTGGTAGCCGATTACTTGTGCGTTTATATGACAACCGTTTAGAGCTGCGCTATGGCAGCGATTTAGTTCAAACGTTAGCGCGTGTCTATGCTTCTAA
>NZ_JBEOOE010000074.1:0-1571 GCF_040308885.1 Pseudoalteromonas sp. 120-MNA-CIBAN-0494
TGATTGCATACCTTCAAGAAATAGCCAAAAGGCTCAAAAATCTGCCAACGCTACTTTTAGATGCCGGTTGCCCAAGTAACATCAAAATCTATAAATGGTGTAGCGCTAAAATCTAGAAATAGAAGTTGTAAGTGTGTCATGCTGCCTTATCCACATTTTTCTCAACACACAATTCATCTGCCTACTTTGCCGCAAGCATATTAATATATCCAGCATGACTATTTTTCCCAAATACGAAAAGCTACATCTTTATTTAGCTTTTCGCATTTGAAGTAAAAGTTGAAAACACACCGTAATGGGAGTATGTTTATAAGTTAATAAACTAAAGGGGAAATCATTATGACAGCATTAGAAAGTAGTGTGCTCGCTCAGAACCCAAGTAAAACCGCTCAAATTGCACTTAAGGTATTTTTTAATATCATGAATGAGTGGAGTGTTAAAAACCAAGATCAAATCACTCTGCTTGGCAAGCCGGGGTCGACAACGTTTTATAACTGGAAAAAAGGACAAGCATCTAGCTTATCGGTAGATACGATGGAGCGTATTTCTTATATTATGGGAATTTACAAGGCATTAGGAATTTTATTTCCGACGCGAGAGCAAGCTGATGCTTGGATCAAAAAGCCAAATAATCACTTTAATAATGAATCGGCATTAACTTATATGCTTAAAGGTAGCATATTACACTTAAACGATATACGTAGGTATCTTGATGCACAAAGAGGTTAATACTTTATTACCTGACTGGGAGAAATTACATCGATTAGTTCCCAGTCATTATCCGCCAATCGATTTATTTGAAAATGTTGCATCCCCTGATGAGCTTGAAGTCGTTTTTGCTATTGAATCACTCACCAATGATAGGCTTCGGGAAGAGGTAGGTGATTTATCGCTTGTCACAACAGAAGAAAGAATTTCCGGTCCAGGTTCAACACCAGTCATGGCTGCATTTACACATATTTCGATTCCCACTCGTTTTACGGATGGAAATGAATATGGGGTTTATTACGGTGCAAAAGCGCTTGATACAGCGTTTGCTGAAACTATATATCACAGAGAAAGATTCTTATCAGCAACTAATGAGCCAGACACAGAACTAACAATGCGTTGCTATATTAATAAGATCTCTCTGGATCTTCATGATATAAGGGATGATGGGTTTGAACATTTATATACCGATGACTATATCGCTCCCCAACAGTTTGCTAAGCATATGCGCGCAAACGGCAGTAATGGTCTACTGTATAAAAGTGTTCGTGATGAAGGGGGGGTATGCGTAGCTGCATTTAAGCCTAAAGCGGTGACGATCCCTATTCAAAGTGGGCATTACAAGTACATTTGGAGCGGTAAAAAACAGAAAATTGAAAATATTCTCAAAGTTAACCTCATTAGGCAATGTTAAGGCAAAAATGATCACACAATACATTAAGGGAAGTAGCGCGATTCATATTAGCGACTAAATTGCCTAGAGTTTTATTGCTATGTATTCGAGAAAATGAACAACTCCCACTAAACGCTGCGCGTTTTGAAGGAGTTTCAAAAAGAAAGCCTAAGCTACCTTTTTAGGCTGG
>NZ_JBEOOE010000075.1:0-1406 GCF_040308885.1 Pseudoalteromonas sp. 120-MNA-CIBAN-0494
CTTGGCCCAACAAAAACAATTCGGCAAAAGTGCTGAAGGCTTTGCCGGGCAAGGCGAGTTATTCAATGAAGTGGAAGAAATTGTTGAGGAAGTTGAGGCAGAGCAACAATCCATTAGCTATACCCGTAAAAAGCCGGTGCGTAAGCCACTGCCAAAAGACTTACCTCGTGAGCAGGTTATTCACGACATCATCGACAAAACCTGTGATTGCTGTGGCGGTGAGCTACATAAAATGGGTGAAGATAAGTCAGAAAAGCTTGAGTTCATACCCGCTAAAATCAAAGTGATTGAGCATATTAGGCCTAAATACGCCTGCCGTCACTGTGATAAATCCTCAACTCAGACACAGATTAAACAAGCCTCAATGCCTGCCATGCCCATCAACAAAGGCATTGCAACCAGCAGTTTGCTCAGTCAGCTTATCACCAGTAAATACCAATACGGGTTACCGCTGTATCGCCAGGAAGCGATGTTTAAGCAATACGGTATTGAACTCAGTCGACAGACCATGAGCAGCTGGATAGACAAATCAGCCACACTCTTCGCGCCATTAGTTGAACGGCTTAAAGCCGAGCTGTTAAGGCAACCCACGCTGTTTGCCGATGAAACGCCATTAAAGGTGGTGAAATCGGACAAAGTAAACAGTTACATGTGGGTGTATTGCTCGGGTCGAGATTCACCAGACCCGAATAATCCTATCCCTAATATCGTACTTTACGACTTCCACAATAGTCGCGCGGCCGCCTGCGTGGTCAATTATCTTGATGGATATCAAGGGTACTTGCACGTGGATGGCTATCAAGCCTATGCCAGAACAGAGGCAACCTTAATCGGCTGCTGGGCGCATGCTCGTCGTAAATTTATCGACGCGAAAAAGCTACAAGGTAAAAACAAAACCGGCAAAGCGGATGTGGTATTGAGCCTTATCCAAAAACTGTACGGCGTTGAGTCACGCATCAAAGATAAAAGTGTGGATGACAAATATACGGCAAGACAAGAGGTTAGCCTGCCTATTCTTAGCAAGCTAAAAATATGGCTTGAGCAGGATCAGCCAAATTTAGTGGGGAACAGCAAACTGATAGAGGCAGCTAATTACCTGGCAAATCAATGGCACAAGCTCATACGCTATGTTGATGATGGCCGACTTAGCATCGATAATAATAGAGCAGAACGCGCGGTAAAACCGTTTGTGATAGGCCGAAAGAATTGGTTATTTAGCCAAACGGCTAACGGTGCCCATGCTAGTGCCACCCTTTACAGCATTGTGGAAACCGCCAAGATAAATGGTCTAATCCCATTTAATTACATCTGTGCTTGCCTTGATGAACTGTGCCAGCCTGAGCCCGATATCGACAGCTTGTTACCCTGGAATTTTAAAACATAGGTGTAGTTCGCTAGACGCTCAC
>NZ_JBEOOE010000076.1:0-1403 GCF_040308885.1 Pseudoalteromonas sp. 120-MNA-CIBAN-0494
TGATGCCATACTTCCAGGAAAAGCCTCTAAGCTTCAGATTATATGGAATCGTACCCCAAACCGACACAGGTGGTCAGGTAGAGAATACTAAGGCGCTTGAGAGAACTCGGGTGAAGGAACTAGGCAAAATCGTACCGTAACTTCGGGAGAAGGTACGCTCCTATCTGTGATGAGACTTGCTCTCTAAGCGGACGGGAGCCGCAGTGACCAGGTGGCTGGGACTGTTTATTAAAAACACAGCACTGTGCAAAATCGCAAGATGACGTATACGGTGTGACACCTGCCCGGTGCCGGAAGGTTAATTGATGGGGTTATCCTTAGGGAGAAGCTCTTGATCGAAGCCCCGGTAAACGGCGGCCGTAACTATAACGGTCCTAAGGTAGCGAAATTCCTTGTCGGGTAAGTTCCGACCTGCACGAATGGTGTAACCATGGCCACGCTGTCTCCACCCGAGACTCAGTGAAATTGAAATCGCAGTGAAGATGCTGTGTACCCGCGGCTAGACGGAAAGACCCCGTGAACCTTTACTACAGCTTGGCACTGAACATTGAACCTACATGTGTAGGATAGGTGGGAGACTTTGAAGATGAGACGCTAGTTTTGTTGGAGTCAACCTTGAAATACCACCCTTGTAGTTTTGATGTTCTAACGTTGGCCCCTGAATCGGGGTTACGGACAGTGCCTGGTGGGTAGTTTGACTGGGGCGGTCTCCTCCTAAAGAGTAACGGAGGAGCACGAAGGTTGGCTAAGTACGGTCGGACATCGTACGGTTAGTGTAATGGTAGAAGCCAGCTTAACTGCGAGACAGACACGTCGAGCAGGTACGAAAGTAGGTCATAGTGATCCGGTGGTTCTGAATGGAAGGGCCATCGCTCAACGGATAAAAGGTACTCCGGGGATAACAGGCTGATACCGCCCAAGAGTTCATATCGACGGCGGTGTTTGGCACCTCGATGTCGGCTCATCACATCCTGGGGCTGAAGTCGGTCCCAAGGGTATGGCTGTTCGCCATTTAAAGTGGTACGCGAGCTGGGTTTAGAACGTCGTGAGACAGTTCGGTCCCTATCTGCCGTGGGCGTTTGAGAATTGAGAGGGGTTGCTCCTAGTACGAGAGGACCGGAGTGAACGAACCGCTGGTGTTCGGGTTGTCATGCCAATGGCATTGCCCGGTAGCTACGTTCGGAACTGATAAGCGCTGAAAGCATCTAAGCGCGAAGCAGGCCTCGAGATGATTTCTCACTAGAGCTATAAGCTCTCTGAAGGGCCGTTGGAGACTACAACGTTGATAGGCAAGATGTGGAAGTGCTGTGAGGCATTAAGCTAACTTGTACTAATTACCCGTGAGGCTTAACCATACAACGCCAAACGCGTTTTATGTGACAGTTCAAGCAAGAAGTTAATAT
>NZ_JBEOOE010000077.1:0-1375 GCF_040308885.1 Pseudoalteromonas sp. 120-MNA-CIBAN-0494
CAATGCCGCCACTTCAACTAATTTTGCAGTTTCTTTATGAGTAAAATCGAGTCTTTGACGGGCGATTTTCTGGTGGAGTTTGGCAATTTGATGCTTTAATTTTCGCTGGGTGCGAGTGCCTTTTTTCGCTAACGCGAGGTCACGTTGTAAAGAGGTTAATCGCTCTTTGCTGTTTCTGAGGTAACGGGGGTTTTCGACTTGCTCAAAATTACCATCCTGATCGATAGTCGAAAAGTAATGAGAAACACCCCAATCCAAGCCAACAGCTTTAGTGCCACAGTTTCTCTCAATGGTGTCATACTCCATTGAAACTGAAATGAACCACTCACCATTCTTTCGGATGATTTCGGCAGTTTTCGGCTTGCCTCCTGTGTTTCTAGCTTTACCTCGGATCTTAACGATACCAACATCAGCCAAATAAACAGCACCATGCTTTTTTTCTTTCAGGTTGAGCTTCCAACCATCACCATGAGCCTTGTAGCCCCAACCTTTAAAGCGTTGAAATGGTTTAAAACGTGGGAATCCAGCTTTCTTATCACCTTTTTTGAGCCGTCTAAAAAAACCGTCAAAAGCCAGTGCAACACGTTTTAATGTGACTTGCTCACTCTGAGCATTAGCATTGAAAATGCCATGCGCTTTACGATTATTACGCCACAGAGTGTTGATTTTGCACTGTTCGTGAAAGTTAAGACTGTAATTAGAATCACGATATGTTTCGATGCGATCACGTAAAGCCCAGTTGTACAACTGGTGATGGTGGACAAACAAATCCATCAGCGATTCTTCTTGAGAAACTGATGATTTCATTTTATATGTAACTTTACGGATTGCTTTTTTCATAACAACTAATTATATTTAGTTATTATGAAAAAACAAGCCCTAAATACGCTGTATCACAGCGTTTATAATATTCACTATCATTTAGTTCTTGTAACTAAATATCGTCATCGCTGTATCACGCCAGAGGTTGCCGCGTACTTAGAATCTCAGTACAAAAGGTTGTTAAAATCTTGGGATTGTGAGCTTTTGGAGTGCAATGGTGAGCCAGATCACCTTCACCTTTTAATTTCTGCTAATCCCAAGATGCAACCAAGTAAAATGGTGAACAGTTTAAAAACTGCTACATCAAGACTTGTGCGAAAGGAGTTTTCCGAACACTTGGGTGAGTTTTACTGGAAGCCAGTTTTTTACAGCAGAAGTTATTGTCTGGTTAGTTGCGGAGGTGCACCACTTGAAATCGTGAAGCAATATTTAGCTCAGCAGGAAGGATTTGATTAAAGCCACCACTTCGTGGTGGTGCGCCTTTCACCACCACCTAAATTAACTCGCTTTGGCTCATTAGATTTAGATGGAGCACTTGGCGCTATTGGGTAGA
>NZ_JBEOOE010000078.1:0-1324 GCF_040308885.1 Pseudoalteromonas sp. 120-MNA-CIBAN-0494
GAGCCTGTAACGGATTCTGTGTAACTGCCCGTTTTTAGATTTTAAATATGCTTGCTGAGTCGTTCCTCAAATTCAATGATAAAACGACTCATTGCATTTCGCCAGTCTCGAATTGGCATCGTCCATTTTTTCGATGCCTCTTTTATTGCCAAATAAATCATTTTTCTCGCAGAGTCGTCATTTGGAAATATCTTACGCTTTTTAATCGCTCGGCGAATAACGCTGTTGAGCGACTCAATGGCATTCGTTGTATAAATGGCTTTTCGTATTGCCTCCGGATAATTAAATAACGTGTTTAAATTGTCCCAATTCGCACGCCATGACTTTGCTATTTGAGGATATTGATTGTCCCATTTCTCTGCAAATCGCTCCAACTCCAGCAACGCCTCTTCTTCTGTCGACGAGCGGTAAATCAGCTTCAAATCGGCCGTCACGGCTTTATAATCTTTCCATGAGACATATTTCAATGAGTTTCGAACCATATGCACTATACACAATTGAACATGAGTTTGCGGGTAAGCAGTATTAATTGCATCAGGAAATCCCTTCAGCCCATCTACGCACGCGATTAAGATATCTTCAACGCCCCGTTGGCTTAATTCGGTGAGCACGCTCAACCAAAACTTAGCCCCTTCATTTTCTGAAATCCACATGCCAAGCAATTCTTTATGGCCGTCAATATTAATACCTAAAGCAAGGTAAATAGACTTTTTGATAACGCGCTTATCTTGGCGTATTTTTACAACCAAGCAATCCAAATAAACAATAGGATAAATCGCATCCAGGGGGCGAGATTGCCATTCAGTGACTTGCTCCATAACAGCGCTGGTAACACGTGACACCAATGTGGGAGAGATATCAGCGCCATACCACTCATGAAAGGCATTCACGATATCGCGTGTGCTCATTCCTTGGGCATACAGCCATAAAATTTTATCATCCATTGAGGTGAATCGAGATTGATGCTTTTTAACAAGCTGTGGCTCAAAAGAGCCTTCACGGTCGCGGGGCGTATCAAGCTCAAACTCACCGTCTTCTGTCTTGATACGCTTACTTGTTTTACCATTTCGGCTATTACTGCTCGTGGATTTACTGTGTTTTTGATAGCCTAAATGTTCATCCATTTCTGCATTAAGTGCGGCTTCAACAGTTATCTTTTTTAACATCTGACTAAATTGATTTAAATCGTCAGGTGTTTTAATACTTTTAGCTGCTTCTTTTGCAAACGCTTCGAGTTCTTCTTTATTCATGTTCATCGCCTAATCCTTAAACTCTTTTTAGAGTAAATAATGATAGGCAGTTACACAAAATTAGTTACATCCTC
>NZ_JBEOOE010000079.1:0-1282 GCF_040308885.1 Pseudoalteromonas sp. 120-MNA-CIBAN-0494
GCAAGGCGCATTGATAAACTGGATGAGCAGCCATTGTCTAATAAACGCCAATGGCGAACGCGTATAGATCCACTTGAGTCTATCTGGGACAGTATTGTTGGCCAGTTACGTTTTCAGAGAGCCCGGTGTATATCCATGCTTTTATGAAGAACTCGAATAATTACAACTTCTTTCTTGCCGAATTCTTTGTAATAGATGACATGACTCCCTTGCGGTCGCTTTCTATAGCCTTCTCTAATGTAATCACAAATATAACCTAGCTCTGGTTCTTCTGCAATTTGATGAAAAACGCTATCAAGTAATTTTAAATAGTCATTTCTCTGCTGCCTGCCCCAGTTAAGTTGCGTGTAACGAGCGATTTTTATTAAATCTGATTTAGCTTTTTTAGATATATGAAATTTCATATCAATGATTTTCTTTATCTAAGTCACTCAATAGTGTGTCATATGAATAGTCAGCTATTCCGCTGTTTTCTCCCTCAACCAACATATTCCTTAGATTGTTCATTTTCAATTCTTGATCTTCTAAGGCTCTTAATCCAGCTCTTAGAACTTCACTTGCAGATCCATACCTACCAGTCTCTAATTGCTGACTAATAAATGAGTCAAAATGCTCACCTAATGTAACACTTGTATTTTTCGCCATGCCAACCTCCAATACCAATATTTAATATATTCTGGTATCAAAAACATATCAAGTCAATTAAGAAAGACAAAAAATGCCTCCTAACCCTACGTCGCTAAAGTATAAGCAACTATTTTTTAGCTTCTTATTAAGGCGGTATGGTTGAAATTTAAATCAAATAACCCCTTACTTTGAATAACGTAACTCGGTTCTTTGAGAAGTTCGACTGCTCTGTAAACATAACTGAGCTGAATAGTTTTAAACTTTTAAAAATCACCTAGCAATTAAAAATCGAGCCTATAAAGGCTAAATATCTAATTTCAAGATATTTGTATATTTTTTAACACCATACGCAATTAGCGAACATGTATAAAAATAGTCGTTTGCTTTAGCTGGTCACACGTTATCGTATCATAACGTTTTTGGTTAATCTGCCCAGGGGGTTAGTGTTCTTCTTGTGACTATTTCAACCCTTTAATCCTTGCCATTTATGTTTAGTTATCATTTAATAACAATGCGTTACTGAAAGTGATTTCTTTTTAAAGAGAGTTTAACTTTATAAGTTATTACATATTTCGGACATGAACAACTCCCACTAAACGCTGCGCGTTTTGAAGGAGTTTCAAAAAGAAAGCCTAAGCTACCTTTTTAGGCTGGT
>NZ_JBEOOE010000080.1:0-1214 GCF_040308885.1 Pseudoalteromonas sp. 120-MNA-CIBAN-0494
GTTGGATGAGGAGCATGCTTCGTTCAACAAGGTATTTATACGATACAAGCAACGTAACGTATAAATACTAAGACGTTGTACGAATATCGCTGTGCCCGAGTTGTGTTTGTACTGTGCGTATATCAGCGCCGCTTTGCAGTAAGTGCGTAGCGAATGAGTGGCGCAAAGTATGTGGCGTAACGTGTTTATTAATGTGTGCATTAAAAGCCGCTTTTTTTACAGCGCGCTGTAATTGCTTTTCATCAATATGATGGCGCCTTAGCTGTTTACTCTCAGGATCAATACTGAGTTTATAAGATGGAAATAAATATTGCCAACCCAGCTGTTTGTTATGATTTGGATATTTTTTACGTAATAAATGCGGCATATACACGCCACAAAACAGCGGGTTATTTAGGTCTAATTGTAAATAATTATCGACTAATTGAATTTGTGTTCGTATTTGTGGTATCAGTTCTCCTGCAAGCGTTACAACACGATTTTTGCCCCCTTTACCATCCCAAATTCGAACACAGTTATAATCAAAATCAATATCTTGTGTCCGCAAACGTAGTACCTCCATTAACCGCATACCGCTACCATAAAGTAGTGCACACGCTAAATAATGCTTTGTAATACAGTGTTTAAATAACGCTGAAACTTCTGTTTGTGTAAGCACAACAGGTAATTTTCTAGGGCGTTCACTTTTTACAAAATCTAATGATAATGAGAGAGGACTTTTAATTATTTCCTTATATAGAAAACTTAGCGCATTCAATGCCTGGGATTGTGTGCCTTGCGCTACATTTTGCGAGTTTACTAAATGATTTAAATATAATTCTACTTGAGTATCCCCCATAGAGTTTGGGTGTTGCATATTATTAAAGCGGATATAGGCAGCTATCCAAAACAAATAAGCTTCAATAGTGCTCTTTGCATAACGCTTGCTATACATATGATCTTTAATCATGGTTAGAAAGAGAGATTTCATAAATGATATTCAATTATTTAAAACTCGACACTGTATATATAGACAGTTATTTGTATTTTGTCCAATAACATTATTAAAAGTCGTTTTGGGGTATTTTAACTACGGTAACTTTATAACATACGTAATTACTTGTTTACATTGTAGTTATTTAGTGGAACTATTGAGCCATGTAATATACGCCGTTTTGGGGTGTTATAAACCCCCAAAGTGGTGTTCAATAAGCTGTTGAACAAAGCCGCTACGC
>NZ_JBEOOE010000082.1:0-1094 GCF_040308885.1 Pseudoalteromonas sp. 120-MNA-CIBAN-0494
GGAATGAGTAGTAAATGAGAAACCAAAGCCACTAACCTAAGTACTAATTATTTTGTTACTACCTCTAAAAGCGCAGCGTCTCTTAGTCCTCTTTGTGTATGATTTACTTAGATTTAATTGCAATGAGAGAAGGGAATGAGTAGTAAATGAGAAACCAAAGCCCTAATCCAATTGAATAATTATTTTGTCACTACCTCTAAAAGCGCAGCGCCTCTTAATCCTCTTTGTGCATCTTCACTTAAGAGAATATTAACTATCAAGTTGATTGAAAAATCATAAATTAAAGCGCTTGATACCATCAACCAACTTTAGTGTATTAAAGTTAATTAGTAAGCCCGTATTTATATTTGATAGCTTCATATATGTAATCAACTGCGCTGAGTGAATAGGTTGTAGTTTATCAACGGCCTTCAGTTCAATTATTAATTCATTTGGTAATAAAATGTCCAATTTATAGCCTGTTGCAATATATTGTTCCTTGTAAATTATTGGTAGTTCAACTTGATTTTTAATAAATAACCCAGCCTGACATAACTCATACATTAAACAAGATTCATAGCTTGACTCCAATAAGCCAGGGCCTAAGGTTTTGTGTACCTCTATAGCGCAGCCAATAACTATTTGTGTTAACTCGTCAATGTGCATGATTATCCTTATTCAATGGTAACTTTAAGAGTTAGATTTTTTATTTCTGCTTGTATTGATTTAGACTGATTATAGTTTAGTAAAGTAATTTATCCTTTACACAACAATTCAAAGCTTACCTAACATAGAAAATTGTATGAGAAAACATTAAATACTAGGCCTAGTTATTAATTAAAATATTCTGTATTTGTCACGTCCTCTAAATCGCAGAGCCTTTTCATCCTTTATATGAATAATTCACTAAGACCTAATTGAACTGAGAGAAGCAAATGAGAAGATCAAACAGATCTTAAGTAGAGCTCATAACTTATAGATAGACGCTGAGCTTGCCCGCGTGAAAAGTACAGCTTCTGATTTTTAAGTGTCATCCTCTAAAAGCGCAGCGTCTCTTAGCCCTCTTTGTGCATAATTTTCTTAAAGATCTTATTGCACTGAGAGAAGCGAATGAG
>NZ_JBEOOE010000083.1:0-1039 GCF_040308885.1 Pseudoalteromonas sp. 120-MNA-CIBAN-0494
GACGACGTCAAGTCATCATGGCCCTTACGTGTAGGGCTACACACGTGCTACAATGGCGCATACAGAGTGCTGCGAACCTGCGAAGGTAAGCGAATCACTTAAAGTGCGTCGTAGTCCGGATTGGAGTCTGCAACTCGACTCCATGAAGTCGGAATCGCTAGTAATCGCGTATCAGAATGACGCGGTGAATACGTTCCCGGGCCTTGTACACACCGCCCGTCACACCATGGGAGTGGGTTGCTCCAGAAGTAGATAGTCTAACCCTCGGGAGGACGTTTACCACGGAGTGATTCATGACTGGGGTGAAGTCGTAACAAGGTAGCCCTAGGGGAACCTGGGGCTGGATCACCTCCTTATACGATTTAGAACTTATTTGTTCGTAGTGTCCACACAGATGATTGTTAATTAGTGCTTGTTCTTCGGAATAACTAATTAATATGCTCTTTAAAAATTTGGAAAAGCTGATAATAAAATTCTGATAAATAACATTGTTATTTATCAAGAGTTTTCAAAAGTAAAAAAAGAATGGTAGCAGTACCATTCAGTGCCATTTAATTAACTCTTTGAGTTGATTGATTGGTATCTACTTTAGTATTCAATATTGACTTCTGGCGAAGTTAAACTGTCACACAACAAAGACCCGTTTGGGTTGTATGGTTAAGTGACTAAGCGTACACGGTGGATGCCTTGGCAGTTGGAGGCGATGAAGGACGTATTAACTTGCGATAAGCCTAGTCAAGCTAGTAAAAAGCACTTGAGACTAGGATTTCCGAATGGGGAAACCCACCTGCTTGCAGGTATCGTTAACTGAATACATAGGTTAACGAGGCGAACGCGGAGAACTGAAACATCTAAGTACCCGTAGGAAAAGAAATCAACCGAGATTCCGAAAGTAGCGGCGAGCGAAATCGGAACAGCCCTTAAGCTTATTATGTGTTAATGGAAGGCTGCTGGAAAGCGCCACGATACAGGGTGATAGTCCCGTACATGAAAAGACATTTTAAGTGAAATCGAGTAGGTCGGAGCACGTGAAACTTTG
>NZ_JBEOOE010000084.1:0-962 GCF_040308885.1 Pseudoalteromonas sp. 120-MNA-CIBAN-0494
TTGGATGAGGAGCATGCTTCGTTCAACAAGGTATTTATACGATACAAGCAACGTAACGTATAAATACTAAGACGTTAGTTGCCACCACTTGTTCGTTTTATTTGTTTTAATCTTGTGGTGTTTTACTTAAAAGTTTAGTGTTTGTTTCGTTCTTTTTTGTGGTAACTTTACTGCATCATATTTGTTTAGCACTCTTTGCTAAGCAGTTTTCGCCTAAATGGATTTAGTGCTTCTCGCTCAACGTCCTTTTAGTTATATAATTTTTGTTTGTGCAATCGCTTAATGTGTTTTGCGTAAACGGCTCAAATTCACGTTGGGCGGCTAAGTGGTGGTGGGTGTTTGTTGTTTCTCACTTCCCTTAATTTATTTTTAGTATTTTTGGTTAGTTAAATGTACTTAACTATCAACAACTAACAAGGCATTCAAACGGACTAATAACAGTTGGCTTTCCGTTCGTGCCTCACTTATTTTAGCCAAACTGTCATTAGCCGCTTAATGTGGCGTTATGCGTCAGCCGCGAATTCGATTTTAATTGTTTTTCACGGTTCGCGTTTTGCAAAGATTATCGCACTTGTTGCCTTTTCTTTGTTTTGGTAACTTACGTGCCAAATATCTGTTTCTGCTTTTGGCTAAACAGTTTTAAGCCAAACTCAGTTTGGTAATAAACGTCACTTGATT
Organism: Pseudoalteromonas sp. 120-MNA-CIBAN-0494; assembly: GCF_040308885.1. Lineage (NCBI taxonomy): Bacteria > Pseudomonadati > Pseudomonadota > Gammaproteobacteria > Alteromonadales > Pseudoalteromonadaceae > Pseudoalteromonas > Pseudoalteromonas sp. 120-MNA-CIBAN-0494. Next base: position 679 of record NZ_JBEOOE010000084.1, read on the forward strand.
TAAGTGGCTTAAAATTCACGGTTTGGTGTGTCGCGCTGCGTGGGAGTTTTTTACTTCTACGGTCGGGCTGCCACGGAATCTTATATAAATTGCGTTGTTTGTGGTAATCGCAACCAGCGCATAACAAGTTGCTTCATCGGACACGTACAGTTGGCTGCGGCTCGTACCTCGCGCATTTTAGCCAACCATACTTAGCCGCTGAGCAAAGCGTTAGGCAATCTATTGATGTTAGCGTCAACTTTTCAGGGTGTTAAACTATGTTGTGGAAAGGATTATGAAAGTAA
>NZ_JBEOOE010000085.1:0-961 GCF_040308885.1 Pseudoalteromonas sp. 120-MNA-CIBAN-0494
ATACTGGGCCGTGGCGGCCTTGAACTATCGCGCGGAACATTAGCTAATTGGTGTATTAAAGCGGGCCTGCTAATCAGCCCCTTAGTGGCAGCCATGCAACGTCACTTGCTTAATGAGCACAGTTTATGTGCCGATGAAACCCGTACACAAGTCTTAGATGAAGGTGACAATCCTAGCAGCAATTCCTACATGTGGGTTTATCGCAGCAATGAGGTTAGCCATGAGCCTGTCGTGATTTACGATTACCAAGCAGGTCGAAGTCGCGCTTGCGCAAAAGAATTTCTTGCCGGTTATCAAGGCTATTTACAGTGCGACGGTTACCGTGTTTATGACGGTATTGAAGGCATTACCCCTGTTGGTTGCTGGGCACACGCTAGACGCAAATATAACGATGCCTTAAAAGCAGAGTCGAAAAACAAAGGTCGAGCGCATAAAGCCATCAGCTTTATCAGCCAATTATATAAACTGGAAACCCACGCTAAAAACAAACAGTTATCTCCTCAAGCGCGGTATCAGTTACGACAAGAAAAAGCCTTACCCATATTAATGCACTTTAAAGCGTGGCTTGATGAAGCCGAAGGTAAAGTAACGGCGGGGAGTTATATTGGCAAAGCGATAAAATACACGCTTAATCAATGGCCGAAATTAATGCGATATAGTGAAGATGGCGAACTAGGGATTGATAATAATATTACTGAGCGAGATATTCGGCCGTTTACCACTGGTAGGAAAAACTGGCTATTCTCAAAGTCAATTAATGGTGCCCAAGCAAGCGCCACACTCTATAGTATTGTGATGACGTGTCGTGCCAATGACATCAATCCTTATTACTACTTTGTGCATTTATTTAAAACGTTGCCGAATCGAGATGAGGGTGATGATGATTTTACCGACCTAATGCCGTGGAATGTGCAGCTAGACTTCGATTATAGCTAAGCGCACTGCTTAAATGCGCGCTTAC
>NZ_JBEOOE010000086.1:0-959 GCF_040308885.1 Pseudoalteromonas sp. 120-MNA-CIBAN-0494
AGAGTAAATAATGATAGGCAGTTACACAAAATTAGTTACATCCTCAATTTAACTTTTTCAGTGTCTGCTCATCGCTCTAGGCGGACTTCGCTAAAGTGCTACTTACGGTCGTTGGTAACCTTACCCTATTGTTAAATGTTACTTCTCAGCCAATATTTTTTTCTTTTCTATTTCGAACTCTTTCTGGTTTAAAACACCGCTATCTAAAAGGTCTTTAATTTTAGTTAAACGATCATACTTATCAGCCACAGCAATCGCTGTTAGAGTTTCTTCTTTATCAATACACACAAAAATTATTTCTATTCTGGGGAAATTACCAAAGATATATGGTGGGGCTGCAGTGTGTTCTGAAACGGTTAACATCTTTTTATTATGAGCTTGTTTACGACAAAAATCATTTGCTCTTTTAGTCGCAGATCTTCTAATTCCTGATGTTCCACTAAAACCAGTAGATGCCTGATGAAAGATTCTATATCTTTCACCTTGAATTTCTTCGTCTGAAATATAAAAGTCTTTTCCTTCATACACAGCCCCGTCAAAATGTGAACTGCTTTCACTTTCTTTTTGTATTGGCGACATACTTGAGCATGCACTAAAGAAGAAAAATGCTGGAACCAAAAATATTATCTTTTTCATAAACACCTTAGAATGATGTGCAAGAACTACTCTGCACTGGCAGTCAGACTGCAAGTGATTGTTATGTATTTAGCTAGCCACGGTAGATATTATTAATTGCCGTTAGTGCGATAATAAATTTGTTAAATACATGACCCGGCGTGAACTCTGAAGGAGAGCCAATAAAAGATATAATTTTCTTTTTTTGACCACCAAATATTCCAGTGCCCCCATTAACCTTTATAAACAAAAAGGACGTGTCTAGCAGTAAGCGCGCAATTAAACCCACATACCAATATTAATGCTACCTATGCATAATTTACTCAGCATATTAACCTGAGGTA
>NZ_JBEOOE010000087.1:0-916 GCF_040308885.1 Pseudoalteromonas sp. 120-MNA-CIBAN-0494
TTGTGAACTACCCATCGACGCCACTCCGTGTCGATCAATGGGCTTCTACAGCCTTGACTTAGAGACTAGGCTGCTTCTTTTTTCTCAGTTCCAACAGCAAACTTCGATAGCTCGAAGACTTTCGTTTTAATGGCTGATTTCTGCTGAGATGTGGGGGTAACCCTTGCGACGATCCCAGCCGCAATCAAATCTAATTCACCTGTTTTTGCTATGCTTTTAGCCGCTGACAAGTCTCGGCTTTGGTTAGTTTCACAAGCCGTACATGTGAAATTTCTGTCGTTCAATGTTAAAACATGATGTTGGCCGCATTCAGAACAAACCCCAGTGGATTTTTCAAACCTGCCAATCTCGTGATAGAGTTTACCTTCAAGCTCAGTTTTGTATTTTGAAAGCTGAGTAATTAAGCCCATCACATTGTCGGCAACCATGCTGCCATTGAACTTTTGCATCCCTTTTACGTTTAAATCTTCGAACACTAAAATGTCATTTTCATTGGTTATCTGGCGTGAAATTTTGTGTGCAAAGTCGAGCCTTTGCCGTGAGATTTTGCCGTGTAATTTGTTGATGCGTTGTTTGGTTTTTTGCCAGCGATTTGAACCTTTAGTTCGGCGTGCAAGCTGGCGTTGCAATTGATTTAACTTTGTTTTTGACTGCTTTAAAAACTTGGGGTTATCGACCACAAAACCATCTGAGCCAACAACAGTTTGCTTTGAGTTAATGTCAAAACCTGTGATTGTTTTTAAAACTTGTTTAGCTGTTTTGCACTCAACTTCCTGAGTGATGCTGCATCCCCATTTTCCGTGGTGATACTGGATAGTTACAGTCTTGATTTTACTTGCTAGTTTGCGATGCAAGATAATGGGTATCTTGCCTACCTTTGGGATACTGATAGCGCCATTTTCAATGCGGATACAGT
>NZ_JBEOOE010000088.1:0-903 GCF_040308885.1 Pseudoalteromonas sp. 120-MNA-CIBAN-0494
TATTTTTGGGATTTACTTAACTTAAGCTCAGCAAGCAAGTGGTCAATCCGCGATTGCATTTCAACCTTATCTTCTTGTAAAGCATCAAGCTTAGCCTGCATAAGTGCAAGCTGATTTTGTAGTTCGGTGATGAGAATAGTGTCTGGCATTTTAATAGCATGACACATGGGAAAGATCGTTCAAGTAAAAAAAACGATCTGGTTAATTTACATCACTGATAACCCCGATAAAGTCGGGTGCCGTGTTTGATTACTGACCGGTAACCCTGATAGCAACCACTGTAATTGGCGTTGCTCGATGCCCATAGCCGTGTGTTCATTAGTCTGTTTTGGCCACTGAAATCGTCCTTGTTCTAAACGACGATAATAGAGCCAAAAACCGTTGGTATCCCAAAATAAAATCTTTAATTTATCGCGTTGTTTATTACAAAAAACGAACCACGCTTGGCTTAAAGGATCGAGAGATAGGGTATCGCTGACAATAATACTTAGGCCATTGATTGATTTGCGCATGTCGGTGAACCCCGTGACCAAGTAAACTTGGTGTGTGCAAGGTGTCACAGTACGCTCAATAATTTGGCTAGCGTTTGGTTAGCTAATGTCGACTCGAAGTCTATTTGATAGCCGTTTGGTGTGGTGAGTTTAATGATTGAAGGTTGCGTAAAGGCTTGCTCATGAATAACAAACGGGATCACCTGTTGCTTTTTAACCCTTACCGTTTCGTCAGAAAGGCGTTTACGCCAAACATAGAAAGTCGATGCGTTAATGTTGTTATCACGACAAAATTGAATGATGGCTAAACCACTCGATTTTTGCTGCTCAAAAATGCCTTGCCAGTGTTTTATTTTTTGCTGTTTATTCATAATTACCTCAGGTTAATATGCTGAGTAAATTATGCATAGGT
>NZ_JBEOOE010000089.1:0-893 GCF_040308885.1 Pseudoalteromonas sp. 120-MNA-CIBAN-0494
ACGATACAGGGTGATAGTCCCGTACATGAAAAGACATTTTAAGTGAAATCGAGTAGGTCGGAGCACGTGAAACTTTGACTGAATATAGGTGGACCATCATCTAAGGCTAAATACTCCCAACTGACCGATAGTGAACCAGTACCGTGAGGGAAAGGCGAAAAGAACCCCTGTGAGGGGAGTGAAATAGAACCTGAAACCGTGTACGTACAAGCAGTAGGAGCCCACTTGTTGGGTGACTGCGTACCTTTTGTATAATGGGTCAGCGACTTATATTTTGTAGCGAGGTTAACCGATTAGGGTAGCCGTAGGGAAACCGAGTCTTAACTGGGCGAATAGTTGCAAGGTATAGACCCGAAACCCGGTGATCTAGCCATGAGCAGGTTGAAGGTTGAGTAACATCAACTGGAGGACCGAACCCACTAACGTTGAAAAGTTAGGGGATGACTTGTGGTTAGGAGTGAAAGGCTAATCAAACCGGGAGATAGCTGGTTCTCCCCGAAATCTATTTAGGTAGAGCCTCGGACGAATACTTACGGGGGTAGAGCACTGTTAAGGCTAGGGGGTCATCCCGACTTACCAACCCTTTGCAAACTCCGAATACCGTAAAGTAATATCCGGGAGACACACGGCGGGTGCTAACGTCCGTCGTGAAGAGGGAAACAACCCAGACCGCCAGCTAAGGTCCCAAAGTCATAGTTAAGTGGGAAACGATGTGGAAAGGCCCAGACAGCCAGGAGGTTGGCTTAGAAGCAGCCATCCTTTAAAGAAAGCGTAATAGCTCACTGGTCGAGTCGGTCTGCGCGGAAGATGTAACGGGGCTAAACTATGCACCGAAGCTGCGGATTCATCTTAGGATGAGTGGTAGGGGAGCGTTCTGTAAGCCGTTGAAGGTG
>NZ_JBEOOE010000090.1:0-768 GCF_040308885.1 Pseudoalteromonas sp. 120-MNA-CIBAN-0494
CTTAGCACCATGCTTCAACAGTGGAATACCCTGGGCAAAAAAGCGATAGAAGAACAATGGAGCCCACAGCAATACTTGTCTGAGCTGTGCCATATTGAACTTGCGACACGCGATGACAAACGCCTTCAGCGGCTTTTAAAAGATGCAAAATTGCCAGTGGGTAAACACCTTAGCAGCTTCGACTTTACCCTTGTTGATGGGGTTAGTAAGCCCCTTGCTGCTGATTTAATAAATCAGCCGGATTGGTTGAAGCACGGTGGCAATATATTGCTATTTGGCGCCAGTGGTCTTGGTAAAACGCATATCGCCAGTAGTATCGGTTATGGCCTTATCGAGCAGGGCCATAAAGTTAAGTTTGTTGCCGCGTCAGCGATTGTTCAACAACTCCAGCAAGCAAAGCGACATTTACGCTTGCAAGACGAACTTGTAAAGCTCGATAAATACAGCTTATTAATCGTTGATGACGTTGGTTACGTTCGAAAAACTGAACAGGAAACGAGCGTGCTGTTTGAATTGATAGCCCATCGCTATGAGCGACACAGCATGATCATCACATCAAACAAATCATTTGAACAATGGGATGAACTATTTGATGATTCAACGATGACTGTAGCGGCAATAGATCGCTTGGTTCATCATGCAACGATTATTCATTGCGAAGGTGAAAGTTACCGACGCAAAACAGCGCTCAATAAGAGCAAATAAAATTCGGCGTCAACCGGCCAAGATAATTGACGCGGAACCGGCCAAGTTAATTGACGCTAGATA
>NZ_JBEOOE010000091.1:0-708 GCF_040308885.1 Pseudoalteromonas sp. 120-MNA-CIBAN-0494
TCCGATTTACCCTTAAGTTTAATTTTCATTTGTGGAACCTTACGGGTAACACAAATCGTATTTTGTGGAGCCTCATGGGTAACATAAATCGTATTTTGTGGAGCCTCATGAGTAACACAAATTTTGTCTTGATTGAGGAATGGATTGTTTTTTTGAATGCTTTTTTGAGGTTTTTCGTCGTTTTCTTTAGATATAAAAAAAACGATTAACGAAATAACCAGCGATATAAAGGCAACTTTGGGAAATGCAGCTTCAAGGCAGTATCCCTTAAAGCATGCTCCATAAGAAAATTGATTAAGGACAAAAACAATTATAAATACAGGAATAAAAATAAAAATTACTTTCATAATCCTTTCCACAACATAGTTTAACACCCTGAAAAGTTGACGCTAACATCAATAGATTGCCTAACGCCACCTTAAGCGGCAAAAAATTGTTTGCTAAAATGTTGAACGAAGTGAAAACAGCAAACTGTTTTTTGTCCGTTTGAAGGTCTTGTTATATGCCGTATTATGCTAAGATATCAACCTTCCCATTTAACTGTTTACCGTCAAGATCTTTAAATTTATTTAAAACACCTGATAAAAAGTCAGTATTCTCACCAATGCTTTTTTTAAAATCTATGGATTTTTCAACTTGCCCAATTAAGTCTACTTTGATTTTACCTATTTTTTCGGGATCATTATTATATTGTTCAAGTACATTTAA
>NZ_JBEOOE010000092.1:0-604 GCF_040308885.1 Pseudoalteromonas sp. 120-MNA-CIBAN-0494
CTTCCACTTCATTGAATAACTCGCCTTGCCCGGCAAAGCCTTCAGCACTTTTGCCGAATTGTTTTTGTTGGGCCAAGTTCCAGCGCTCTTCCAATGCCGCAATCTGGGCATCCTTCTGCGCTAACAGTTTTTCAAGTTCAGCAATGCGCTGTTTAAGGGCGAGTTCATTTTTCATGACGCCTATTTTAAGGCATCATCAAAGGCTTTGCAGTGCTAACTGAACTCACTTTGATGATCATCAATCGATCGCAAATATTAAAGCATTTGCTTACCTGCGACATCAATTTTACTGTGTCCAATCACATCATAACCCGATAATAACCAGTGTAATTGCTGCTCGCTTAAGGTCATGGTGGGTGACATGAGTTTGGGCCATTTGAACTTATGCTTATCTAATCGCTTATACCACAGTGCAAAACCGGTGTTATCCCAGTAAAGCAGTTTGAGTTTGTCACGGCCTTTATTACAAAACACAAATAGCGCACCACTGAGCACGGGTAGTTCAAGCTCTGCTTCCACCAACGCCCCCAGACCATTAATTGATTTTCGAAAATCAACGGCATCGGCACATAAATAGACGGTGGGTACATCAACGAACATCCTC
>NZ_JBEOOE010000093.1:0-577 GCF_040308885.1 Pseudoalteromonas sp. 120-MNA-CIBAN-0494
TGGATGAGGAGCATGCTTCGTTCAACAAGGTATTTATACGATACAAGCAACGTAACGTATAAATACTAAGACGTTATGTGAAAGAATGAGCATTTAGCATTTTCAGGGTTAGAGTTGGTTGTAGAATTAAATCGAGAAAGGATAAGTTATGGGCGATATACTGATTTGGGTAACATTCGAAGTAATTTTTGGATACTTATTTTACATTACTGGGGTTTTAATTCTTCGGTTGGTTTCATTCGGAAAAAGCTCAGCAGAGTTTCACTCGTTTAGCTTGTACAAAGAGCTAAAAAAAACAAATAGTCTTGCGGCATCGCGAGCTCACCTCATAGGGCTGCTATTCTATGTGGTAATTTTGTCTCTGTTGGTAATTTATTACTCCAATGTCACATAACAAACGGCTACACGCAGACGCCCAAACCTACGCGGTTTTTGTGGGTTCCGCTGCGCTCCACACTACCACAAAATCCGCTACGGCTTGGGCGCTGGTGAGCCGGGCGTTATATGCCTAAAATAGTCATTAGTATAATATCTAACATGGTGCACCTTTTGCATTAATATCAAATATCTATTAATA
>NZ_JBEOOE010000094.1:0-547 GCF_040308885.1 Pseudoalteromonas sp. 120-MNA-CIBAN-0494
GCCGGAATAGATAGGCAGTCCATAGCCGCGTTCGCCTTGAATTTAGAAGAAAACTTGAAACAACTGCAAGGTGAACTGCAAAGCAAGCAGTATCGCGCACAGCCAGTCAAACGGATAGAAATACCGAAAGATGATGGTGGTGTGAGACTGCTGGGAATTCCAACAGTTCGCGACCGCATAGTACAACAAACACTATTGAACATTCTCCAACCGCTCTTCGACATCGACTTTCACCCATCAAGTTATGGGTACAGGCCGAAACGAAGTTGTCATGACGCCATCAGCAAAGCCACGGTATTTATTCGTAAATATCACCGTGAGTGGGTGGTTGATATGGATCTGTCGAAGTGTTTTGACCTACTCGATCACGACTTGATCATAAGCAGCGTCAAACGCAAAGTGACAGACGGTAGCATCTTAAAACTGCTCAAACAGTTTTTAAAAAGCGGAGTAATGATAGGCAATAATTGGGAAGCGAGTGAGCTAGGAAGTCCACAAGGTGGTGTTATCAGTCCATTGTTGGCGAATATCTACCTAGATGCATTTG
>NZ_JBEOOE010000095.1:0-516 GCF_040308885.1 Pseudoalteromonas sp. 120-MNA-CIBAN-0494
GTCTATGCTTCTAAAGGGTGCCGTGCACGTAATATTAGTTACTTGCATGTTATTGACGCACTGGTTAAAAAACCATTGGCATTTCGCTACTCACAACTACGTGACGACTTACTTCCAAGCGACAATTACAAAGCTATTTGGGAATACGTTAATGCCCACCTTTTAGCGGATGAAGCGAGCTATTACATGGTGAAATTGCTCCATTTAGCGAAGCAAAGTGGGTGTGAACGTCAATTAGGACGATTTGTAGCATCGTCAATTACTCAGCGACAATTACCGGCCATCCGAGAATGTGAAGCGCAATTTTTAGTGATTGCATCAAACATACCCACAATAACAATAAAGCAACACAGCTTGAGCGCTTATAGCAGCATGATACCGGGAGGTCTACATGGATAACTTCACGGCCTCTTTACCTTTAATGCTGAAACAATTAAAACTTAGCACCATGCTTCAACAGTGGAATACCCTGGGCAAAAAAGCGATAGAAGAACAATGGAGCCCACAGCAATACTT
>NZ_JBEOOE010000096.1:0-512 GCF_040308885.1 Pseudoalteromonas sp. 120-MNA-CIBAN-0494
ACGAGTTGATTGGATATGTGTGCGCGTAATTGTTTTTTAACCCACAGATAAGGCACGCTGTAGTAATGTTTTTCTATTTCAACATGGTAATCAATATGCACACGTACTGTTTTGATTTGTGTATATTGATAGGGCTTTTCAGGCAATGGCTTTAATGCGTTTTTATCCACCATATCAAATAGCTGTTTGCGTGATTGTTGATATTGCTTCATCACCTTATTGTTCATCATATCTAGTAGCTTTGCTATTTCATGATTGAGTTGCGCTAAGCTGTGGAAGGTTTGGTTACGTAAGCGTGCCATGATCCAACGCTCAACAATTTGTACGCCGACTTCAGCCTTCGATTTATCTTTGGGTTTATAAGGTCTAGCCGGAATGACAGCAACGTTAAAGTACTCGGCTAACTGGTGGTACGTCGGATTTAAATCAGGCTCGTAGCGACAGGTTTTACTGACAGCACTTCTGAGATTATCGGGAATAACAACGTCAGGAACGCCGCCTAAAAATTCAAA
>NZ_JBEOOE010000097.1:0-499 GCF_040308885.1 Pseudoalteromonas sp. 120-MNA-CIBAN-0494
CCAGACCATTAATTGATTTTCGAAAATCAACGGCATCGGCACATAAATAGACGGTGGGTACATCAACGAACATCCTCATACCGTTAGCCCTTTAATAATGGCAACGATATCGGCCGTCGCTAAATCGATAGGAAACGTGAGTTGGCCGGTTAGCGTATCAAACTGCAGCGTATTTTGACGAGTTTGCGCGCAGACTTCAGTAGTTTGTTTTACCTGGACAAAACGTGATGATGTAAGGCACTGCGTGTGCACTGGCAAGGTGGAATTAGGCTGGTCTTTTGCCAGTAAAGCACGTTGTTTATAATAAGTCGTAATAGCGACATTATGGTGTTGGCAGAATTCAATATTAGTACCACTAAACGTACTGCGTTTCAGCAAAAGCTGCTGCCACTGTGCGCTTGTTCTGTAAGTTTTCATCACCTGCTCCGAATTTATCATTGAGCAGGTATTTTTAGATAATCAGAACATCGATGCTAGGTGTGGTTCGCTAGACGCTTAC
>NZ_JBEOOE010000098.1:0-497 GCF_040308885.1 Pseudoalteromonas sp. 120-MNA-CIBAN-0494
GCTCCGAATTTATCATTGAGCAGGTATTTTTAGATAATCAGAACATCGATGCTAGGTGTGGTTCGCTAGACGCTTACAGTTTAAATACCTTTTTGATGTTTAGTATAGGATATAAGGAATGCATGAATTTTTAAAAACAGACCAATTAGGGCATATAATAAACCAAGTTAATGATGAAATTTCTATGCTTAAGAATGCTCTGAATGAACCAATAAATAAGAATGTTGAAAGCAATGTACTTGCAGATATTTTAGATCGAGCGGCACTAGAAGAAGAGCGTAAGCAACAATACATTTCACGTTATAGAAAAGGTCTGCAGCTGAAGGCATTGCAACGAGTTAAATTTAGGCTTCAAAAAGAACCTGGCGAATACGGGTATTGTGAAACATGCGGTATTGAAATTCAGTTTAAAAGATTAGTAACGTAAGCGCGCAATTAAACCCACATACCAATATTAATGCTACCTATGCATAATTTACTCAGCATATTAACCTGAG
>NZ_JBEOOE010000099.1:0-488 GCF_040308885.1 Pseudoalteromonas sp. 120-MNA-CIBAN-0494
CTGACCACCTGTGTCGGTTTGGGGTACGATTCCATATAATCTGAAGCTTAGAGGCTTTTCCTGGAAGTATGGCATCAGCAACTTCATCACCTTAGTGACTCGTCTCGTGTCTCAGGTTTAGTGTTCGTCCGGATTTACCTAAACAAACGCCCTACTCACTTTCACATGGACTACCAACGCCATGCTTGCTTAGCCTGCTCCGTCCCCCCATCGCAATTATATCGAGTACAGAAATATTAATCTGTTTCCCATCGACTACGCCTTTCGGCCTCGCCTTAGGGGTCGACTTACCCTACCCTGATTAACATGGGATAGGAACCCTTGGTCTTCCGGCGTGGGAGTTTTTCACTCCCATTATCGTTACTCATGTCAGCATTCGCACTTCTGATACCTCCAGCATACCTCCCGGTACACCTTCAACGGCTTACAGAACGCTCCCCTACCACTCATCCTAAGATGAATCCGCAGCTTCGGTGCATAGTTTAGCC
>NZ_JBEOOE010000100.1:0-485 GCF_040308885.1 Pseudoalteromonas sp. 120-MNA-CIBAN-0494
TGGATGAGGAGCATGCTTCGTTCAACAAGGTATTTATACGATACAAGCAACGTAACGTATAAATACTAAGACGTTATAACTCACCACACTGTAGAGTGTAAGGATGCACAAATGAACATAAACGCAACAGTTGCAGGTCAAATCATATTTATCAATTTCTTAGTTATGCTGTATTTAACTTTGAAATTTGCCAAAGGGAAGTCTGATAACTTACCACTTGTAGGGTTTTATACCTTCCTTCTAAGTTTTATTTTCTTTCCTGCTAGTTGGTTATATTGTTGGTACTGGTCAAAAAAGAAGCCTGAAGTAGCAAGTGAGTTATAACAAGCTAATTAATAAGGACAAAAAACAGTTGGCTGTTTTCGTTCCTCAACATTATAGCCAACAATTTTTTGCCCATTATTAGGGCGTTGAACAAAGCCGCTACGCGGAGCTAGCAACTTCTAGCATAATTGCCACACTTGTCATTGGGACTTCCCCCTATT
>NZ_JBEOOE010000101.1:0-451 GCF_040308885.1 Pseudoalteromonas sp. 120-MNA-CIBAN-0494
CTCCGAATTTATCATTGAGCAGGTATTTTTAGATAATCAGAACATCGATGCTAGGTGTGGTTCGCTAGACGCTTACGCTTTATTTACTGTTTTCCACACTTTGTCGATATCGACGTCAGTAAATAGATGCTGAGAAATGGATCCCAATTCTTTGCTAGTAAGCGGCAGAGTATTAATTCCATCACTCCTGGCTTGACGTAAGGCTTTGAGAAGTTGTTGGTTTTGCCTATCTTCAGGCTCTAAATAGATGACTACAATCTGATTGTCCTGTGCCAAAACCTTGTGAGGGACATCTTCGAAAATCACAATACATTGTCCGGTGTGAATACTTTGTGCCTTGTAATCTTGAACCGAGATGTCTTTGTCTAAACCAATGCAAATTTGGACAGCATGATGTGCATGAACATCATTATCAGGACTGATTCCGATGTAAATCGCTTTGTAGGGCCAC
>NZ_JBEOOE010000102.1:0-418 GCF_040308885.1 Pseudoalteromonas sp. 120-MNA-CIBAN-0494
AACTGGGATCGAAGTTCAATTTGAGATAACTCCGAGAACACAACAAAGTATTATCCATTGGATTCAAGAAGTTAAATTGCAACCCAGTGATTATTTGTTTCGGAGTATACGTCGCTCTAATCAACCAATAAGCTATTCATATTACAGGTCTATCATCAGGAGCTGGGCTGAGCAATTAGGACTTGATTGCGACTTGGGGACAAGAAAACCTTCGATGATAAAAACGCCATATCGATTGCACAACCTCTCTGCGAAGCAATAATGTCGATGACCGCTCGTACCCGTTTATCCTCAGGGCGCGATGAAAGCGCAGGACTATAGACTAGCCCTACCGCTTTATTGTGAGCGTCTAGCGAACTACACCTATGTTTTAAAATTCCAGGGTAACAAGCTGTCGATATCGGGCTCAGGCTGGCAC
>NZ_JBEOOE010000103.1:0-418 GCF_040308885.1 Pseudoalteromonas sp. 120-MNA-CIBAN-0494
TAAAAGCGCAGCGTCTCTTAGCCCTCTTTGTGCATAATTTTCTTAAAGATCTTATTGCACTGAGAGAAGCGAATGAGGAGTAAATGAGATAACACTAACGACTAGGCCTAGTTATTAATTAAAATATTCTGTATTTGTCACTATCTCTAAAAGCGCAGCGTTTCTTAATCCTCCTTGCTCATGATTTGCTTAGATTTAATTGCACTGAGAGAAGCGAATGAGAAGTAAATGAGAAACCAAAGCCATTAACCTAAGTACTAATTATTTTGTCGCTACCTCTAAAAGCGCAGCGTCTCTTAGCCCTCTTTGTGCATAATTTTCTTAAAGATCTTATTGCACTGAGAGAAGGGAATGAGTAGTAAATGAGAAACCAAAGCCACTAACCTAAGTACTAATTATTTTGTTACTACCTCTAAAA
>NZ_JBEOOE010000104.1:0-401 GCF_040308885.1 Pseudoalteromonas sp. 120-MNA-CIBAN-0494
CCATGACAATAAAGTTCGAAACTTTTCGATGCTATTTGTCGCAGTCTGCCTTTTGTTCTAACAAGCTTTTGCCCCAAAACGTGTTAAAGCAATTATTCTATAGGTCGGCTTTGAGCGATAACCGGACACTGAAAAAGTTAAATTTATTCCTGTGTTTTAAGTAGAAATCTAATTTTGTCCAATAACATTATTAAACGCCGTTTTGGGGCAAAATAACATGCTTAATTCCTAGCTGTTTTAATTACTTGTTTACAAAGGTAATTATTGGTGAAATTATCAGGGTATGTAATATACGCCGTTTCGGTGTGTTATAAACCACCAAAATGGTGTTCAATAAGCTGTTGAACAAAGCCGCTACGCGGAGCTAGCAACTTCTAGCATAATTGCCACACTTGTCATTG
>NZ_JBEOOE010000105.1:0-361 GCF_040308885.1 Pseudoalteromonas sp. 120-MNA-CIBAN-0494
ACGTCGGTGTGAGGTGGCAGATGAACCCGTAGTAGTGAGTAAGGCTAGGCCGATGAAAGCCAGTAATGGTGTGGAGGACAAAACCAAGCCGACTATCAACAGAATGTTTGATAGGGTCAATTTTAATCAAAAGTTTTAATTGATTGCGAAGGGGGGAAGTATTCTTTAAGTGTATGAAAATCAGGAGTATCGACGTATAGGCTCACATGTATTTCGACGGAAATAGGCAAGAGATGACGGCTAAGCAGGAATGTGGACGCTGAGAACTGAAGGCCGAGCATGGGAGTAATGAGCGACCACTTAGGCAGATTGCCATTCGGCTAGCACACCTAATGTCCTCATGAAGAACACCACTATACAT
>NZ_JBEOOE010000106.1:0-360 GCF_040308885.1 Pseudoalteromonas sp. 120-MNA-CIBAN-0494
AATTAATGATATGAACGTAACCAGCGTAGATAGGCCATCCGTGGCCTAGCTACGCTTTTTAACAGCATCCATGCTGTTAATTACTCATCATTAATTCAATTTCGGGTGTGATCACGGGGAATTATCTCAGCGTCAGCCTTCAAATTGTAGGCGGGAGTTTACCTCGCGCTTGGGCTTTTAATTGCAAATTTGAGTTTATATGTCGCGTTGGCGACGGCAACCAAAGAGAAGTAACCGCCGACTTCTCTTTGGAATCTCACGGCGCCCCGAGGATCACACTATCTCCTCAATTGTAATTAATGATATGAACGTAACCAGCGTAGATAGGCCATCCGTGGCCTAGCTACGCTTTTTAACAGC
>NZ_JBEOOE010000107.1:0-351 GCF_040308885.1 Pseudoalteromonas sp. 120-MNA-CIBAN-0494
AGTTTTATGTCTTTCGACAGCTCAATGAATTCTGAATTTATTTTAATATCTTTCGATATTGAATTGACTGTGCCGAATAATTACCGAAATAACTATTCTGTTGGTCACTCAGTTTTCAATTGAGACTCTAATTTGTTTGCCTCGCTACCTAAGTAGGTTGGCTGTTAGAACTCAATCTGTACGAGTGCCCACACAGATGATTGCTTTATATTGTTAAAGAACGTTGCGACAATAAAGTAAAACTTTATCTCGCTAGGGCTGCGCATATTACGCCTTCCTATTTTTTTGTCAACACTTAAATGTAAACTTTATAAAAATCTAAATTTAAGTTTTACTCGACTCACTGATTGA
>NZ_JBEOOE010000108.1:0-337 GCF_040308885.1 Pseudoalteromonas sp. 120-MNA-CIBAN-0494
GCTAGAAATAGACTTTCAAGTAATTCTTTTAATCGAATATAGAAGACACTTTTTCCTTGTAAACAGTGCTCGTGACCCAAGGCACACGCGAGGTAGGTTTTGCCACAGCCGGTGGCGCCTGTAATTAATATATTCTGATGTAAACTCAGCCAGGTGCTTTGGCTGAGGCCGCGTATTTGTGCTTTATCTAGATTACGCTTCGGCGAGTAAATGAGTTGATTTAACTGACCCGGTACACGGAATTTTGCTTGTCGCACCAATCGCTCTATTTTTCTTTGGTCACGCGTATCAATTTCATGCGTTAGCAATAAACTGACGCGCTCTATAAAGCTTTGTT
>NZ_JBEOOE010000109.1:0-334 GCF_040308885.1 Pseudoalteromonas sp. 120-MNA-CIBAN-0494
TTTAGAAGTCTAAAGTGATCTAGTATCACAATGCTTAAACCGTTGACGACAAGAATCCCCTTGATTTATCAAGGGGTACTTCAACAAAAAAGAGAATAAGATTTCGTTTGCGCCTATTTATGACTTTGCGCCAATGAAAGCAGATCCTGAAATGGTAACGCGATTGTTTAAGTGGGGTGACGGTTTTGAACGTGGAGGCAAGGTAAACTTTTTGCAAGTAGCCGAGCAACTCTCACCTATGTGTGATCCAAATGAATTGATTGCATACCTTCAAGAAATAGCCAAAAGGCTCAAAAATCTGCCAACGCTACTTTTAGATGCCGGTTGCCCAAGT
>NZ_JBEOOE010000110.1:0-322 GCF_040308885.1 Pseudoalteromonas sp. 120-MNA-CIBAN-0494
TGTGACAGTTTAACTTCGCCAGAAGTCAATATTGAATACTAAAGTAGATACCAATCAATCAACTCAAAGAGTTAATTGATTGGCACTGAATGGTACTGCTACCATTCTTTTTTTACTTTTGAAAACTCTGTACAAATAACAATGTTATTTATACGAATTTTATTATCAGCTTTTCCAAATTTTTAAAGAGCAAGAGAAATAAAAACCTCTCAAAATTAAACACACTTCATTCTCAGGTCGTTTACGACCCGATAAAGAATATTTATTTTTAAGAAGTAAAGTGGTGGAGCTAAGCAGGATCGAACTGCTGACCTCCTGCGTG
>NZ_JBEOOE010000111.1:0-316 GCF_040308885.1 Pseudoalteromonas sp. 120-MNA-CIBAN-0494
TTTTATCACTTCTTTTTAATATTTTTACTTAAAATTAAAGTCCACCCCTCCCGCGGTATTTTTTTTTTTTTTTTTTTTTTTTTTTTTTTTTTTTTTTTTTTTTTTTTTTTTTTTTTTTTTGTTTTTGTTTTTTTTTTTTTTTTTTTTTTTTTTTTTTTTTTTTTTTTTTTTTTTATTTTTTTTTTTTTTTTATTTTTTTTTTTTTTTTTTTTTATTTTTTTTTTTTTTTATTTCTGAAATTATTTTTTCTGATCTAGACCTATGACGAGATGTTTCTATGGGTCTATGCACTTTTGTTTCTAGTCCAGTCTACAAA
>NZ_JBEOOE010000112.1:0-315 GCF_040308885.1 Pseudoalteromonas sp. 120-MNA-CIBAN-0494
TTTTCTCTTGCGTTTTACGTAGTAGTTTTTCATTTTTAAAATTATTTTTTCTTTATCGTTTCTTAATATAAATTTTTATTATTTTTTTTTTTTTTTTTGTTTTTTTTTTTTTTTTTGTTTTTTTTTTTTTTTTTTTGTTTTTTTTTTTTTTTTTTTTTTTTTGTTTTTTTTTTTTTTTTTTTTTTTTTTTTTTTTTTTTTTTTTTGGTTTTTTTTTTTTTTTTTTTTTGTTTTTTTTTTTTTTTTTTATTTTTTATTTTTTTATGTGTTTATGATTTAATTATCTTTCCAAATTATTCACCACAATACATCCATA
>NZ_JBEOOE010000113.1:0-314 GCF_040308885.1 Pseudoalteromonas sp. 120-MNA-CIBAN-0494
CAAGCGTGGTTCGTTTTTTGTAATAAACAACGCGATAAATTAAAAATTTTGTTTTGGGATACCAATGGTTTTTGGCTTTATTATCGTCGCTTAGAGCAAGGACGATTTCAATGGCCAAATCATGCTCAAGCACACGTAGCCATGGGGATTGAACAACGGCAGTTACAATGGTTATTATCTGGCTTACCGGTAAATAATAAAACCCGCCACTCAACTTTATCAGGGTTATCAGTGATATAAATTAACCAGATCGTTTTTTTTACTTGAACGATCTTTCCCATGTGTCATGCTATTAAAATGCCAGACACTATTCT
>NZ_JBEOOE010000114.1:0-305 GCF_040308885.1 Pseudoalteromonas sp. 120-MNA-CIBAN-0494
TCATCACCCTCATCTCGATTCGGCAACGTTTTAAATAAATGCACAAAGTAGTAATAAGGATTGATGTCATTGGCACGGCAGGTCATCACAATACTATAAAGTATCGCGCTGGCCTGAGCACCATTAACCGATTTTGAGAATAGCCAGTTTTTTCTACCAGTGGTAAACGGCCGAATATCTCGCTCAGTAATATTATTATCAATCCCTAGTTCGCCATCTTCACTATACCGCATTAATTTCGGCCATTGATTAAGCGTGTATTTTATCGCTTTGCCAATATAACTCCCCGCCGTTACTTTACCTTC
>NZ_JBEOOE010000115.1:0-301 GCF_040308885.1 Pseudoalteromonas sp. 120-MNA-CIBAN-0494
GCTATGTGAAAGTAGGACATTGCCAGGCTCCAAATTGTAGAAAGCCCGACTAGAAATAGTCGGGCTTTTTTACGTCTCGGATTTAATAAATAGCCAAAAGCCCATGCGAACTCAGTAGTGGCCGCTCCTGCACATCCTGTGCTCTACGGCATTTGTATTCCTCTACATCAAACAAAAAAGCTCGAAGGCGAACCACGACCGATTATAATGTAGTATTTGCTATGTGCGTATTCTCATGACTTTGATCACCGATTCTCATCAGCTTTGATCGCTTGATTTATCATTTTGTAGAGCCATTTTT
>NZ_JBEOOE010000116.1:0-294 GCF_040308885.1 Pseudoalteromonas sp. 120-MNA-CIBAN-0494
TGATTAATTGTTTCTATCATGTTTGCATTCCTTAATGGTAGTAATCTGTGCCACGTATGTTGCTGTGTGTAATTGGCATTTCTGGCTCTGTTTGGAGTGTGGGTAATGGTTGTTGGTCTAACCCTTTTTGCAGCATTTGCTTAATAGATCTGTGTGTGGTCGTATTCATGCAAACTGCTCGGTAACATGCTCGCTCGAGGCGTTCCTTTGAATACGCTTTAGCTAAACTTAACACCCCTAAACAGGTGCGATAAGCTTGCTCTGGATGACGTTTGCTATTAAGCAATAATTCAA
>NZ_JBEOOE010000117.1:0-291 GCF_040308885.1 Pseudoalteromonas sp. 120-MNA-CIBAN-0494
GCCTAATAACGCTTTGTGGTAAATCCTCTAAATGATTAGTGATCCAAATACTCACTACAGGGTGATTTTCAATGTAAGTATGAAGTAATTCCTTTGAGAAGCTTTTAGAGAATAAATCACGCTCAAAAATATTTTCACACTCATCCAGTAACAGCATTGTTTTTTTACGCTTGCCAACCAACTTACTCACCACATTAAAGTGCTCTAAACGCAACTCAGAACTTGCACTTCGGCTATCGAGCTCGTTTGTTGGGCTTATTAAATTACTACCTTTAGCTTGCACCTTAAGCA
>NZ_JBEOOE010000118.1:0-289 GCF_040308885.1 Pseudoalteromonas sp. 120-MNA-CIBAN-0494
GTGCTGTCGGCATACCTTCATCATCCATGCCTGATGGAACGGATATACCGGGGTACCCGGCCGCAGCACTGTAAAAATAGTTGTGGGACAGAAAGTTCGACACCATGGCGTCGAGCTTGTGCTCCTTCATGGGGTCATCAACGGTTTTCTGAAATACAGGAAGGATCGCTTCCCACAACGCCTCGCGTTTTTGCGGGGTGGTCTCCAGGTCATTGATCATTTCCAACAGTTTCTGGTCTGGCTCACCAGCTTTGTGCGTGCGTTTGATAAAAGCAATCAGCTCAGAAAG
>NZ_JBEOOE010000119.1:0-288 GCF_040308885.1 Pseudoalteromonas sp. 120-MNA-CIBAN-0494
CAGGAGGATTCGAACCTCCGACCGCTCGGTTCGTAGCCGAGTACTCTATCCAGCTGAGCTATGCACCCACTTTCATTTTTACTTTACTTGTTTTTACTCTAAGTAGGAGTCTATAAAGTGCTGGGCGCAGGACGTATCTTGTAAGAATGAACCTCCGACCGTTTGGCTTTAGCCAACACTTTACTTATTTATACTCTAAGTAGGAGTCTATAAAGTGGTGGGCGCAGGAGGATTCGAACCTCCGACCGCTCGGTTCGTAGCCGAGTACTCTATCCAGCTGAGCTATGC
>NZ_JBEOOE010000120.1:0-287 GCF_040308885.1 Pseudoalteromonas sp. 120-MNA-CIBAN-0494
CGCTTACCCTACCGGGTATCGCAGGTATTGTATTAACCGTGGGTATGGCTGTTGATGCGAACGTACTTATATTTGAGCGTATTCGTGAAGAGCTCGCTGATGGCCGTAGCCCTCAACAAGCGGTTCATTTTGGTTACGATAGCGCCTTTAGTACTATTTTTGATGCCAATATCACCACATTAATTGCGGCGATTATCTTGTTTGCTGTTGGTACCGGTCCTGTTGCAGGCTTTGCGGTAACCCTAGCAATTGGTATTTTAACCTCTATGTTTACAGCAATTGTAGGT
>NZ_JBEOOE010000121.1:0-284 GCF_040308885.1 Pseudoalteromonas sp. 120-MNA-CIBAN-0494
AGTAATGAGCGACCACTTAGGCAGATTGCCATTCGGCTAGCACACCTAATGTCCTCATGAAGAACACCACTATACATCAATGTGAAACGACAGACATACCGTAAGCAAAGGCAATTGATGACAGTTTACTACAGCTTGTATGGGCAATTATTAGATATTAATAACCTGTACAAGGGATTCAAAAAAGTGAAAGCAGCGAAAGGAGCGGCCGGAATAGATAGGCAGTCCATAGCCGCGTTCGCCTTGAATTTAGAAGAAAACTTGAAACAACTGCAAGGTGAACT
>NZ_JBEOOE010000122.1:0-284 GCF_040308885.1 Pseudoalteromonas sp. 120-MNA-CIBAN-0494
CTCATAAACTGAGCAATTAAATACCACAGTAGCATCTCGATAATAAACCAAACGATGGCAATACCAACTATCTGACCCATAAAGTGTCGTCCTATAAAATAAAAACCAATAAATTGAGCGCCATGCAAATTAAGATGGCTAACATATGATGTATGTGGGGATTGATTGCTATACTATCAAACTTAAGGCCTATTTTTAAGCCATTAAACAAAATGAAAGCAAGACGGAAGACTATGGCAATTATTATCGGGATTGACCCAGGCTCACGTATGACGGGTTATGGT
>NZ_JBEOOE010000123.1:0-284 GCF_040308885.1 Pseudoalteromonas sp. 120-MNA-CIBAN-0494
TGCGTGTACCGCTCAGCCCGAAGCTCAGCCCAGCGGCCGCTAAGTTATTCGTCACTTGCGACTTAAAGCCCTGCTCACTGATTTGCGTGGCGCTCTTATTATCGATACGACCAGTGACCAACGCATTCATTGCTTGCTGCTGGGTCAGACCAGCATTATTAAAGATGATAATGTTTGGACTCTCAGTACTGCCTTTAACACGCACGCCAACTGTTTTTCCGCTAATGACTTTGACAGCTTCAATACTCAGGTTAGGCTTCATCACATCCCCATTGAAGCGCACC
>NZ_JBEOOE010000124.1:0-283 GCF_040308885.1 Pseudoalteromonas sp. 120-MNA-CIBAN-0494
CTGATTAGCAGGCCCGCTTTAATACACCAATTAGCTAATGTTCCGCGCGATAGTTCAAGGCCGCCACGGCCCAGTATGTCAACGAAACGATAAAGCGGTAAGGCATCGCAGTATTTGCCCGTAACAACCGCCGATAACGCTTCTGGACTCGCAATGCTGCCAGGAATAGGCTGCTTGGGTTTAGGCGCGGTGATTATTTTACTGGCCAATTGTTCATGCTCGCAATGTCTGCAAGCATATTTAAATTGTTTGTGCTTAATGACACTGACTTTCGCCGGAATAA
>NZ_JBEOOE010000125.1:0-283 GCF_040308885.1 Pseudoalteromonas sp. 120-MNA-CIBAN-0494
CTGATTAGCAGGCCCGCTTTAATACACCAATTAGCTAATGTTCCGCGCGATAGTTCAAGGCCGCCACGGCCCAGTATTTCAACGAAACGATAAAGCGGTAAGGCATCGCAGTATTTGCCTGTCACAACCGCCGCTAATGCCTCGGGACTGGCAATACTCCCCGGTATCGGTTGTTTAGGTTTAGGCGCGGTGATGATTTTACTGGTCAATTGTTCATGCTCGCAATGTCTGCAAGCATATTTAAATTGTTTGTGCTTAATGACACTGACTTTCGCCGGAATAA
>NZ_JBEOOE010000126.1:0-281 GCF_040308885.1 Pseudoalteromonas sp. 120-MNA-CIBAN-0494
CATGAGGCTCCACAAAATACGATTTGTGTTACCCGTAAGGTTCCACAAATGAAAATTAAACTTAAGGGTAAATCGGACAAGCTTAAATATTTTGAGACTTATAAAGAGGCTGCTGTTTTCGCAAAAGAATTGTCAAGTAGTTTAACCACGACAATCAAGCTTGGGGTAAATGGTAATACATTTTTTGTTTATTTACCGATGGGGTATGACGCTCCGCCGATACCGATTGAAAACGAATTAACTTCACCTTCTTATGACGAATATGACGAATATGACGAATA
>NZ_JBEOOE010000127.1:0-281 GCF_040308885.1 Pseudoalteromonas sp. 120-MNA-CIBAN-0494
CGTTTACTCTCCAAACTCATCGCTCCACGCATACAAGCAGTACTCAGTAAGATGAACCCCGACCACTATAACGGTGCAAGTCTGATAGGATTGCGCGGAATAGTAGTAAAGAGTCATGGTAACGCGGATGAAGCTGCATTTTTACAAGCATTAAATTTAGCAGCAACAGAAGCAAAACGTCGTCTTCCTGAAATGATTAAAGATCGTTTGGAGTCGATTCTTTTAGACATCAATAGCTGATCTCATATATGCACACAAAAATTCTCGGAACAGGTAGCTAT
>NZ_JBEOOE010000128.1:0-280 GCF_040308885.1 Pseudoalteromonas sp. 120-MNA-CIBAN-0494
ATCAAGGGGATTCTTGTCGTCAACGGTTTAAGCATTGTGATACTAGATCACTTTAGACTTCTAAAACCTCTTACAAGCATTTAATGTGTCGGTACTACCTACCGCCACAAATTATTTAAGCTATTAGCCTTAATCTCTCATTATGGATATTAATAGCGTAAGCGCACTGTTTAAATGCTCGCTTACAAACAATTGAAATATTAGACTCATGACCATCCCAGGAAGAATACTTCCGAAAATTACAATTTTTATGATTAAAAGGGAAGTAAACTTCTGTTTT
>NZ_JBEOOE010000129.1:0-280 GCF_040308885.1 Pseudoalteromonas sp. 120-MNA-CIBAN-0494
GGTTGGGGTAGCGGCTGCCAGCCCAAGCAGTCAGACATTGCTGTTGACTGGCATGGCCGCGTTGACCGCAGGTGCGTTGTCGATGGCGGCTGGCGAGTATATTTCTGTCTCATCACAAGCGGATACCGAAAAGGCGGATCTCGATAAAGAGAGACATGAGCTGACGCATAATGCTGAGCGTGAGCTAATAGAGCTCACAAAAATTTATGAAGCGCGTGGACTTGAGCATGATTTGGCACATCAAGTGGCCGTAAGCTTGACTGAGCACAATGCCCTGGAG
>NZ_JBEOOE010000130.1:0-279 GCF_040308885.1 Pseudoalteromonas sp. 120-MNA-CIBAN-0494
GAAAAAGCCCCACGGGGCACCTTCAATGAAGCGGAGCAGCATAAAACGACTGAGCCGCCTAAACACCATAAGAAAGGTAAACAAATACTGGCTGAGCACTTTGAACGAGAAGAAGTTGAGCACACCTTAACCGAGTTAACGTGTCAGTGTTGCGGTGAACAACTACATCAATGTGGTAGTGAAGACAGCGAGCAAGTGAAGATTATTCCGGCGAAAGTCAGTGTCATTAAGCACAAACAATTTAAATATGCTTGCAGACATTGCGAGCATGAACAATTG
>NZ_JBEOOE010000131.1:0-279 GCF_040308885.1 Pseudoalteromonas sp. 120-MNA-CIBAN-0494
GGGAAACGCAGGTCGGTGTAGTTGCGATCGTTGGCGATCTCGACGGTTTCAAGGATCTCCATCAGCGACTGGCCGGTGTACCAGGGCGAGCGCTCGCTCTTGTTCACCACGTTGTCGCCCTTGAGCGCCGACATCGGCACAAAGGTCATGGTGCTCGGCTTGAAGGCGATGCCATCGGCAAACTTCAAGTAGTCGGCCTTGATCGACTCGAACACGCTTTCATCAAAGCCGTTGAGGTCCATCTTGTTGATCGCGACGACGATGTGCTTGATGCCCAGC
>NZ_JBEOOE010000132.1:0-278 GCF_040308885.1 Pseudoalteromonas sp. 120-MNA-CIBAN-0494
AATTGTTCATGCTCGCAATGTCTGCAAGCATATTTAAATTGTTTGTGCTTAATGACACTGACTTTCGCCGGAATAATTTTAACTTGTTCGCTGTCTTCACTACCACATTGATGTAGTTGCTCACCGCAACACTGACACGTTAACTCGGTTAAGGTGTGCTCAACCACCTCTCGTTCAAAGTGCTCAGCCAGCGTTTGTTTGCCTTTCTTATGGTGTTTAGGCGGCTCAGTCGTTTTATGCTGCTCCGCTTCATTGAAGGTGCCCCGTGGGGCTTTTTC
>NZ_JBEOOE010000133.1:0-278 GCF_040308885.1 Pseudoalteromonas sp. 120-MNA-CIBAN-0494
GCGTCGCGCGGCCCGTCACGCTCATCGACATCACGCGGATCGCGGGCCTCGATACGGTCGATGCGTTGCCCGGCGGCGGTATGCGCATCGGTGCGCTCGTGCGCAACAGCGATGCGGCCGATCATCCGCGCCTGCGCGCCGGCTATCCGCTGCTGTCGCAGGCGCTGCTCGCCGGGGCGTCCGCGCAATTGCGCAACATGGCGACCGTCGGCGGCAACCTGATGCAGCGCACCCGCTGCCCGTATTTCTACGATCCCGCGTTCGCGCAGTGCAACAAG
>NZ_JBEOOE010000134.1:0-278 GCF_040308885.1 Pseudoalteromonas sp. 120-MNA-CIBAN-0494
GTTGAAAGCATGTGATGCTTTCATGACTTGCTCGTAAGCAGGTAATGGTAGCGGTTTTTCGAGTGATAAAAGGTGATGGCACATTTTTTCACACTGGTCGAACAGGGTGAACATAAAGTCGACATCGGCATGTTCAAAGTTATAAGTTGATTGCTCAACTTCGTTCTGATGGAAAATATCACCATAAGTGACACGACCTAAAGGTCCGTCGGTCCAAACAAGATCGTATACACTATCAACTTCTTGAATATACATCGCTAGACGCTCAAGTCCGTAAG
>NZ_JBEOOE010000135.1:0-278 GCF_040308885.1 Pseudoalteromonas sp. 120-MNA-CIBAN-0494
GTTCTGGACCGATCCGCTGATGTACCAGGGCGGCAGCGACGATTTCCTGGGCGCGCGCGACGACGTCGTGTGCCCGTCCGAGGAATGGGGCATCGATTTCGAGGCGGAAGTCGCGGTGATCACCGGCGACGTGCCGATGAGCGCGTCGCCCGACGACGCGCTGAAGGCCGTGCGGCTCGTCACGCTCGTGAACGACGTGTCGCTGCGCAACCTGATTCCGGCCGAACTCGCGAAGGGTTTCGGCTTCTTCCAGAGCAAGCCGGCCACCGCGTTCGCGC
>NZ_JBEOOE010000136.1:0-277 GCF_040308885.1 Pseudoalteromonas sp. 120-MNA-CIBAN-0494
TATCTATGCTGTCGCATTTTGCTGAAAATTTTAGCGTCATTATCGATGGCTTCTATATGGGGCTAAATGCCGGTTTCGATAAAGTACGATTTTTGCAACCTGTTACCGTCAATAGCCGCATTAGAGCGCATGCTAAAACCCTTTCAATAGCAGAAAAAAAACCAGGGCAATTTAGACTATCGACCGAAGTGACCATTGAAATAGAAGGCTGCGATACACCGGCATTGGTTGCCGAGTGGATATCGGTGCAAATGGTTAAATAGTGATGCTTTAGAAG
>NZ_JBEOOE010000137.1:0-276 GCF_040308885.1 Pseudoalteromonas sp. 120-MNA-CIBAN-0494
GCTAATGTCGACTCGAAGTCTATTTGATAGCCGTTTGGTGTGGTGAGTTTAATGATTGAAGGGTGTGTAAAGGCTTGCTCATGAATAACAAACGGGATCACCTGTTGCTTTTTAACCCTTATCGTTTCGTCAGAAAGGCGTTTACGCCAAACATAGAAAGTCGATGCGTTAATGTTGTTATCACGACAAAATTGAATGATGGCTAAACCACTCGATTTTTGCTGCTCAAAAATGCCTTGCCAGTGTTTTATTTTTTGCTGTTTATTCATAATTACC
>NZ_JBEOOE010000138.1:0-276 GCF_040308885.1 Pseudoalteromonas sp. 120-MNA-CIBAN-0494
TATGTGAAAGTAGGACATTGCCAGGCTCCAAATTGTAGAAAGCCCGACTAGAAATAGTCGGGCTTTTTTACGTCTGGGATTTAATAAATAGCCAAAAGCCCATGCGAACTCAGTAGTGAAACGAAACAGCTCGAAGGCGAACCACGACCGATGATAGTGTAGCATTTGCTATGTGACTCTCCACTGCTGTGGGCACCACGACATTGCCAGGCTCCAAATTGTAGAAAGCCCGAATTTAACGATTCGGGCTTTTTTACGTCTGCAGAAAAGTGAAAT
>NZ_JBEOOE010000139.1:0-276 GCF_040308885.1 Pseudoalteromonas sp. 120-MNA-CIBAN-0494
CTTTAAAAGAACTTGGCGCACTTGCGCAGTCGAGTCTTGACCTTGCCCTCGGACGAGGCGGGGATCAGGTAGCGATTAAACAGCCGAATGGGAAAGTGAAATTCTACGGTGGAAAAACCAATCCAATGGAAAAACGGACACGAGTACGCGCACGGGTCATTTCACATGCTTTAAAAGAAATTGTATCTGAAAGCGGTAATGTCATGATCATGGGGCATAAGTTCCCCGACATGGACTCTATCGGTGCCTCGATCGGGATTTTAAAGGTTGCTCAGG
>NZ_JBEOOE010000140.1:0-276 GCF_040308885.1 Pseudoalteromonas sp. 120-MNA-CIBAN-0494
TCTCTATTTAGGCCAATGCGTCATCTGCGCATAAGTCACACCATAAGTTGATTTATAACAATCCAGTGATTGATAAGGCTTTTATTTTCATAAAAAGCTCATATAATTCATTTAACTTTGCTTTACCCAGCAATTTACCTTTGCTGTCCAACAGGAGTGAAATATGGAATACAACACCTCAGAACTCTGCGACATGTATATAGATGTAGTCGATGTCGTCGAACCAATGTTCAGTAACTACGGTGGTTGCAGCTCCTTCGGTGGCTCAATCAGTAC
>NZ_JBEOOE010000141.1:0-276 GCF_040308885.1 Pseudoalteromonas sp. 120-MNA-CIBAN-0494
GTATTGCCTACCTTTCAATTGCAGAAGCTGATTGGGACAATGCCCCTGATTTACCAGAGCAATTTTATCAAGCAGCTAGAGCTGAATTTTCTGGGCGTATTATTTACGCTGGTAAGTACACTGTTGAAAAAGCGGTGGCGATGTTAGCTAAAGGCTACGGTGATTTATTTGCTTTTGGTCGCCCTTTTATTGCAAACCCTGATTTACCAGCGCGCATAAAAAATCAATGGCCATTAAATGAAGCCGATGCAGCCACTATGTATGGCGGGACTGAGC
>NZ_JBEOOE010000143.1:0-274 GCF_040308885.1 Pseudoalteromonas sp. 120-MNA-CIBAN-0494
GCTGTGGCTGATGAGCAACTAATGCCATTACTGCGCGAGAACCAAGTTGAGGTTCAGGGCACAGCACCGAAACGTCAAAGTGTGTTGATGCAGTTACTGATAGCCAGTTTCCCAATCCTATTGATTATTGGTCTGTTCTTATTCTTTATGCGTAATATGCAGGGCGGTGCAGGCGGTAAAGGTGGCGGCCCAATGAGCTTTGGCAAGTCAAAAGCCAAGATGCTGACTGAAGACCAAATCAAGGTCAACTTCGAAGATGTGGCAGGTTGTGAAG
>NZ_JBEOOE010000144.1:0-274 GCF_040308885.1 Pseudoalteromonas sp. 120-MNA-CIBAN-0494
CATTCATAGAGATTAAAGCCATTAGAGAAACAGTTTGGGCAGCATCAGGACAGGCAAAAAGAAGGATTATAGGTACCACCGTCAGCTACCAAGGACAGGTAGTCTCTCAATGAACCATGGCTAGGATGCCTCAATCATGAATCAAAGTCGCAACGACCAAAACCAACAAGACTCATCAGCCAGCTCAAAACCAATGATACTTGATCAATTGATCCAAAACGGTCAGCCTATTTTTGGCATCTTTGCTCAAGTCAAAAGCATCAATTATCTGGAT
>NZ_JBEOOE010000145.1:0-273 GCF_040308885.1 Pseudoalteromonas sp. 120-MNA-CIBAN-0494
CTCCGAATTTATCATTGAGCAGGTATTTTTAGATAATCAGAACATCGATGCTAGGTGTGGTTCGCTAGACGCTTACGTAATGTACACAAGTCTCCCGCGTAGGTCGGGCGAGCGTAGCGACACCCGACACTCAAATCATAAAAACATCACCACTAGCCAATGAATGTGGTGCATTTGCACTGTGATTTTCCACCGCTGTGGGCACCACGACATTGCCAGGCTCCAAATCGAGAAAGCCCGATTGAAAATATTCGGGCTTTTTTACGTCTGCAG
>NZ_JBEOOE010000146.1:0-273 GCF_040308885.1 Pseudoalteromonas sp. 120-MNA-CIBAN-0494
GTTATGAATGATCTCATGTCTTTTGGTATTCATCGTTTATGGAAACGTCAAACAATTGCCAGCTCAGGTATTCGTAAAGGTCATCATGTATTAGATTTAGCCGGCGGTACTGGCGATTTAACTGCAAAGTTTAGCCAGCTTGTTGGCGAAACCGGTCAGGTTGTTTTAGGTGATATAAACTCTTCAATGTTAAAAGTAGGCCGCGAAAAGCTGCATAACTTAGGCCTTGTAGGCAACATTGATTACGTACAAATGAATGCCGAAGCCTTACCT
>NZ_JBEOOE010000147.1:0-273 GCF_040308885.1 Pseudoalteromonas sp. 120-MNA-CIBAN-0494
TTGTAGCGGCGAACAATGAATATCAATCATGCGTCATTCCCAAGCTAGAATCGCTTCGCAATAACTGGGGTATTCATTTTGAATAAGAGTGTTCTTCATAAACCTCTCCTTTATTATGCAAAATATTCCTGAAGAATAGCCGCCATATTACGCTCGGCAAGTCCTGTGATAAACACATACGGATTGACGCCAGCGCTACTAGGGATTAATGCACCATCTCACTCAACCTTATAGTCGACACAAATCACGCCAGTTAAACAGTCTCTATTACCA
>NZ_JBEOOE010000148.1:0-273 GCF_040308885.1 Pseudoalteromonas sp. 120-MNA-CIBAN-0494
GTGCATGACAGCAGAGTCACCGATCAAACGGCTATCCAACATTTGCTGCTCGGGTGAGCATTCAGGTGTGGTTTCTGCTTCGTTATTTTGGTGAATGACCTTGAGCGCATTTTCGACCAACTGGCGTAAGCGTGGCAGCTCAAGCGGTTTATTGACGAAATCAAAAGCCCCTAACTTCAACGCTTCTATAGCCAAATCCATACTACCATGGGCAGTAATCACGGCTATTGGTGTACTAGAGTTATTGCTGATGTCCTTGACCAACTCTAGTCC
>NZ_JBEOOE010000149.1:0-273 GCF_040308885.1 Pseudoalteromonas sp. 120-MNA-CIBAN-0494
GTGCAGCAGCTCGCCGTCGTTGCAGTCGAGATTGCCGGTCACGCGCATCGTCGCGATCTTGCCGTGACGCTGGAAGTACCAGCCGCGGTTCTGCCCGCCCTGCAGGTTGAACGCCAGGCAGTTGTGCTTCAGCAGGTCGTCGAGCGACTTCGGCCGCCCGTGCTTGCGGAAATAGTCGGGCGTGCCGCACACGACGCGCCGGTTCGACGCGAGCTTCACCGCGACGAAGTTCGGATCGACCGCGCCGCCGATCCGGATCGACAGGTCGTAGCC
>NZ_JBEOOE010000150.1:0-272 GCF_040308885.1 Pseudoalteromonas sp. 120-MNA-CIBAN-0494
GTATGGAGTGTGGCACAGAAAATGGCTGGGGGCAGTCAATCCGCCGACAAAGTGGCATTAGCCACCCCTGCTGTAAAAAACATTATCGAAGCCAATACAACCCACACGCAAATTGCATTATTAGATGAAAACTGGGTATCGACTGATATTAAAGACGCGGTATTATCTAACTACCAAAACTTAGTGACACAATTAAAAAAGCAAAGCGTTAAAGGTATTACACCTAACATGTTCGCAGGCTTGATTAAATACACTTATTTATTCTTTACTTT
>NZ_JBEOOE010000151.1:0-272 GCF_040308885.1 Pseudoalteromonas sp. 120-MNA-CIBAN-0494
GAATAACACCCAACTTAGTAAAAATAGCCGTGGCGCAAGTCACTGCTGTCGGCGTAGCAAGGGCGAGGGCGCAGGGACACGTCGCCACTAATACCGACAAGGTAATCCAAAAGGCATCATCGGGAGAAATCGATAACCAAACCAAATAGGTTATTGCTGCTATCGATAATATTGATGCGGAAAAGTAACGCGCTAAACGGTCGGCCACTAAAGCGATGGCCGGTTTGTTGTTTGACGCAAGCTCTTGCAGGCGAATAATTTCAGCTACCAGT
>NZ_JBEOOE010000152.1:0-272 GCF_040308885.1 Pseudoalteromonas sp. 120-MNA-CIBAN-0494
TATTTGCACTGGCAAGCTCTTTAATCGCTTTACCATAATCAACCATCACCTGCTGCAGTGATTTACTGCTACATTGACCGATATATAAATTAAGCGGTGTCATTTTTCGCTCAACATAGACATGTTTGAGTATTAACGCTTTACCCGAAATAATTAAGCTATCACCAATGTGTTTTTTCATTTGTGTAAGCAGTTCATCACTAAAACGACTTAAATCAAAGGCTAGGTATCTAAATTCATGAGTATCAACTAATCGCCCTACTCTATCAGCC
>NZ_JBEOOE010000153.1:0-272 GCF_040308885.1 Pseudoalteromonas sp. 120-MNA-CIBAN-0494
TGGTTTAGGTGGTGGTAAAGAAATGGCACTAGCTTATGCGGGTACATACGCTGCAGCTGGTGTTGCCACTATTGCGATTGATATGCCATTGCACGGTGCTCGTTCATTTGATTTAGACAAAGACGGCACTTATGAGATATCTGCAACAGCCCCAGCTTTTGGTCCTGTAGTCGGTAAGCCTAATGCGTTCACCAATGGTAACCCATTAGTGTTTGTTAACATCGCCAGCACATTGACAGTGCGTGACAATTTCCGTCAAGCAACCTTAGACC
>NZ_JBEOOE010000154.1:0-272 GCF_040308885.1 Pseudoalteromonas sp. 120-MNA-CIBAN-0494
GGGTGGGGGGGGTTCGGGGGGTGTTTTGTGGTCGTCGGCGGCTGAAGTACGGGGGACCTGGTGACGGGGGGGCATCGCGGCGCGGTGCGGGGGGGTGGGGGGGGTTGGGTGGGGGTGGGGTGGTGGGGGGGGGGGGGGGGGTGGGGGGTGGGGTGGGGGGGGGGGGGGGGGTCGGTGGGTAGTGGGTGGGGTGGGGGAGGGTAAGGGTGGAGGTGCGGTTGGGGGGGGGTTGGGCGCGGTGGTGGGGAGGGGGGTGGCGATCTGTTTGAGTT
>NZ_JBEOOE010000155.1:0-271 GCF_040308885.1 Pseudoalteromonas sp. 120-MNA-CIBAN-0494
GGTGTCGCCAACACTGGCGCCACCGCACCACTCGCCACCGTATCCACCACTGTCGGCGCCGCCTTGAACCCCGTGACCTCCGGCGTCACCACACTGACGCAAAACGTAGGTACCACCACCGGTATCGGTACTCCGGTGGACGGTTTGGTGACTCAAGTCGGCGGCGCAGTCAGCAGCTTGGGTACCAACCTGACGGCAGCCAATGCCAGCCCGATCACCAACGCGGTAGGCACCACCGTCACAGCGGTAGGCGGTACGGTAGCCTCGGTGG
>NZ_JBEOOE010000156.1:0-271 GCF_040308885.1 Pseudoalteromonas sp. 120-MNA-CIBAN-0494
TCACTTTACTCACCAAAAACATAATTGTAAATGCATGAAACAAAATCAATTTCTACTGCACATCACCAATGCACAATATTACAACAATACTTATCATCGTTGTGGCTTAGATGCGTTTTATCAACGATCACCACAAATTAACCTGCTTAAATTATTGATTGTATTTGTATTTTCCGTAAACAAACACTTCATCATCCGTAGAATAGGTCATTGCTAGACAATTGATTTACTCGACTCTCTTTGAATAATTTCAAATTCGAGAATATGACGC
>NZ_JBEOOE010000157.1:0-271 GCF_040308885.1 Pseudoalteromonas sp. 120-MNA-CIBAN-0494
GTGTAGCACGTTCCAGTGAGTCGTTAATTAACCGTAACGTCGGTGTTTTTTCTGCTGCATCGACAAGGCTAATACGGTTGATCCGTAATCTGTCACGAACTAAGCGAGTTAACTCACTGTATTCATCGCTGCTGCTTAAATGCAATTCGGCCAATTCGGCAGGGATGGAGTAACTGCGTTGGAGTTTGAAGCCGCATCCTGCAGTGGTCAGTAGCACCAATGTCATTATGGCTAAACAGATTTTTTTGGCTAGCATAGTGAGGGGAGGCAT
>NZ_JBEOOE010000158.1:0-270 GCF_040308885.1 Pseudoalteromonas sp. 120-MNA-CIBAN-0494
GGGCAGGGCGATCAGGCGTGGTTGGCGAGGAAGGTCAGCAGCGCCTCGTTGACGAAATCCGGGTTCTCGCGACTGGAGATATGCCCGGCTTCGGGGATCAGGATCAGGCTGCAACCAATCAGTTCGGCCATTTCCTCGGACTCGGCCGGTGGCCGGGGTTTGTCCTGCTCGCCGCACATCACCAGGGTGGTGTCGGAGTCCAATCCAGGTAATTGCGCCAGGATGTCTTCGCGGCTGAAGATCAGGCGGCCCAGCGGCACGATACTGTCC
>NZ_JBEOOE010000159.1:0-270 GCF_040308885.1 Pseudoalteromonas sp. 120-MNA-CIBAN-0494
GCCTTCTACCTCATTCTCATTAGCCACGCGTTGCTCTAGATAGACGTCTACTATCTTTTGTATCGTCGTCGCGACATCATCAGATGGCACCGCTTTACCCAATATCTTGCCGATTTTTGCGTCGTTACTAGAGTTTCCGCCGAGGCTGATTTGATACCAGTATTCGCCTTTTTTATCGACACCAAGGATACCGATATCGCCGGTATGATGATGCGCACAGGCATTCATACAGCCAGACATATTGAGGCGGATTTCACCCAAATCATAAAG
>NZ_JBEOOE010000160.1:0-269 GCF_040308885.1 Pseudoalteromonas sp. 120-MNA-CIBAN-0494
GTGATTAACTGACTGTCAGCGGACATAAAACCTACCCTTAAAACATTAAAACTGGCGTTTACAACTATAGAGAATTCAATAGCCTATTATTATTAATATTAACTTATCAATAGATTTGAGCCATTAATTAAAAAACAATAATGGCAAAGTCTCTCTACCGTGCATCATTATAGCAAATTGCCGCTATGTAGTTGCAGTTGAATATAGTCATCGTAATGTTTGGCTCACTAGAATAACTAAGCAAGGTGTCTTTTCATGGTGATCTGTGC
>NZ_JBEOOE010000161.1:0-268 GCF_040308885.1 Pseudoalteromonas sp. 120-MNA-CIBAN-0494
GGCTAAAGCTATGCTCGGATACATTTTTTGTAATTACAGCACAAGTTACAGCACGATTAAAACCACTACAAAACGTTTTTGCATCAATCGCTTTTTCTTAATACCAGTTGGTATAAAACACTATACTGCCAAGGGAAAAGCCTGCTATGTAAGCGTGTAACGGCCGGGCGGCCCTGTTAGGTAATCTGAGACGACGGGCGTTATTGCCGTTTGCGGGGCGAGCCCATCGGCCGTCGTGGCTAGATGCATGCTCGACTACCCGGAAGTT
>NZ_JBEOOE010000162.1:0-268 GCF_040308885.1 Pseudoalteromonas sp. 120-MNA-CIBAN-0494
GAAGTGAAGCGCGAACTACTTGAAGGGGCGTTGTCGAGTGTGGCAAAGGCATCCTTACCCGGCATTGCTGCTATCGGTGGCATGGTATTTCCGGCATTATTTTACTTGGCATTTAACTACTCTAACCCCGATACTCAGATCGGATGGGCTATTCCTGCTGCCACAGATATCGCCTTTGCTCTAGGTATTATGGCATTACTTGGCAGCCGAGTTCCGGTGGCGTTAAAAGTGTTTTTGTTGGCGCTGGCAATTATTGATGATCTCGGGG
>NZ_JBEOOE010000163.1:0-268 GCF_040308885.1 Pseudoalteromonas sp. 120-MNA-CIBAN-0494
GGCCAGGGAGGTTGGCCTGAATGGCAGCAATCTGATCAGCAATCTGGCCCAGGCCGGCATCGCGTGCAGCCTTCTCCAGATCCACGTTAGGGGAGTACAGCGCCACGGCGCTGGCCAGCGCGGCGACGCCAGCGGCCGCTGCGGTGATGATCAGGGTGAGATCCAGCTGGGAAGAACCGGTAGAGGAACTACCGGCCTCGCCTGGCTGAAAGGCCGGATTTACGTTGTCCTGCCAGGAATCGGCATCAGCGGCGGTGGCGGTAGGAGC
>NZ_JBEOOE010000164.1:0-267 GCF_040308885.1 Pseudoalteromonas sp. 120-MNA-CIBAN-0494
GTGCTAGCAATGAGATGGCCAATACAATTTCAGGTGACATCATCAATACGAACAGTAGTCCGTTTAGCAAGCCTTTACCACGGAAATTATAACGGTGTAGTGCTAAAGCGGTGAGCGTGCCTATCAATGTTGAAACGGTCGCAGCGACCAACCCTAATACGATAGAATGCCAAAATGCATCTAGCATGGCTTGGTTATTAAATAGTGATTCATACCACTTTAGGCTAAAGCCGCCCCAGTTATAGCCAATTTTTGACTTGTTAAATG
>NZ_JBEOOE010000165.1:0-266 GCF_040308885.1 Pseudoalteromonas sp. 120-MNA-CIBAN-0494
TACGACGGGCGGCCCGTGAGTGCAGGCGTAGCGCCGTTGAAACCGAGTTCCGCAAGATTCAGTTCATCGACGAACACGTCTATGATCCTGACGGGATTGTCCGGGCCGATGTAATCATCGACGCATTCGGGAAGTAGTGCGACCTGCTTGCGGTCATCGCCTTCAACGAATCGCTTCATGAGTCACCCGATCTGAATGCGTTGATTCAGTTTAGGCGATCAGTGCGTTTTCACACAGGCTCGGCCATGAGACGTCGAAGTCACAAC
>NZ_JBEOOE010000166.1:0-265 GCF_040308885.1 Pseudoalteromonas sp. 120-MNA-CIBAN-0494
GCTTGCAAGGGGCCATCGGTGAATTTTTGCTCGGCAAAAACCTCATCCTCCATCTCTGCCATAACAGCATCGAAAGCCGTCACGAAGGCGTCAAAGTTGCGACGCTTCAAGGTTAGCCCAGCAGCCATCGCATGACCACCGAAATGGCTGATTAGATCAGGATAGCGTTCAGCAACTTGCTCAATCGCATCACGAATATGCACGCCAGCGATAGACCGCGCCGAACCTTTAATGGCATCGTCGTCACCTGTACGCTCTGTATCTG
>NZ_JBEOOE010000167.1:0-265 GCF_040308885.1 Pseudoalteromonas sp. 120-MNA-CIBAN-0494
CTGCAGGGTAAAGAAAGCTTATTTATAGAGCAAAACACTGATAGCCGCAGTATGACCTACCTACGCCCGATGTATGCGAGCTCTGATTATAAAGGTACAAACTGTTTAGGCTGCCATCAAGCACAAGAAGGCGATGTACCGGGTGTGGTAAAAATTAGCTATTCCTTAGCCGATATTGATAGCGAGGTAACTTACAACACCTTAATAACCACCAGCCTACTGTCTACTATTTTTATTATTGCCTTTGTGCTGCTAGGTATAGTGT
>NZ_JBEOOE010000168.1:0-265 GCF_040308885.1 Pseudoalteromonas sp. 120-MNA-CIBAN-0494
GAAGTAACCACTTCATCTTCAGCCATAACACCCGATAAAATCTCAGTATGAGTCGCATCGCTTCGCCCTAAGGTTACTTCAACCGATTTAAAACGCCCCTCACCAAGCGCAATTACAATGCGGTTTTGGCTACCAGTGCGAATAACCGCCTCTTTAGGCACAATTAACTGCTTTTCAGCTTTTTGGCTATGAATACTCACTTGCGCAAACATATTTGGTTTTAACTGATGACCTTCGTTATTAAAGCGCAAACGCACTCGTAAAG
>NZ_JBEOOE010000169.1:0-264 GCF_040308885.1 Pseudoalteromonas sp. 120-MNA-CIBAN-0494
TCAAGCAAGAAGTTAATATTGCTAAAGTAGATATTTACGCAAAGACTTAAAAAATATTATCAGATATTTTCCAAATTTTAGAGGTGACTCTTAGCGCGTAGCGTTAAAGTTGAGGCACCTTGCGCAAAGAAAATGGTAGCACTACGTGCTTGTCATTAATTCTTTGCACCATATTTGCTTGGTAACCATAGCGTTTTGGACCCACC
The DNA here is from genome assembly GCF_040308885.1 of Pseudoalteromonas sp. 120-MNA-CIBAN-0494. Lineage (NCBI taxonomy): Bacteria > Pseudomonadati > Pseudomonadota > Gammaproteobacteria > Alteromonadales > Pseudoalteromonadaceae > Pseudoalteromonas > Pseudoalteromonas sp. 120-MNA-CIBAN-0494. The sequence continues at coordinate 207 of NZ_JBEOOE010000169.1, forward strand.
TGACCCCATGCCGAACTCAGTAGTGAAACGAAACAGCGCCGATGATAGTGTAGCATTT
>NZ_JBEOOE010000170.1:0-264 GCF_040308885.1 Pseudoalteromonas sp. 120-MNA-CIBAN-0494
GCGAGGTAGGTTTTGCCACAGCCTGTGGCGCCTGTAATTAATATATTCTGATGTAAACTCAGCCAGGTGCTTTGGCTCATGCTGTTTTTGATGCGCCTTTGGCATATGATGTGTCTGTGTCGTATGTCTGCCTAAACGGTTTGAGCGAGGATGCTGTGCTATTAAAGTGCCGTCATAATAAAGCTGTACGAGTTGATTGGATATGTGTGCGCGTAATTGTTTTTTAACCCACAGATAAGGCACGCTGTAGTAATGTTTTTCTAT
>NZ_JBEOOE010000171.1:0-264 GCF_040308885.1 Pseudoalteromonas sp. 120-MNA-CIBAN-0494
GTGTACGTGATCGTCTTGAAGATGAAGCGTATATGCTTTCGCAAATCAAAAATCCCTTAGTGCCAACATTTTATGGCTTTGAGCGAATAAAAAAACAAGGTATTTTGATGATGGCGCGCGCCATTGGTGAAGACCTTGAAAAAGTATCACTAAAGCAAGGGCGCTTACCGGCCGCCAAAATAATGAGCTTAGCGGTTAAATTAAGAAATGTGTTGCTTGATTTACGTCGTCATAAAAATGGTTTAAGCCCGCAGCCTATTGTAC
>NZ_JBEOOE010000172.1:0-263 GCF_040308885.1 Pseudoalteromonas sp. 120-MNA-CIBAN-0494
CTTGATAACCGGCAAGAAATTCTTTTGCGCAAGCGCGACTTCGACCTGCTTGGTAATCGTAAATCACGACAGGCTCACGGCTGACCTCATTGCTGCGATAAACCCACATGTAGGAATTGCTGCTAGGGTTGTCACCTTCATCTAACACTTGTGTACGGGTTTCATCGGCACATAAACTATGCTCACTAAGCAAGTGACGTTGCATGGCTGCCACTAAGGGGCTGATTAGCAGGCCCGCTTTAATACACCAATTAGCTAATGTT
>NZ_JBEOOE010000173.1:0-263 GCF_040308885.1 Pseudoalteromonas sp. 120-MNA-CIBAN-0494
TTTTGCTGCTGCCATGAGTTTTTCTGGCTCAAACTTCATATCATCAGGGAAAATCTTTGTGGTCAAAAAGAATTTATCACGAGCGACGCCCGATTGCTTAATACCTTGACCAACCTCGAATTCATTACCGTAAGCTTGGGCGGTATCGATATGTTCGTAGCCCATCTTAAGACCTTGGCTAACGACATCGATACAATCTTGACCGGTTGACTGCCAGGTGCCCAGTCCGAGGACTGGAATATTGGCTTGTCCAGCAGTACGAA
>NZ_JBEOOE010000174.1:0-236 GCF_040308885.1 Pseudoalteromonas sp. 120-MNA-CIBAN-0494
ATGTGTAGTCGTCGGCAGCGTCTGTTGTGTATAAGAGAGATTATCTGTCTCGGCTATTTCAGCCTATTGCATTAATAGCATACACTTCTTGCCACGCGCACATTGCAAACCATAAGCCGTTATTATCCGCGATTACCCGAGTTTAGGATAAATAAAACGTCTCCCCGGCAGATGTTATAAAACACCCCTGTGTATCAGTATTGGCTATTTTAGCCCATTGCATTAATAGCATACAC
>NZ_JBEOOE010000175.1:0-262 GCF_040308885.1 Pseudoalteromonas sp. 120-MNA-CIBAN-0494
GATGAATGGGGCGGAAGCTATGAGAACCGGGTTAAATTCCCAATTGAAATAGTTAACGCTATTCGTCAGAAGGTCGGCAGTGATTTTATTATTGTGTTCCGCTTATCGATGCTCGACTTAGTCGACAATGGCTCAACGTGGGACGAAGTGGTTCAGCTAGCCAAATCGCTTGAACAAGCGGGTGTTAGTATTATTAATACCGGTATTGGTTGGCATGAAGCGCGTGTACCAACGATTTCGACTAATGTGCCCCGTGGTGCAT
>NZ_JBEOOE010000176.1:0-262 GCF_040308885.1 Pseudoalteromonas sp. 120-MNA-CIBAN-0494
GTTTTAATGAGGTCTTAAATAAACTGAACGGATTTTATTATCCGTTCATGACTCACTTCGATAGTGAGCTATTTTATTCACGGCCAGTCTTATCATTTTTTAGTAGCACTCAAGCGATCGTTGGTGATACTTATCCAGAAAACGTGATTTGGGATCATGATAAAACTCAGCGTTTTATCGACATGCTGCCATGCTATAAAAATGATATTGAAAATGAACGTAATGCGTTCATTTACCAAGAATCTCAAAATAAAAATAAACT
>NZ_JBEOOE010000177.1:0-262 GCF_040308885.1 Pseudoalteromonas sp. 120-MNA-CIBAN-0494
CTCTTCTACAGGCTTTTTAGAAATTGCTCTGTTTGTGCATTTGCAGGATAGTAATGCTCCATCAACAATTCCGAGGCTGTTATGTCTAACGGCGTACCAAATGAAGTCAATGTAGTTAAAAAGCGCAGCGTTTTACCAGAGACCACTATGTCTAAATAGATAAAAGGTTCAGTCGACACGATAAGTGTTTTATCCGCTAATAAATTCGCTACGCCAGGATATTGATATAAAGATTGGATCAATTCATCATGACGTTTAGGGG
>NZ_JBEOOE010000178.1:0-260 GCF_040308885.1 Pseudoalteromonas sp. 120-MNA-CIBAN-0494
GTTAAATCTAATGGACAAAAATTATATTGGCTGGGCTAATTATTTAGCTCCGTTAGTAATGGGAACAACCAATTCTGATGAACTTATTGGTGAATTATCAGGCAGCTTTTGTTCTACCGACCCGGTTATTGCGAAAAACTTTGCTGAAGCGACTTTTTTATCTGATTATCGTTATCTACTAAAAGAGATTACACAACCGTGTTTAATTTTACAAAGTGAAAATGATGCCCTGGCAGCAACATCTGTTGGTGAGTTTATTG
>NZ_JBEOOE010000179.1:0-260 GCF_040308885.1 Pseudoalteromonas sp. 120-MNA-CIBAN-0494
TTTCAGATGTATTCTCGGCTAAGTTTTCACTAGAACATTATTTCGATAATGGTGAGTATAATAGTGATTCAGAAACTAATGTTGGCATAGCAATTAACGCCCGTTTCTAAGTTTCATCATATTGAGGCAAAAAAATACCCGCGGAATGTGGTTAGCATTCTGCGGGTTAAAGGTGATATTACTAAAGCTAATTAGTCATGTTGTAACTGTTCTTGATGCAGATGGCTTAAACGGTTCATTGCCATAATGATCAGCAATAC
>NZ_JBEOOE010000180.1:0-260 GCF_040308885.1 Pseudoalteromonas sp. 120-MNA-CIBAN-0494
CTGAACAAACGACTGAAACACCAGCAGAGAGCGTTATCACTCAAGCGACTGAAGTAACAAACGTTACGACTACTGAGCCAGTTAACACCGACACGACTGATGTCGCTGAAGGTAAAGCGGAAGCAATTGAAGCCGACGTTAACACTAACAGTGAAACTGTCGTTGCTAACGCTGATGTTGCCAATGAAACGGATGAGTCAAGCACTGACACTGAAGATACCGCATCAGAAAATGAAACCGATGACACCAAAGCTGAAGGT
>NZ_JBEOOE010000181.1:0-260 GCF_040308885.1 Pseudoalteromonas sp. 120-MNA-CIBAN-0494
GCCCTATGCTGAGATATTAGCCATTGATGACACCACTGCGCTGAGTTACAAACATCAAGTAGCAGAAGAGCTTGGCAAACTGGGGACGACGACAGATAAATCACGTGGTTGGTGGGTTCATTCAACCCTGCTATTAGACAGCTTCACGACTCAGACTATCGGGCTCATTCATCAAGAATACTGGCTTCGTCCTAATAATCCTGAAGATGCTGACGAAAAAGAAAGCGGTAAGTGGTCAGAAGCCTCTTATTTCTGCCGTC
>NZ_JBEOOE010000182.1:0-259 GCF_040308885.1 Pseudoalteromonas sp. 120-MNA-CIBAN-0494
TGTCGATAGAGTTGAGGCAAGCGCAACGGCAACTGTTCCGGCTGACGGATCAGGGTGTAGCCGTGGGCGCCGAACATGTACGGCAAGTAATCCCCAGCCTGTTTGTCGATGGTGATGCAGAACGGAGTCAAGCCCTGACGCCGCGCTTCCACCACCGCCTGACGGGTGTCCTCGACGCCGTAACGGCCCTCATACAAATCCAGGTCATTGGGCTTGCCATCGGTGAGTATCAGCAACAGTTTGCGCCGCTGCTTGCAGC
>NZ_JBEOOE010000183.1:0-259 GCF_040308885.1 Pseudoalteromonas sp. 120-MNA-CIBAN-0494
TTTAGACACTCGGTAATCTTTGCGTCTGATACTTTTGACATCGCTGGCAAAAATGAGGTGGAGTGTATGCGAAAGCTTGGCGAGCTACTGGTCGCATCATCTGAGTTGATGGTTATCTCTAGCGGCACATTGCCAAATGGTGTCACTGGTAATGACTGTGTGTTTGGCCTGGTCACTGACACCTGAGTCATGACGTTTTGACGAGCATTGACAAAATCGCCAGCTTGACTAGGGCGACAAAAACCGCTTGAACCTGCAC
>NZ_JBEOOE010000184.1:0-259 GCF_040308885.1 Pseudoalteromonas sp. 120-MNA-CIBAN-0494
GGATGGTGCGGGCGTAGTAGCTCACGCCGTAGCGGTTGAGCAGGTCGCCTTCGGTGGAGGTGTCGAGGATGTTGTACTCGACCACGCGGGAAACGTCCTCGGCGAAGGTCACCTGATTACCCGGGCTTTCCCACTGCTTGACCTTGGCCAGTGCGGCGATGGCCAGCGAGGATGGCGACAGGAACACATTCTTCTTCGCGGCCTTGGAGTACACCGACGGCATGTTGTGTACCAGCAGGCAACGGTCGAAGCCCAGGTC
>NZ_JBEOOE010000185.1:0-258 GCF_040308885.1 Pseudoalteromonas sp. 120-MNA-CIBAN-0494
GGCTCGCTATTTTTTGTTGTATCGTTTGTAATTATTTAACCTGAACTCTGGTTAAGATATTTACTAACGTATTGAATCATATTTATATTTAATTTTATTTTCTCTAGCCAGAGGTTTTCAGTGAAAACAAGGAGAATTTACGCGTCAATAGCTGGCCTATTGCAAGAAAATTCAACGCAGTTAGCGCTGAAAATAGCTGCTTTAGATAAGTTTATTATCCGGAGCTCAGGTTATTTAAGGAAGTAGGGTGATGAGAAT
>NZ_JBEOOE010000186.1:0-257 GCF_040308885.1 Pseudoalteromonas sp. 120-MNA-CIBAN-0494
ATGATAAAATGATGGTGTTTACACAGCAAAGTGAATTTGATCGAAGAGTAAACAGTGTTGTAATACCTTTGACTCTACAATCGTAATGGCATGTTGCATGAAGGACTGCTTAAGCAAGTAACAAAAGATGATTTCACGTTTATTTATAAAGACTACCTAGACAGCAAAATAAAGAGAATGTCATTAACAGGCATAGAATTTATTAGGCGATATTTACTGCATGTGCTCACAAGTGGGTTTATGCGAATACGGCACTA
>NZ_JBEOOE010000187.1:0-257 GCF_040308885.1 Pseudoalteromonas sp. 120-MNA-CIBAN-0494
GTTGCAGATGCTCGATGCATTGAAATTCAGTGAAACCGTGTACGGCCTCGGGGCCGGGATTTTCTTTATCGGCTATGTGCTGTGCGGCGTACCGAGCAACCTGGCGCTGACCCGGTTTGGCCCGCGGCGCTGGATCGCGTTGATGATGATCGTGTGGGGTACGCTCTCCACATGCCTGCTGTTTGTAACCACGCCCACGCATTTCTACACCCTGCGCCTGTTTACGGGTGCCGCTGAAGCCGGCTTCTTTCCAGGGG
>NZ_JBEOOE010000188.1:0-257 GCF_040308885.1 Pseudoalteromonas sp. 120-MNA-CIBAN-0494
GTCTATATACGCTTGAATAAGCTGCTTTTTTTGAATATCGCTGATACAGCCAATTTTAGCCGCGTCCGTTAAAATTCTCACATTGTCAGAATTATCGCATAAGTGGGTAAACTCATGGGCATGTTTTAATACCAAGTATTGCGTTATAAACTCAATATCGGTCATGGCACCCACATCTTGTTTTAAGTCAAATTGCTGCGCATTGCCTTTAGCCAAATGGCCACGCATTTTTTCGCGCATTTTAATCACGTCTGCTT
>NZ_JBEOOE010000189.1:0-256 GCF_040308885.1 Pseudoalteromonas sp. 120-MNA-CIBAN-0494
ACTTTTGTAGTTGCGTTAAAATCAGATTGGGAAGGTTCGATTATTAAACTAACCACTTTTTTTTGAATAGAATTAATAATAGTAAAATTCTGTCCAATCAAATCTCCCAAATGACAGGCTGTCAACCATGACAGCATTGTAACTAATTAATAAAAAAGGGCTTTTCGCCCTTTTCTTTAATGTTACGTACCGTAATTTATGGGCTGTAATAACTATACAATAAATAAGTATAAGATCCAGATGCCCTGTATTATAC
>NZ_JBEOOE010000190.1:0-255 GCF_040308885.1 Pseudoalteromonas sp. 120-MNA-CIBAN-0494
TTTTGCTGTCTCGGTAGTCTTTATAACTAAACGTGACATCATCTTTTTTTACTTTCTTAAGCCGTCCTTCATGCAACATGCCTTTACGTGTGTAGCGTCCAAGGTATTTCAACACTGTTTTAGCTTCGGTCAAATTCACTTTGCTGTGTACACACCATTATTTTGTCATTAACAATTCGTTTTGATGTATCGTTAGTTTATGCTCCCTAATGGCTGCTAGCATTTTTGCTCTAAACACGACTGCTAAGGCTTTTA
>NZ_JBEOOE010000191.1:0-255 GCF_040308885.1 Pseudoalteromonas sp. 120-MNA-CIBAN-0494
GGATAAGTTTGTGGCGCAAGCTTATGCTCTATTTTCTAGAAATAATAAGTTTGGTAAAAGCTCGGATGAGGGCTCAAATATGGCTATCGATGCCACGCTGATTACTGAAAGCACTGGTTTTGTGGCGCAGCGAGTCGTTGCTATGGTCATTAATTTAGGTTGCGATATTGCGATGCAAGGTATTGCCACACCAAAAGATATCGACAATGCCGTCAAGCTTGGATTGGGTTATCCGTATGGTCCTATCTCATGGGG
>NZ_JBEOOE010000192.1:0-254 GCF_040308885.1 Pseudoalteromonas sp. 120-MNA-CIBAN-0494
GCGGTGATGTTGCCAGCCGTAAAGCCAGTCAAAATGCGATCAATACTTTGCAGCCATTATTACCAGAGTTATTAGGTGGTTCAGCGGATCTAGCTGGCTCAAACCTGACGCTATTCAAAGGTGCTAAAGGCATCGAAAAAGACGCTGATGGCAACTATATCTATTATGGCGTGCGCGAATTCGGTATGACAGCGATTGCCAATGGTATCGCGTTGCATGGCGGCTTTATCCCTTACGTGGCAACCTTCCTGATG
>NZ_JBEOOE010000193.1:0-254 GCF_040308885.1 Pseudoalteromonas sp. 120-MNA-CIBAN-0494
ATATCCACCCTACAATCTGAAATAGAGTCTGAGCTTGATCTGACTGAAACACGAAAACAAATGCAAGATGAGCTAGCAAACATCCGTCAGACTGAGACAGATATGAAGCGTGAGCTGGCAAAGATGCGTGGTAATATACAAAAATTTGAAGACTCACAGAATCAACACTCAGATGAGCCACATCAGCCAGTCGCTCTTGATGAGCAAGATCATCAGCCCAATAGCGCCTCCTCCTTAACCAAACAGGAGGCAGA
>NZ_JBEOOE010000194.1:0-253 GCF_040308885.1 Pseudoalteromonas sp. 120-MNA-CIBAN-0494
CCATTTATACAACGAATGCAATTGAGTCGCTCAACAGCGTTATTCGCCGAGAGATTAAAAAGCGTAAGATATTTACAAATGAAGACTCTGCGAGAAAAATTATTTATTTGGCAATAAAAGAGGCATCTAAAAAATGGACGATGCAAATTCGAGACTGGCGAAATGCAATGAGTCGTTTTATAATTGAATTTTAGGAACGACTCAGCAAGCATATTTAAAATCTAAAAACGCGCAGTTACACAGAATCCGTTAC
>NZ_JBEOOE010000195.1:0-253 GCF_040308885.1 Pseudoalteromonas sp. 120-MNA-CIBAN-0494
GGTCTATACTTTCCTTTATCTGAGCTAACGATGTGGCAGTCAGTATTAAAATGGGGTTTAAAAGGCTTGGATGCTCGCTCTAAAGCCATTGATCAAGAAAGATTATTAGACAATGCTCTTGATCCTTATGCTTTTGTAAAAGATGCCTATTTGCAGCATATGGATTACAAAGTTTTTGATGGTGATGTGCCATCTAGTCAAGCGGACGATGAGTTACTTGACGAATATTTAGATGAACTAGAATAGTCGAGGC
>NZ_JBEOOE010000196.1:0-252 GCF_040308885.1 Pseudoalteromonas sp. 120-MNA-CIBAN-0494
CAATATGTGGTTGTTAAAGATAATAATCTCAAGAAATACTTGTTTTTTTTGCGGTTGAAATGATAAATTTTTTGGCCTTAAAAAGATAGGTCAATTGCGTAATAATATGACATCAATCAAACTTTATTAACTTGCTGTCTATTTTTTGAGGTGATTTGTACCTTACTTGCCCATTAAAGCCGATAATCAACCAACGTGCCCAAATGTTGGGCTAATACATTAGATACTTTGAGAACCTGCATGTATATATAT
>NZ_JBEOOE010000197.1:0-252 GCF_040308885.1 Pseudoalteromonas sp. 120-MNA-CIBAN-0494
ACCTTCAATTGCTACTGCCGTGCCAGTTACTTTTGCACTGACATTTAAAAAACAGTGATTTCACTTAACGAGCTTAGCAAGCAACTCAGCGAGCCAAGCAAACCTTTTGAACAATGGCAGCCCGCTCACTGCGGGCAGTTATCATTATTGATTGATGAGCAAGGTAAATGGTTTTACGCAGGTAGTGAAATTATCCGTCAATCAATGGTGAAACTTTTTGCCAGTGTATTATGCAACGAAGATGGTCAGTTT
>NZ_JBEOOE010000198.1:0-252 GCF_040308885.1 Pseudoalteromonas sp. 120-MNA-CIBAN-0494
GCATAGACTTATTCAATATGTTGCCATGGAACATGATAACAGCCTGACGCGTGATCAAAACCGCGACTCATTGGCTAAAGCCGATCCCACTTTTTCTGCTAAACCTTGGTATTTAGGTGACGCTGAAGTGGTATCAGAAATGAGTTTGTCGCCAGATGGACGCTACGTAGTATTAGCGTTAACCGATAAAAATTATGATTGGCGTGCAGAACACGACATTATGCCTAATTATTTGGGCCAAGAGGGTTATGT
>NZ_JBEOOE010000199.1:0-251 GCF_040308885.1 Pseudoalteromonas sp. 120-MNA-CIBAN-0494
AGCTCAGCTGGATAGAGTACTCGGCTACGAACCGAGCGGTCGGAGGTTCGAATCCTCCTGCGCCCACCACTTTCATATTTTCATACACTTTTAAGTGTAAGAAAAATAAGCCGATGAAAATCGGTTTTTTTATTTTAAAGTTATACACTCCGCTTAGAGTTTAAATAAGCAAACAATGAAAGTGGGTGCATAGCTCAGCTGGATAGAGTACTCGGCTACGAACCGAGCGGTCGGAGGTTCGAATCCTCCTG
>NZ_JBEOOE010000200.1:0-251 GCF_040308885.1 Pseudoalteromonas sp. 120-MNA-CIBAN-0494
GTATTTAGCCAATACGGCAGCGGTTTTGTTGCGATTGCTATTTTCTTATTTGCCTTTACTTGCTTGATTGCTTATTACTATATTGCTGAGACCACGCTAGTATACTTAGACAATAAATTGCGCTACCCTGTTTTAAAACCATTATTAAAAATAATATTCTTAATAGTTTGCTTTACCGGTAGCATGCAGTCTGTTGGCGTGATGTGGGCGCTAGGTGATATTGGTTTTGGCAGCATGTGTTACCTTAACTT
>NZ_JBEOOE010000201.1:0-250 GCF_040308885.1 Pseudoalteromonas sp. 120-MNA-CIBAN-0494
CTCACATCCCAGCCCGCCAGTTTCAGGCAGCGTTTGCTCGCAGGAATCGGGCCGGTGCCCATAATAGTGGGGTCTACACCAGCACTGGACTGTGCTTTGATGGTGGCGAGTACGGTTAAGCCCAGTTCTTTTGCTTTCTCAGCGCTGCACACCATAACGGCGGCTGCACCATCGTTGATGGTCGAGGAGTTAGCGGCGGTTACGGTACCGTCTTTTTTGAACGCAGGGCGCAATTTGGACAGGCCCTCGG
>NZ_JBEOOE010000203.1:0-249 GCF_040308885.1 Pseudoalteromonas sp. 120-MNA-CIBAN-0494
ATATACAAGGTAGAGTCGTATAACTTAATCGGGGTACGTTCTATTGAGTTGATATCGATATCGGCTGCTTTTGCCAAAAATGGCATCACTAGTTCGCTCATTGGCGCAACATCAACTCGGCCATAACTGAGCATTTTGAGCGATTGTAATTGGGATTTATCAGTACTGAGGTTAGTGAATCCTTGGGAATCCAAATAGGTGTGATCAGCATTACCAAGTACTACACCAACATTTCGGACACGTTTTAAG
>NZ_JBEOOE010000204.1:0-248 GCF_040308885.1 Pseudoalteromonas sp. 120-MNA-CIBAN-0494
CGCCGGGGCCGCGGGGGGGGCCGGGGCGGGGCGGGGGCGGGCGGGGGCGGGGGCGGGCCGGCGGGGGGGGGGGGGGGGGGGGGGGGGGTGGGGGGGGGGGGGGGGGGGGGGGGGGGGGGGGGGGGGGGGCGGGGGGGGGGGGGGGGGGGGGGGGGGGGGGGGGGCGGGGGGGGGGCGGGCGGCGGGGGGGGGCGGGGGGGGGGGGGCTGGGGGGGGCGGGGGGGGTGGGGCGGCGGGGGGGGCGGGGG
>NZ_JBEOOE010000205.1:0-248 GCF_040308885.1 Pseudoalteromonas sp. 120-MNA-CIBAN-0494
GTTCAGGATCACGAGGCTCACCACTTCGCCGATGCCGAGCGTCGCGATCGACACGTAGTGCCCGCGCAGCCGGAACGCCGGATAGACGAGCAGCGTGCCGAGCACGGCGGTGATCACGCCCGCGCACGGAATCGTCACGGCCGGCGACCAGCCGAGATCCGACGACAGCAGCGCCGACGCATACGCGCCGATCACGAGCAGCGCGGCGTGGCCGAGCGAGATCTGCCCGACCGTGCCCGCGACGAGCG
>NZ_JBEOOE010000206.1:0-248 GCF_040308885.1 Pseudoalteromonas sp. 120-MNA-CIBAN-0494
GTCAAATGACTTTGCTAAAGTTAGTTTACGTGTGTAAACTAACATCACACATAAATTGTTACAGTTTCGCGTAGGCGTGCCTTATAACTGCTCATGTTATGACTGTATGTGACTTTTAAATTTACTCTTAGGGACAAGTGAATGAGCCAGCTTGTCGATAAGCCTTTGATAATGGCGAATAATATGACTGATACGATAACAAAACCTGATATGACTACTTCTAATAATGCTGAGCCTAACAATAACAT
>NZ_JBEOOE010000207.1:0-248 GCF_040308885.1 Pseudoalteromonas sp. 120-MNA-CIBAN-0494
GTACTGAGTTTGCAGTAATTTAACTTCACTGGTAAATGAACCTGCTGGCCCTTGTATTGGCCAAATTAAGCTAGGCACTAAATGTAAGCGGGTAGCTGTATTATATTCATTATCTTGATGACGGAAATTGGTCAGTTCTGAATTAAATTTAAAGTCGATAGAGTTAAAAATGTCTGCAGAACGATAATTAAAGTTTAGCTGTGGCATCACTTGATACGGTTTTTCATCTTCACCAAGCACTTTAATGT
>NZ_JBEOOE010000208.1:0-248 GCF_040308885.1 Pseudoalteromonas sp. 120-MNA-CIBAN-0494
GTGTTGATATCTAAATGGGTTATCTATCTGAGTGTTGCCGCCGTTATTGGCGACACATTGATGCAATACCTCATTAAGGGTCAACTTAATCTGAGCATTAGCGTTGCAAAATATATCGGCCTAGGTGCCGTGTTGGGATTGATTGCCGTCAGTATCAATTATTTTGCGCAAGTAGGGGCTTTTGCTGAAAGTGGCTTGATGGGAATATTCGATGCACAGATGCATGCTTTTCTGTGGCCAACCCAGGT
>NZ_JBEOOE010000209.1:0-246 GCF_040308885.1 Pseudoalteromonas sp. 120-MNA-CIBAN-0494
ACGTAGTACCGCCCACGGCCCGGCCCTGCAGGATGGTGATAGCGCCGTCCTTGCTCATCCGCCCGATGCCTTCCTGGTAAAGGCTGGCGTAGGCTTCGTCTTCCAGCAGCTTGAAGTCGCTGCTGGTCTTGAGCGGGCCTTCTTCGATCAGCAACACTTTGTAGCCGGCGGCGCTGAGGATTTCGGCGGTGGTACCGCCCCCGGCGCCGCTGCCGATGATGGCGACATCCGCTTCCAGGGTGAGGT
>NZ_JBEOOE010000210.1:0-246 GCF_040308885.1 Pseudoalteromonas sp. 120-MNA-CIBAN-0494
GGTGATAATTTGGTTGGTCTCGCTAACTCAGCACTCGAATACCCTGATGCCACGCTTGGCCTTCTGATTGCAGAAGACATGAGAGCAGCTAGGGTATTCATTTCTGCAGGCGGATGTTCCTGATCGCGCTGAGGTTCCTGTATTTCACCAAAGTAATTGGCTACGTGATTCAAAGCTTGCTTAAGCGTTGGATTCGTCGACAGTTCCATGGCTATGGCTATTTCTTCCAAGGCTTTGGAAGAGGGC
>NZ_JBEOOE010000211.1:0-245 GCF_040308885.1 Pseudoalteromonas sp. 120-MNA-CIBAN-0494
GACCTTGGGTACGATTGGTATCTTTTATGGCGCATGGCTAGCCTTTATGCAGACCGATATGAAGCGCCTGCTGGCTTATACCAGTATCTCGCACATGGGTTTTGTGGTATTGGCAATCTATGCAGGTACGTTGCTCAGCTTGCAAGGTTTAATGATTCAAATGCTGGCCCATGGCTTAAGCTCAGCTGCCCTATTTATTATGGCAGGGCAGTTGTACGAGCGTCTGCATACCCGCGATTTGACCT
>NZ_JBEOOE010000212.1:0-244 GCF_040308885.1 Pseudoalteromonas sp. 120-MNA-CIBAN-0494
ATGAAAAGCCAGTGGGTGAATCCAACTGACTTTTTAGTTTTAGTATTGAACAGTAGTTAATACACTTAACGGCGTACGTCTTTTGGTGCGCCGCCTTCAGGCCAGTCGTTTGCTTTAGCGGCAAATTCTGGGCGTGCTAGGTGGCTAAAGTAAAATTCAATATCAAAGGCTTCTTGGTCAGTTAAAATAACTTCTTTGCCAAGTGGCATGTTTCCTTTTATAAATTCAGCGGCGGTATAAGTAA
>NZ_JBEOOE010000213.1:0-244 GCF_040308885.1 Pseudoalteromonas sp. 120-MNA-CIBAN-0494
GTCTTTACGCCCGTGGTTATCAGCCTTGCCCCTGCTGTCGATGAAGCGCTTCAGTATTTGCAACGTTTAGAAGAGCAAGCACTAGGAACATCACGAATGACTGGCTCTGGTAGTGCGGTATTTTTGCCGTTAGATGTGAATGTTGCTAGTGATAAGGCACTCTTGGCAAAGTGGATTAAATGTGCGCCTTGTGAAGGGTATGTAGTTAGGAGTTTGTAGCTAGTCATTTTTTACAATTCAGAGC
>NZ_JBEOOE010000214.1:0-243 GCF_040308885.1 Pseudoalteromonas sp. 120-MNA-CIBAN-0494
GCCTACGCCTGCGCCAGAATCCGCCGGCTTGTGCGCCCCAGACCTCATCGCTACTGTGATTGCGTCACTGCCCATCAGTGATCGGGTTTAGTAGCCCGGAGTATTTGGGGTGCATCGTTCATCAGACAGTCAGGTCTCGCCTGAGCTTTATGGTGGCTGTGCGCAGGGCGCTCTCGGGCGCGCCGGTTTCCCAGATCCCCGGTCTACTAACCTGCGCACAGCTGCCTCCACTTTCTTTAGTAG
>NZ_JBEOOE010000215.1:0-243 GCF_040308885.1 Pseudoalteromonas sp. 120-MNA-CIBAN-0494
GGACTGGTTCACGCGTGGCGCAGGAACCATCACACGCGACGGGTCCACGCGCTGGCGACCGCACTACTACTGGCTGCCGCTGTTGGGCCTGTTGACGGGTGGGCGCATCAATGAACTGTCACAACTCTACCTTGATGACGTGCGGCAGTCTGAGACCGGGACGTGGTTTCTGGACTTCAACCTTGACGGCGACAAGGTGGAGGAGGCGGACGTGCCCGACAAGTCACTGAAGACGGTCAATGC
>NZ_JBEOOE010000216.1:0-242 GCF_040308885.1 Pseudoalteromonas sp. 120-MNA-CIBAN-0494
AGAGAGACTTGAACTCTCACAACCGAAGTTACTGGAACCTAAATCCAGCGCGTCTACCAATTCCGCCACTCCCGCATTACTTTGTGTTATTAAACACTAGGTAGTTATTTTAAACTCTTCATTGAGCTGCAATTTAACTCTTGCAGAGCCATTTCTAAAAGAAGAAATGGTGGCTAAGACGGGATTTGAACCTGTGACCCCATCATTATGAGTGATGTGCTCTAACCAGCTGAGCTACTTAG
>NZ_JBEOOE010000217.1:0-251 GCF_040308885.1 Pseudoalteromonas sp. 120-MNA-CIBAN-0494
GAGTAGCATTGTGCTGGGAAAGGGGGTCCTGCGCGTTCGGTATAGGCAGCGGGGGTCGTACGGGGGGGGGGGGGGGGGGGGGCGGGGGGGGGGCGGGGGGGGGGGGGGGGGGGCGGGGGGGGGCGGGGGGGGTGGGGGGGGGGGGGGGGGGTGGGGGTGGGTGGGGGTGGTGGGGGGGGGGTGGGGCGAGTAAAACTACTCGAGCGGCGGTCATAGGTCGCGCGGAGGTGGGTGGATCATTGGCTTAAAGT
>NZ_JBEOOE010000218.1:0-242 GCF_040308885.1 Pseudoalteromonas sp. 120-MNA-CIBAN-0494
CTACAATCCCTCCCACTTTGGCAGCAGCTAAATAAACTTGGTCTATTTTTTCATGTTGACTATATGCGGGGGCCGGGGGGGGGGGGGGCGGGGGGGGGGGGGGGGGGGGGGGGGGGGGGGGCGGGGCGGGGGGGGGGGGGTGGGGGTGGGGGGTGGGGTGGGGGGGGGTGGGGTGGGGGGGGGGGGGGGGTGATGTAACGTATGGTGTGTTTTAATACGGAGTGAAGAAGGAGAAAAAGATG
>NZ_JBEOOE010000219.1:0-242 GCF_040308885.1 Pseudoalteromonas sp. 120-MNA-CIBAN-0494
TTTCCCATTTTTTCATATATTTTATAGTTATCAACAAGTTTATATACAAATGAAAATGTATAATATAGTTTTTTTTGTTCTTGATATGTTTTTTTTTTTTTTTTTTTTTTTTTATAATGTTTTGCGATAATTATCTTTTTTTTTATTTTTTTACCAATATTAATCGTGTTTTATGTAAAATTAAATTTTTTAATTTTGCTTATTTTTTTATAGTTTTTTTTATATTTTTGTCATTATTCATG
>NZ_JBEOOE010000220.1:0-241 GCF_040308885.1 Pseudoalteromonas sp. 120-MNA-CIBAN-0494
TTACCGACCTAATGCCGTGGAATGTGCAGCTAGACTTCGATTATAGCTAAGCGCACTGCTTAAATGCGCGCTTACTTAGTAACAGTGCCAACGGCAGAAAACTGCTGTGATTGCCAATCTATAATTGAAGTTCAAAATAGATATAAGTGTCGGAGGACAATAATTATGAAACTCGACAATAAATACTAAAACCATGACAATAAAGTTCGAAACTTTTCGATGCTATTTGTCGCAGTCTGCC
>NZ_JBEOOE010000221.1:0-241 GCF_040308885.1 Pseudoalteromonas sp. 120-MNA-CIBAN-0494
GTGCTGCTGGTATTATGGCAGTCATTGTGATGGTGCCCTTTATGTTTGTGGGCTTTGACGTTATCCCTCAAGCGGCAGAAGAGATCGACTTAACTCGTCCTAATATCGGTAAGTTTTTGATTCTCTCTATCATTGTTGCTGTCATATGGTATGTGGGTATCGCTTGGAGTGTAGGCACAACGTTACCGTTGGTACAAGCTGAGAACTCAACTTTAGCAACCGCAGATGCGATGACTAACGC
>NZ_JBEOOE010000222.1:0-240 GCF_040308885.1 Pseudoalteromonas sp. 120-MNA-CIBAN-0494
CGGTTGCGGTGACGGTTCTGCTCGTCGTGGCGGGGTGTGCTCCTTCACACGGGGGAGCCGTGCCGAGCCCTTCTGCTGCAGCCGCTACCCCGGCTCCTGTCGGTGCGGAGACGCTGGCGAATCTGGGGTTCAAATATGGCCCCCGGAACTTCCGGCTTCCCAAGGGACTGGCCGTCACGTTACGGGTCGATCACGTCAACAACATCACCCTGCTTACTGGGCCAGATACGTCGGGTAAAG
>NZ_JBEOOE010000223.1:0-240 GCF_040308885.1 Pseudoalteromonas sp. 120-MNA-CIBAN-0494
CGATAGACCCGAGGCTTGACCGTGCCTTGCCGGATCAGCGGCCACACGGCCTCCTCGAGCTCGCGAATGATCTGCGCCTTCTCCGCGTATGTGCGCGAGCGCAGCGTCGAGCCGATGTGCGTGAGCCGCTTCGTCAGCATCGGAAACAGGTCGAGCTCCTTCGCGGGGCCATTGATCACGCCGATCTGCACGATGCGCCCGTTCATCGCGGCGGCCGCGAAATTGCGCGCGACGTAGTCG
>NZ_JBEOOE010000224.1:0-240 GCF_040308885.1 Pseudoalteromonas sp. 120-MNA-CIBAN-0494
GCATTAACCAAGAAGGTCAAGTTTCTTTGTTGCAAACGGCCGGTAATCCAGATGGACACATTATTTTACGTGGCGGTTTAGCACCTAACTATGATGCAGACAGTGTTGCTCAGAGTGAAGCCCAAATTCATAAGGCGAAACTCAGTGCTCGTTTAGTCGTTGACTGCAGTCATGGTAATTCATCAAAAGATCATCAACGTCAAAAAAACGTTTGCGAAGATGTATTTAACCAAATTGAAG
>NZ_JBEOOE010000225.1:0-239 GCF_040308885.1 Pseudoalteromonas sp. 120-MNA-CIBAN-0494
GTCCAAGGCATCACTGACCACCTGGTGATAGCGCACGATGCGCTCGAATACCTCGCGCAAGCTGCCGCTGGCCACCAATGCGTAACCCAGCGCATGAAAGGTGGTGGGGCTGACAAACCGCGACACCCGCAACCCAATCGCCGGGTCGCCACTGGCCTGTACCGCCAGCGCCCATAAGCGCGTGGTGGCCGACAACCGGTAGCGGGCGTTGGGGTCGTCCATCTGCTGCGGGTCGAGCC
>NZ_JBEOOE010000226.1:0-239 GCF_040308885.1 Pseudoalteromonas sp. 120-MNA-CIBAN-0494
TAGTTTTTTTTTTATTGAAAAAAATTAATTATATTTTGCAGCTAATTTTTGAATTTTTTTTTTTAAATTTTTTTTTTTTATAATAAAATTAAAAAATTATTTTTTTTTTTTTTTTTATTATTTTTTTTTTTTTTTTTAATTTTAAAAAACGTCTTTTTTTTTTTTAAAATAAAAACGCTTTTTTTTTTTATTAATAAAATAAAATTTTTTGTGTTTTTTTTTTTTGTTATTTTTAAAAC
>NZ_JBEOOE010000227.1:0-239 GCF_040308885.1 Pseudoalteromonas sp. 120-MNA-CIBAN-0494
AAAAAAAAAAATTAAAAAAAATATAATAAAAAAATTAAAAAATAAAAAAATTTTTTTTTTTTAAATAAAAAATTTTTTTTTTATTAAAAAAAAAAATACTTTTTTAATTAAAAATTTTTTTTTTTTTTTTTTTATTTTAAATATTTAATTTTACTTTTTTTAAAAAAATTTTAAACAAAAAATTTTTTTTTTTTATCTTTTTTATTTATAAATGTCAAATTTTTTTTTTTTACATGCAC
>NZ_JBEOOE010000228.1:0-238 GCF_040308885.1 Pseudoalteromonas sp. 120-MNA-CIBAN-0494
GGATGAGTAAGCCCTGCCATCATCCCGGTTTTAATGGCACCCTCTTCTAATACCTTGCGCAAAACACTAATTAAAAATACATCGCATAAGCGATCTATCATTAAATGCTTACCGCTGGCGTCTTTAAATGCCTCTTCAAAAATCCAAAAAGCGCTCTGCGCTAATAATCCATCACCCGTTAATTCGTAATTTAAGCAAAAAGGCAGCGCCTGCAATAAAGGGCTATGCCCTCCACTTT
>NZ_JBEOOE010000229.1:0-238 GCF_040308885.1 Pseudoalteromonas sp. 120-MNA-CIBAN-0494
GATGGGAAAAAGCTTGATGATGACCCTTGAGGATCTAAATCAATTATACCGATACGGTAACGTTTAATGTTAGTGGTAGCGAGTGCAGCAGCAATGTTAACCATGCTTGTTGTTTTACCACAACCACCTTTTAATGAATTAATAACAATAACTTGGAGTTTGTCTGTTGATGCGCGGTGATCAGGCTGTATGTCCATAATATCAGCCATAGCAAAAATATTAACTAAGGTGTAGGCAT
>NZ_JBEOOE010000230.1:0-237 GCF_040308885.1 Pseudoalteromonas sp. 120-MNA-CIBAN-0494
GTGTTTATTTGTCTCTGCAGGGGAGTTTCTGATCATGCGCTCAGGCACAATGCGGACCCACTTCGCCGCTCTTGTTGTTCTGGCCAGCCTTGTTCTAACAGGCTGTCAAAGCTTTCACCGTGAACCGGACAACAGCCTTTATCTTCAGCTGGGCGAACGCGCAGGCATTGCGGATGTGGTGGAAGACCTGCTGTATCTCATCGTCGACGACACGCGAATCAGTCATCAGTTCAAGGG
>NZ_JBEOOE010000231.1:0-236 GCF_040308885.1 Pseudoalteromonas sp. 120-MNA-CIBAN-0494
TTGGCTACGAACTTCTCTTTTTTCTAGTTGTGAAACAACAGCTAATGCGCCTTTATACAAAGCACTACGCAGCTTCTTATTTCCTATTACTTTAGATATCGAGCCTATCTTTTGTTTTCCCCCGCTACTATGCTGTACTGGTGTTAGACCAAAGCAGGCCGCAGCTTCTCGACCATTTTTAAAATGGGTTGTATTACCTAGTGCTATTTTAATCAGTATTGCACAGACCGGTCCCA
>NZ_JBEOOE010000232.1:0-236 GCF_040308885.1 Pseudoalteromonas sp. 120-MNA-CIBAN-0494
ACACTAAGCTGAGCGGCTAGAGCAGCCTGCTATTCTCAGCTTATAATATTTATGATTCATAAATAATTAGCCGATACTGGAAGCAGTATCGGCTTTTACCTATTTGTAATTCAGGTATTAAAAAACTAATTAGATCGTGCTGAGTATTAATTAGCTTTGCGGTGTAATTAAGTATTTTTCTCCTGTGTCTCGTTTAGGGTGAGGCGATATTTAATCTAGTTGTAGCGCCTGGGAAA
>NZ_JBEOOE010000233.1:0-236 GCF_040308885.1 Pseudoalteromonas sp. 120-MNA-CIBAN-0494
CTTTTTCGTTTTGGCGCGAGCAATGGCTGCGGCTACAGCGGCTTTTTTGTCATCAACGGGGGCCTCGTTTTGCCGCGCATCGTCAGTTGTAATTTCAGCATCTGCTAATGCTTTTGCGGCCTTTTTCGCTTTGGCGCGAGCAATGGCTGCGGCTACAGCAGCTTTTTTGTCATCAACGGGTGCATCGTTTTGCAGCGCATCATCATTGGAAGTATCATCATGAGCTAAAACACAAG
>NZ_JBEOOE010000234.1:0-235 GCF_040308885.1 Pseudoalteromonas sp. 120-MNA-CIBAN-0494
CAAGTTTATCAAGAGGGAAGTGAAAAAAAGCGAGATCGAAACGAAAAACGCTATTCAAGAGCTGAATCAGTACCACTTGAGCAAGTACAAACGAATAAAAATAGCGCTATTGATCGTATCCTTGCTGCTCGTTTTTCTAGAGTGAATGCTGTTTCAATCGCACCTTGACAAACAAATCCAGGACGTAATAGATTTGGACAAAATATGGAAAAGGATCTAGAAAAAAAAGACCGAG
>NZ_JBEOOE010000235.1:0-235 GCF_040308885.1 Pseudoalteromonas sp. 120-MNA-CIBAN-0494
GGGGTGAGTTTTTCCTCTTTGATGGTGGTAAGCGAAGGTGAGCGCGCGATTGTTGCACGTTTCGGTAAGGTGCTTAAAGATGGAGACGTAACAACCGTTTTTGCTCCTGGCCTTCACTTTAAATTACCTTTAGTCGATAAAGTTCGCTATCTGGATGCTCGTATCCAGACATTGGACGGCGCAGCAGATCGTTTTGTTACTTCTGAAAAGAAAGACTTAATGGTCGACTCTTATG
>NZ_JBEOOE010000236.1:0-234 GCF_040308885.1 Pseudoalteromonas sp. 120-MNA-CIBAN-0494
GGCTAAAAGGAACCGTTGAACACATTAGCGCCGATACGTCACAGGATGAAGAAGGCAATAGTTTCTATATTGTAAAAGTGCGAACACAAGAGTCCAGTTTAATGAAAGACGATGGCACAGAGATGCCAATAATTCCAGGGATGCTCACTTCAGTAGATGTCATCACGGGAAAAAAATCCATACTTGAGTACATTTTAAATCCAATTTTAAGAGCGAAAGATACCGCCCTTAGAG
>NZ_JBEOOE010000237.1:0-234 GCF_040308885.1 Pseudoalteromonas sp. 120-MNA-CIBAN-0494
GGCTATTACTTCGCCAAAAAACTCACCAGAAAGTGCAAATTTAGCATCCGTAAAATCTGCATCAGCAACATCAACATCAACAATAATACCAAAAACAGCAGCTGCAAATAACGCCCGCACTATTGCTGCACCGCCATCTCGCAATAGTCCTTGCCCCTGCGGCAGTGGCGAGCGCTATAAAGCCTGTCACGGTAAAGTGAATTAGTGAGACGAATACCTGCATAGGTTTATCTG
>NZ_JBEOOE010000238.1:0-233 GCF_040308885.1 Pseudoalteromonas sp. 120-MNA-CIBAN-0494
TTTATCGAAATTTTCCGAGAAAACCCATTGATCGACGCGAAGCGGCGTCGATGGGATGAATCGGAATAGTTAGCCCTGCTCTTGAATGTATTTTCGAATTGTATCAGCAGCCGCATTTCCAACAGAGCAAACAAAATATCCGTCAGACCAAAATGTTTTTTTAACCCAGAATTGCTTTTTAAACCATTTAAATCTCGACCATAGACTTTGCGTTGTAGATTGTTTAATTCTCC
>NZ_JBEOOE010000239.1:0-233 GCF_040308885.1 Pseudoalteromonas sp. 120-MNA-CIBAN-0494
TGCATTTTGCAAGGGCGAGTTAATGTCATGTCTTTTTTTAACAAGCCCATTTTTAGACATTTTCGTTAAAGTGCCCGTAATACTTTCATCAGCTTGTTTTTTATCCCTCGGTAAATCTAGAGATTGCGTCAAAATATATTTGTTTTTTGGGTCATGTTGATCTTTAAATTTGCCTGCATAATTGATGAGCTGTTGCCATGCATTAATCATTTTATTTTCGCCGTTATGAAAAT
>NZ_JBEOOE010000240.1:0-233 GCF_040308885.1 Pseudoalteromonas sp. 120-MNA-CIBAN-0494
GCTAAAGCCCATGCGAGAAAATTCTTGATCACGAAAGTTACGCACAGCCGATGACCCTTTAGAGGTCATTTCAATTTGGCGTACCATGTTTAAGTAGTTAGTTAAATCGATACCTTCGGCAGCCGCAATAGCCTGATACATATCGTGGTATTTATCTTTGGCGAAGTTAATTTCGCGCGGTTGATTTTTAAAAGTGTAGGTAATTCTGCGTGCCATAATGAGCTCATTTAAAT
>NZ_JBEOOE010000241.1:0-233 GCF_040308885.1 Pseudoalteromonas sp. 120-MNA-CIBAN-0494
GTACTAGCGTATGTGCCACAACATCCAACTGTGACTAATTTGCATTACCATAAAACCGATGAACAACGCAGGCGCTGCTAGGGGTTGTACGGTAATAAAAATTAGTGCGAAACCAAACACTGTCAGTAGCCATTTGACCATCTGACCTCGATATAGCTGGCTGACAATATGCCGGCGCGCGCGATATCCAGTATGCCAAAAGATAAAACTTGCAAAGACGGCTTGTGTGGCAT
>NZ_JBEOOE010000242.1:0-232 GCF_040308885.1 Pseudoalteromonas sp. 120-MNA-CIBAN-0494
TGCAGGCCTTGCAATGGAAGACAGCATAGAGTCGCGTATTTTTACTAATCATAATAATTAATGGCAATCGCACCAAGGGCCGTTTTAAGACTTTGAACAGCTTACAGAGCAACAATCTACTTTATTAGTACAAGCGGTTGATCATTGGCATAACGATTCAGCACAGCTGCTAGAGCCGTTTAGATTTATCACAAACTGGAGCCTAGATTATTTAATGATGAGCTATTCAACG
>NZ_JBEOOE010000243.1:0-232 GCF_040308885.1 Pseudoalteromonas sp. 120-MNA-CIBAN-0494
GCACTAAGCTGGTTAATAGTATTGATGATCTCAGTTTTTTGACGTTTCGCCTTAGTAAGTTTTTCGGAAATAGTAATTAAATCTTTATCAATATTGAGAGTGCCATTGAAATGATCATTCAGGTATCTTTTACATTCGTTAAGAGTAAAACCGATAGCTTGTGCGTCTTTAATCATTTTAATACGCTCAATACATTCAGGATGAAATTCGGTGTATAGGCGTGATCCTGCTT
>NZ_JBEOOE010000244.1:0-232 GCF_040308885.1 Pseudoalteromonas sp. 120-MNA-CIBAN-0494
GCCTTGCTCTTGGGTGATGACCGCCGGTGCCTGATGCAGCCATTGCCATTCGCGGGCATAGCTGAACAGCGGATCGCCTTCGTGGAAGTAGCGGGCGCTGAATGGTTGCAGGGGGTGTTCCTGGGTCAGTGCGTCGATCAGCGGCTGATCGTCGCTGGTGTGCTGCCAGCCGCTGGCCAAGTGGTCGCGCAGTTGGCCGATCAGCACCGAGGCCGGGCGATCACTGTTGTCA
>NZ_JBEOOE010000245.1:0-231 GCF_040308885.1 Pseudoalteromonas sp. 120-MNA-CIBAN-0494
TTTATGCTCTTAATGATTTTGCCGATCAAAGCTTAATACCACTCGTAACCGAGTTCACGTTTTATCATTTTTGTAGGTGTGTTAAACCGTTATCTGAATCGTTTGATGAGGATAACAACAATGACAACAAGACCTATATCTATGAGTAAATTACATTCCATTTTACGGCTGAAGTACTCAGCACAATTATCCCATCGAGAGATTGCCAGAAGTTTAAATATTTCACCTGGT
>NZ_JBEOOE010000246.1:0-231 GCF_040308885.1 Pseudoalteromonas sp. 120-MNA-CIBAN-0494
TAATACGTCCTTCATCGCCTCCAACTGCCAAGGCATCCACCGTGTACGCTTAGTCACTTAACCATACAACCCAAACGAGTCTTTGTTGTGTGACAGTTTAACTTCGCCAGAAGTCAATATTGAATACTAAAGTAGATACCAATCAATCAACTCATAAGAGTTAATTAAATGGCACTGAATGGTACTGCTACCATTCTTTTTTTACTTTTGAAAACTCTTGATAAATAACAA
>NZ_JBEOOE010000247.1:0-231 GCF_040308885.1 Pseudoalteromonas sp. 120-MNA-CIBAN-0494
ATTATTTTTTTTTTTTCTAGACAAATTAATGATCTATAACATTTAATATTACGTGACTGAAAAGCTGTTTTATCGATTTCTTTAAGTATGCTTTCACCTGTTAATAAAGTACTACTTCGTATTATAAAATTATTATTACTCAGTCCGCTGTTTTTAATATTTTCCGTATTTGAAGGCTGGTTACTCATCCCTTTTTTACTACTCGGTGGGTTGTGTTACCCACTACTAACG
>NZ_JBEOOE010000248.1:0-231 GCF_040308885.1 Pseudoalteromonas sp. 120-MNA-CIBAN-0494
GCTCACTCCGTCATCGGCTCCGCTTCCTTCGCGGTCCAGCTCACGCTGGAAATGCTTTTCTCCATGCTCATCCGGCTCGCGATCTGCTCGAGCTTCTGCTGATCCTTCGGATGCAGCTTCAGCGTCGCGGTCACCTTCAGCCGGTCCGGCTGGTCGGGCACGTCCTCGCTCGTGAGGCTCTGGAACGACAGCGGCTTCGCATACATCGCGTTCGACAGCAGCGTGCGGATG
>NZ_JBEOOE010000249.1:0-231 GCF_040308885.1 Pseudoalteromonas sp. 120-MNA-CIBAN-0494
TTATAGAACCATATTCACTATACACAATTGAACATGACTTAGCTGGTAAAAAGTATTAATAGAATCAGTAAATCCATTCACCACAAATAAGCACGAGATTAAGATATCTTCAACACCCCGTAGGATTAATTCGGTGAGCACGCTCAACCAAAACTAAGCCCCTTCATTTTCTGAAATCCACATGCCAAGAAATTCTTTATGGCCGTCAATATTAATACCTAAACAAATGTA
>NZ_JBEOOE010000250.1:0-231 GCF_040308885.1 Pseudoalteromonas sp. 120-MNA-CIBAN-0494
GGTGCTGGTGCCTAAAACCACTCCGATGCGATGGGAACCAAAACGCTGCTTAGCTTGCTCTATTGCGGGCACAAGTTGCTGGGCGGCAGTGTTTAATAAACGATTATTACGGCAAGCAAATAAACTCAGATGATCGGCAATTTCTATTAACCGTTTGTCATCGACGCAACCGACTAATGTAGGCGCATCGAACAATAAATTATCGCGCCATTGCATAGCACTGATATCACC
>NZ_JBEOOE010000251.1:0-231 GCF_040308885.1 Pseudoalteromonas sp. 120-MNA-CIBAN-0494
TTTTTTTTTTTTTTTTTTTTTAATATTTTATTTTTTTTTTTTTTTATTTTAATTTATAAATTTATCTAGTTTTTTTTTTTTTTTTATTATTTTTTTTTTTTTTTTTATTTTTTTTTTTTTTTTTTTTTTTTTTTTTTTTTTTTAAATTTTTATATATTTATAATTTTATTTGATAATTATCAACGACAAACAATCCCCCCCCCCCCCCCCCCCCCCCCCCCCCCCCCCCCC
>NZ_JBEOOE010000252.1:0-231 GCF_040308885.1 Pseudoalteromonas sp. 120-MNA-CIBAN-0494
ACTTGTCACAAAAAAAATATTTTATTTTTGTATTTACTCCATTTTTATTTAATTAATTTGTATTTTATTTATCTTGGCTAGCATCAAAAGTATTTTGTTATTTTATTTTTTTTTTTTTATTTTTTTGTAAGGTTTTTTTTTTTAGTTTGTTTTTTTTTTTTTTTTTTTATGTTTTGTCTGTGGTTTTTTTTTTTTTTTTGTTTTTTTTATTTATTTTTTGTTTTTTTTATT
>NZ_JBEOOE010000253.1:0-231 GCF_040308885.1 Pseudoalteromonas sp. 120-MNA-CIBAN-0494
GGCACGATCCGCGCGGTCGCGGGCCAAGCCGGCCAGCTCGACGAGAACGGCCGCATCATCAACGGCGGCCGTGCGCTGACCGCCGATTCGATCAGCTCGATCTTCTCCGGTTTCCTCGGCGGCGCGCCGGCGGCGGCCTACATCGAGTCGAGCGTCGGCGTGGCCGCCGGCGCGAAGACGGGCCTCGCGGCGGCCGTGGTCGGCCTGCTGTTCCTCGTCGTGATGTTCTTC
>NZ_JBEOOE010000254.1:0-230 GCF_040308885.1 Pseudoalteromonas sp. 120-MNA-CIBAN-0494
AGCTTGCGCTTACTAATTTTTTTATTATTTTTTTGTTGCGGCGAGTTATCTTTTTCTACCTGGTTAATTTTTTTATTTGAACTAGCAATTTTTTGCCCAAATATATTTTGGGGGTGCAAATAAATAAAAAACCGCGACTCAGGGTTTAATTCTGTTACTAGGCTTAAGTTATGCTGTTGAGTTTGTTTAATCGAGTAGCCAACTCGGCCATTATCAAAAAACCACTGTTG
>NZ_JBEOOE010000255.1:0-230 GCF_040308885.1 Pseudoalteromonas sp. 120-MNA-CIBAN-0494
GGATTAGTTAAACGCAAAGCCCGATAAGCCCCGAGTGTATTTGGGCAAGGTAAGCTGAAACAACGAGATGGCACTACTTGGAAAATATCGCCGGCGACAATGTGTTCTTTTAAATCAATCACGGTTTGCTTAAATTGCTCGTCGGTGATGTTAACTTCTTCGTCGGTTGTCACTGGTGTTAATTGAGCTATATCACCTAGATCGGCACATTGTTCGATAACGTGTTGCAG
>NZ_JBEOOE010000256.1:0-230 GCF_040308885.1 Pseudoalteromonas sp. 120-MNA-CIBAN-0494
GTGCTGTTGCTGCAGGTATTTTATTAGCACTTGTTGGCTAGTAATATTTAATCCAACCATTAGCGCAGTTTACTGCGCTTTTTTTTGCCTAAAATTTAATGTTTTAGATTAAGCGGTTTCTTGTATAGGGTTTTTTGTTTAAAGTAATCACTCTTCATTTTTTAAAAGGGCTGTCAAATGTTACACACTCCGCTGGCAAAATATTTACCCAAGGTTAGTAAGCTTGTATT
>NZ_JBEOOE010000257.1:0-229 GCF_040308885.1 Pseudoalteromonas sp. 120-MNA-CIBAN-0494
CGCGGGCACGATTTACGTTTGAATCTGTGCTTGCACCTTGTGCAAAAATTACGTCGCGAATTTTAATATCGCTACCAATACCACCACAGGTACCTATACGAATAATATTTTTAACGCCAAAACTGACAATAAGCTCACGAGCATAAATTGACATTGAAGGAATGCCCATGCCAGAACCCATAATGCTCACTGGCTTACCTTTGTAAGTTCCAGTAAAGCCGTACATGTT
>NZ_JBEOOE010000258.1:0-228 GCF_040308885.1 Pseudoalteromonas sp. 120-MNA-CIBAN-0494
CCTGCGTGCAAGGCAGGCGCTCTCCCAGCTGAGCTATAGCCCCACATATGCTGGTCTTACTGTTTGTATACCGACTTATTTTTAAGACAAGGCGTAAGTTGAGGCCGTTTAGTTTACTAAACAACGAAGCTTACAACGAAGTATTAAAAAGAAGTGGTGGGTCTGAGTAGATTTGAACTACCGACCTCACCCTTATCAGGGGTGCGCTCTAACCAGCTGAGCTACAGA
>NZ_JBEOOE010000259.1:0-228 GCF_040308885.1 Pseudoalteromonas sp. 120-MNA-CIBAN-0494
CCTGCGTGCAAGGCAGGCGCTCTCCCAGCTGAGCTATAGCCCCACATATGCTGGTCTTACTGTTTGTATACCGACTTTGCTTCCAGACAAGGCCTGGGAAATCGACGTTTAGTTTACTAAACGAGATATTCCATAACGATGTATGGGAGTAAAGTGGTGGGTCTGAGTAGATTTGAACTACCGACCTCACCCTTATCAGGGGTGCGCTCTAACCAGCTGAGCTACAGA
>NZ_JBEOOE010000260.1:0-226 GCF_040308885.1 Pseudoalteromonas sp. 120-MNA-CIBAN-0494
TTTCTATGTTTCATATAAATAGTGACCTGCTGATCAGTGATTCGTGTTCCCGGCACAGTGAACTCCTCCGTTCTGCTGTACCGAACCTTATCAGATAAACCGGCCAAGATAATTGTCGCTAGACCGGCCACCGTAATTGTCGCTTAATAACTTGGGCAACCGGCATCTAAAAGTAGCGTTGGCAGATTTTTGAGCCTTTTGGCTATTTCTTGAAGGTATGCAATCA
>NZ_JBEOOE010000261.1:0-223 GCF_040308885.1 Pseudoalteromonas sp. 120-MNA-CIBAN-0494
GGCGCAGGAGGATTCGAACCTCCGACCGCTCGGTTCGTAGCCGAGTACTCTATCCAGCTGAGCTATGCACCCACTTTATAGTTTACTTATTTTAACTCTAAGCAGAGCTTTTGCTTATTTAAACTCTAAGCAGAGTTATTAAAGTATGGTGGGCGCAGGAGGATTCGAACCTCCGACCGCTCGGTTCGTAGCCGAGTACTCTATCCAGCTGAGCTATGCACCC
>NZ_JBEOOE010000262.1:0-218 GCF_040308885.1 Pseudoalteromonas sp. 120-MNA-CIBAN-0494
ATTAAGTCTACTTTGATTTTACCTATTTTTTCGGGATCATTATTATATTGTTCAAGTACATTTAATGGTATAAATGGCACTACATCAAGTAAAGCACTTTCCCCTGATTTAATTAATGTATTAATTTCATCAATTGATATATTTCTCATATCAATCTTTGTAGGTTGTGAATTATTTTGGTTTATGTTTTTTTCTACAGCAATAGATTCAGTCGGCAT
>NZ_JBEOOE010000263.1:0-216 GCF_040308885.1 Pseudoalteromonas sp. 120-MNA-CIBAN-0494
GAGCAGTTGACTTTTAATCAATTGGTCGATGGTTCAAATCCATCATGCCCCACCATTCTATGAGCAGTGAAAGTAAAGTATTAGTCGGCGGATTTACGCAATCAACTAACTAGCAGCCTTGCTAATTAGTTATCAAAGGGGGGCATTAGCTCAGTTGGTAGAGCAGTTGACTTTTAATCAATTGGTCGATGGTTCAAATCCATCATGCCCCACCAT
>NZ_JBEOOE010000264.1:0-212 GCF_040308885.1 Pseudoalteromonas sp. 120-MNA-CIBAN-0494
CTTCTTGCTCTGGCGTAGGATTTAGCCTGTAGTTGTATCTAAGCGTCTTTTTCATATACTGTATAGACTACTGTATGCAAATGAGTTGTCAAGATGGAATATGACACTAAATCTCACTATAAATATTTAATAGCACTACATTTAATACTTGTGGTTAAATATAGAAAACAATTGTTAAAAGGTGATGTAGGTGATTTTGTAAAACAAAAAAT
>NZ_JBEOOE010000265.1:0-211 GCF_040308885.1 Pseudoalteromonas sp. 120-MNA-CIBAN-0494
CGGTTAGTCGGCACCATTTATAATGTAATTTGAAAAGAAAGCTGTAATCAGTAGTCTGTTCAAGTTACCCGTCGACTTCGTTAGTCGGCACCATTTATTTACTAAATTAGTTTAGTAAAAAGTTAGCTTAGAAAATTTAGTTAACTCGCACAGTTTATGTGCCTCGATAGCTCAGTCGGTAGAGCAGAGGATTGAAAATCCTCGTGTCCGT
>NZ_JBEOOE010000266.1:0-211 GCF_040308885.1 Pseudoalteromonas sp. 120-MNA-CIBAN-0494
CGGTTAGTCGGCACCATTTATAATGTAATTTGAAAAGAAAGCTGTAATCAGTAGTCTGTTCAAGTTACCCGTCGACTCGGTTAGTCGGCACCATTTATTTACTAAATCAGTTTAGTAAAAAGTTAGCTTAGAATATTTAGTTAACTCGCACAGTTTATGTGCCTCGATAGCTCAGTCGGTAGAGCAGAGGATTGAAAATCCTCGTGTCCGT
>NZ_JBEOOE010000267.1:0-210 GCF_040308885.1 Pseudoalteromonas sp. 120-MNA-CIBAN-0494
GAGCAGTTGACTTTTAATCAATTGGTCGATGGTTCAAATCCATCATGCCCCACCATTCTATGAGCAGTGAAAGTAAATATTAGTCGGCGGATTTACGCAAGTAACTAAACAGCAAGGTTTGCTAGTTAGTTATCAGAGCGGGGCATTAGCTCAGTTGGTAGAGCAGTTGACTTTTAATCAATTGGTCGATGGTTCAAATCCATCATGCCC
>NZ_JBEOOE010000268.1:0-209 GCF_040308885.1 Pseudoalteromonas sp. 120-MNA-CIBAN-0494
CAACGCGCATGACTCATTACCCAATCTTCAAGTTGCTGACTATACGTTGCTTCAGCATAGGTATAATTTGATGCACCTAGCACAGCAACGAATATCTGAGCAGTGCGCTTTTCTTGTGTCGTCGGACAAGTAATGGTAATTGTGGGGCCACAATAATCCACAAACAGCTTTTCACCCCCTTTATGCTGCTGACGCATTGAGAGTCGCTG
>NZ_JBEOOE010000269.1:0-207 GCF_040308885.1 Pseudoalteromonas sp. 120-MNA-CIBAN-0494
TACTTTTGAAAACTCTTGATAAATACAAAGTATCTATCAGAATTTTATTATCAGCTTTTCCAAATTTTTAAAGAGCAAGAGAAATAAAAACTTCTCAAAATTAAACACACTTCATTCTCAGGTCGTTTATGACCCGATAAAGAATATTTATTTTTAAGAAGTAAAGTGGTGGAGCTAAGCAGGATCGAACTGCTGACCTCCTGCGTG
>NZ_JBEOOE010000270.1:0-205 GCF_040308885.1 Pseudoalteromonas sp. 120-MNA-CIBAN-0494
CTCCGAATTTATCATTGAGCAGGTATTTTTAGATAATCAGAACATCGATGCTAGGTGTGGTTCGCTAGACGCTTACATTTATTAAATCCCAGACGTAAAAAAGCCCGAATCGTTAAATTCGGGCTTTTTACAATTTGGAGCCTGGCAATGTCCTACTTTCACATAGCAAATGCTACACTATCATCGGCGCTGTTTCGTTTCACTA
>NZ_JBEOOE010000271.1:0-204 GCF_040308885.1 Pseudoalteromonas sp. 120-MNA-CIBAN-0494
ACGGGTCTTTGTTGTGTGACAGTTTAACTTCGCCAGAAGTCAATATTGAATACTAAAGTAGATACCAATCAATCAACGTAAAACGTTAATCAAATGGCACTGAATGGTACTGCTACCATTCTTTTTTTACTTTTGAAAACTCTTGATAAATACAAAGTATCTATCAGAATTTTATTATCAGCTTTTCCAAATTTTTAAAGAGCA
>NZ_JBEOOE010000272.1:0-201 GCF_040308885.1 Pseudoalteromonas sp. 120-MNA-CIBAN-0494
ATTGTTTAATTCTCCTAACGTAACTCGCAACACTGATATTGGGAGAGATCGTTAGCAATATGTGTATATGATCTTTGACCACCTCGATCTCTTCGATATTAAATTCTGAGCGCTCTGCAATTTTAGTGATTTTTTGTTTTACAAAATCACCTACATCACCTTTTAACAATTGTTTTCTATATTTAACCACAAGTATTAAAT